>NZ_JBFBJL010000058.1:0-57575 GCF_040686075.1 Streptomyces sp. NPDC086519
TGTGTGACGGGTGTTCTGCGGTGTGCTCTCCCGATCGGGCCCGGGCGGGCGGCCGGGGGTGCGCGGGGGGGTGCCCCCCGGTGGTCCGACCCCCCCGCGCCCCGGGCCTGTGCCAGGGGCGCGGGGCGTTTCTCCGGCGGAGCGCGCTCCGGCGTGCGGGGCGCAATTGCGAAGCTTTTTCAGACAGTCACACAAGCCTCCGAAAATACCTTGTTGCACCTCCCGCGCTTATCGCTCTTTTGGTTCACTCGCATTGAGTGAGCGCTTCGGTACCACCGTGACTTTGGTACCCGTCCCGTTCCGCGCCCGACTCGCCCTCTCGCGCCCGGGCACGAGAGGAAACGAGTCCCCTCTCACCTCGCTCAGGCAGCCTCCGCTGAAATCCGTGGCGAGCCGGGGCCCGCAAGGGCCTGCACCTGCACCTGACGACCTCGGCGGGTACGGCACCACGCGCAGCCGCCGTCGGCCGCCTCGCATGGCGCGGCCGACGGTGCCCCTCCCGCCCTGGCCGACAGTCGTCCGGCCAGGGCGCGGTCGTCCGCACGGCACAAGAAGGAGAAGAAGCATCATGGCACCACCCGTAGTCACCAGCGTCAGCCCCAGTCAAGGCAGTCAGGCGGGAGGCACCGCCGTCACGATCACCGGTTCCGGTTTAACCGGCGCCGTCGCGGTCAGGTTCGGTTCAGCTCACGCCACCAACGTCGTCGTCGTGAGCGACACACAGATCACGGCCACGACCCCGGCAGGCACCGGAACGGTCAACGTGACGGTCACCGGACCGGGGGGAACCAGCACCCAGAACGTGACCTTCACCTACACCGCGGTGGCGGCTCCGACCATCACCAGTCTGGCTCCGCCGAGCGGGCCCGCGGCGGGTGGGACCACCGTGGTCATCAACGGCTCCAACCTCTCGGGTGCCACGCTGGTTCTCTTCGGCGCGAGTCCCGGCGCGATCACCCATGTCACCCCCACACAGATCACGGTGATCACGCCCGCGGGAAGCGGGACCGTGAACGTCACGGTCACCACGCCGGGGGGTGTCAGCAACCCGCTCCCCTACACCTACACCTTCGTTCCGGCGCCCACGATCAGCAGCCTCACTCCCCCCGACGGGCCCATGGCGGGCGGCAACACCGTCGTCATCGCCGGCACCAATCTGACCGGCACCACGCTGGTTCTCTTCGGGTTCACCCCCGCCACCATCACCGGCGTCACCGCCACCTCGGTCACCGTCACCGCTCCCCCAGGAGTGCCGTCCACGATGAACGTGACCGTGACCACGCCGGGCGGCACCAGCAACGCACTGCCGTACACCTACGTCGCCGCCCCCGTCGTCTTCGACGTGGAGCCGCACTTCGGTCCGGAGTCCGGCGGTACCAGCGTCGACATCACCGGCAGCAACCTGGCCCTCACCACCGCCGTCGACTTCGGCGCGAACCCCGCCACCGGCTTCACGGTGGTCTCCGACAGTGAGGTCACGGCGATCGCCCCTGCCGGAACCGGCACGGTCGTGGTCACCGTGACCACACCCGGCGGCACCAGCACCGTGGGCCTCGGGAACCCGTACTACACGTACCTGGGCACCCCCGTGATCACGTCGCTCACCCCGGACACGGGCTCGACGTCGGGCGGTGAGGCCATCACCATCGGCGGCTCCAACCTCACCTTCACCGACTCCGTGACCTTCGGCGGAAACCCGGCCGCGTTCACCGTGATCTCGGACAACCTCGTCGTCGCCACGGCTCCGCCCCACGCGGCCGGAAGCGTCAGCGTCCAGGTCCACACCCCGGCCGGCAACAGCAACGCCTTCCCCTACACCTACGTCTGATCCACGACGACGGGCGAGCGGGGCGGCCGACCGAGCGGCAGGCCGCGGCCCCCACGGCGATCTCTCCGCGGCACCGACGGACGTGAATCGCCGGTCAGTCCTCGGCCTGCTCCGCGCACAGCCTCCTGAGCACCGCCCCGCAGCGCCGTGCGTACGCGTGCTGCAACCCCCGGGTCGCCGGGCCGCCTGCGCGGGCGTACCACTTGGCGGGCTTGCTGAAGGCGGCGACCGTGAGCCAGACCGTGCCGTCGCCCGTGCGGTCGACCACGAAGGCCTCCTCGCCGCATTCGGGGTGGCCGGGCAGGGTGCCGTAGGCCCAGCCGGCCCGCCGGGACTCCTCGGCCGTCCAGACTATTCGGCAGGGGGCCCTGAGGAGGCCGGCCAGGGTGACGGTGACGTCGACGCCGGGGGCCGCGCGGTCGGCGGCGGCGTCGATGCCCACACCGAGGGCGCGGTGCAGTTCCCAGGTGAGGACCGCCTCGGCGGCCCGGTGGAAGACCTCCTGGCCCTCGCCTATGCGCGTGCGCACATGCAGCGGGTGGAAGCCAGGCGGGCAGGCGGCCAGGTTCTCGCGGGTGGCGCCGACCGCCTCGTACGTGAAGGACATGGGACAGAGCGTAGGGCGGGCCCCCGGGGAGCCTTCTCCCCGGGGGCCCGCCGTGCCGCTCGGTGCTCGGTCAGCTGACGTTGACCGCCGACCAGGCCGCCGCCACCGCGTTGTACTCGGCGGAGCCGGAGCCGTACAGCGCGGCCGCCGCGGACAGCGTGCCGGTCCGGGCCGACTTGTAGTTGGTGGTCGACGTGAAGTACGTGGTCAGGGCCTTGTACCAGATCTGCAGGGCCTTGTCCCGGCCGATGCCGGTGACCGTGGAGCCGTTGTACGTCGGCGAGTTGTAGCTGACGCCGTTGATGGTCTTCGAACCGCTGCCCTCCGAGAGGAGGTAGAAGAAGTGGTTCGCGACACCGGACGAGTAGTGCACGTCGAGGTTGCCGACCGAGGAGGACCAGTAGTTGGCGGAGCCGCCGTCCTTGCTGGGCTGGTCCATGTAGCGCAGCGGCGTGCCGTCGCCGTTGATGTCGATCTTCTCGCCGATGAGGTAGTCACCGGGGTCCGAGGCGTTGGCCGCGTAGAACTCGACACCCGTGCCGAAGATGTCCGAGGTGGCCTCGTTCAGGCCGCCCGACTCACCGCTGTAGTTGAGACCGGCGGTGTTGGAGGTGACGCCGTGGCTCATCTCGTGGCCGGCCACGTCCAGCGAGGTCAGCGGGTGGGTGTTGCCGGAGCCGTCGCCGTAGGTCATGCAGAAGCAGCTGTCGTCCCAGAAGGCGTTGACGTACGAGCTGCCGTAGTGGACCCGGGAGTAGGCGCCGACGCCGTCGTTCTTGATGCCGCTGCGCCCGAAGGTGCTCTTGTAGAAGTCCCAGGTCTCCTGCGCGCCGTAGGCGGCGTCCGCGGCCGCGGTCACGTCGGTGCTGGAGCTGGAAGCGGTGCCGGTGCCCCACGTGTTCGTGGTGTTGGTGAACAGGGTGCCGGTGCCGGAGCTGGAGGTGTGCTTCAGGTTGTACGTCTTGTGGCCGCCGCGGGAGGCGTCGGTCAGCGAGTACGTCGAACCCGACAGCGTGGTGGTGAGGCTGACCGTGCCCGAGTACAGGGTCTTGCCGGTGCCGGTGGCGTTCTCGATGCCCTGGTACTCGAAGAGCTTCTTGCCGGTGGCGGCGTCGGTGATGACGTGCAGCTGGTTGGGGGTGCCGTCGTCCTGGAAGCCGCCGACGACCGTCTCGTAGGCGAGGACGGGGGTGCCCGAGCCGGCCCAGATCACCTTGCGGGCGCCGTCGGCGGCCGACTTGGTGGAGCCCAGCGTCCTGGCGGCGGTGAGAGCCGCCTTCTCGGCCTTGGCCACGGTGAGCTGGGGCTTCAGGGAGGCCACCTTGATGGTCGCCTTGGTCGCCTTGGTGACGCCCTCGGTCTTGCCGGCCTTGGAGGTGTGGACGACGAGGTCGCCGCCGAGGACGGGCAGGCCCGCGTAGGTGCGCTCGTAGCGCGTGTGGACCGTGCCGTCGACGTCCTTCACGACGTCCTTGACGACCAGCTTCTCCTTGGCGCCGAGGCCTATCTGCCGGCCCGTCTCGGCGACGTTCGCCTCCGCCTTCTGGATGAGGGCGGTGCGGGCGGAGTTGGAGAGCAGGGTGGGGGCGGCGGCCAGCGGCTGCTTGTCGGCGGCCGAGGCGTTCGCGGTCATACCGGTGGTGAGGAGGGCGCCGGCGGCGACAGCGGTGGCGATGGCGAGCGTGGTGCGCTTGTGACGCGCGTAGCGGGGGCTCACTCAAGCTCCTTCAGGATGTGGGGAGTTCGGGCGGAGTTGGGGCTTCCGACCCGACTGTGGGGTTGTGAAGTTGCTGTGCTGTGCGACGGGTGATGGAAGAGTGACATCAAGGTCGCGTACATGTCATGACCCTGAAGTGATGTTGGCCGAAAAGCAGGTGTTGGGTGAACGTTGCGACCATGTAAAACGGGCGCCGCCCGAGGGGACGCTCCCCCTGGACGGCGCCCGGCGCGCGCGTGCGCAACCTGCGGTTACGGGAAGGTCAGCTTCCACCCGTTGATCGTGCCGACGTCCTGCGCGGCCTGGTCCTGGACCTTCAACTTCCAGGTGCCATTGGCCGATTCGGACGAGGCGTTCACCGTGTAGGTGTCCGTCACGTCGTCCGCCGAGTCGGACGAGCTGAAGTTCTTCAGGCGGTACGACGTTCCGGACGGGCCGACGAGATCGATCACCAGGTCGCCGCGCCAGGTGTGGCTGATATTCGGCGTTACCTGCAAGTTGCTCGGCGCGTTCCCGGTCCGGCCGGAGACCGTGATGGACGAGGTGACCGCGGGCCCGTTGTCCGGAATCGACACGGGCGTGCTGCTCTCGTACGAGGTGCCCGTGCCGCCACCGCCGGAGCGCGAGCCGACCGCCACGGCCGCCCAGGCGTCCTGCACCGCCTTGTACTCGGCGCTGGTGGTGCCGTACAGCTCGCCCGCCGCCGCGAGGGTGCCGGTGCGGGCGCTCGCGTAGTTGGTGGTCGAGGTGAACTTGGTGGTGAGCGCGCGGTACCAGATCTGCAGCGCCTTGTCCCGGCCGATACCGGTGACCGGAAGGCCGTCCGCCGTCGGCGAGTTGTAGCTGACGCCGTTGACGACCTTGGCGCCGCTGCCCTCGCTCAGCAGGTAGAAGAAGTGGTTGGCGGGACCGGACGAGTAGTGCACGTCGAGGCCGCCGAGCCCCGAGTACCAGCTGTCCTTGGACGCGCCGTCCTTGCTGGGCTGGTCCATGTAGCGCAGCGGGGTGCCGTCGCCGTTGATGTCGATCTTCTCGCCGATGAGGTAGTCGCCGACGTCGGTGGAGTTGTTGGCGTAGAACTCCACGCCGGTGCCCATGATGTCGGAGGTGGCCTCGTTCAGGCCGCCGGACTCACCGCTGTAGTTGAGGCCGGCCGTGTTCGACGTGACGCCGTGGCTCATCTCGTGGCCGGCCACGTCGAGGGCGGTCAGCGGGTCCGCGTTGTTGGAGCCGTCGCCGTAGGTCATGCAGAAGCAGCTGTCGTCCCAGAAGGCGTTCACGTACGAGTTGCCGTAGTGCACGCGGGAGTAGGCGCCGACGCCGTCGTTCTTGATGCCGCTGCGCCCGAAGGTGTTCTTGTAGAAGTCCCAGGTCTCCGCGGCCCCGTAGTGCGCGTCGGCGCCCGCGGTGGCGGCGTTCGACGTGGTGCCGTTGCCCCAGGTGTTGCTCGACTGGGAGAACAGCGTGCCGGTGCCCGAGGTGCCGTGGTTCAGGTTGTACGTCTTGTGGCCGCCGCGGTCGCCGTCGGTCAGGTTGTACGTCGAGCCCGACTGGGTCGTCGACAGCGACACCGTCCCGCTGTACTGGGTGTTGCCGGTGCCGGTGACGTTCTCGACGCCCTGGTACTCGAAGAGCTTCTTGCCGGTGGCGGCGTCGGTGATGACGTGCAGCTGGTTGGGGGTGCCGTCGTCCTGGAAGCCGCCGACGACCGTCTCGTAGGCGAGGACGGGGGTGCCCGAGCCGGCCCAGATCACCTTGCGGGCGCCGTCGGCCGCGGACTTGGTGGAGCCCAGCGTCCTGGCGGCCGCGAGGGCCGTCTTCTCGGCGCTCGCCGCGCTCTTGGCCGGGGTCAGGTCGGCGACCTTGAGGGTGTGGCTGTTCGCCTTGATGACCCGCTCGGTGGCGCCCGACCTGGCGGTGTCGACGATCAGGTCGCCGCCGAGCACCGGGAGACCGGCGTAGGTGCGCTCGTAGCGGGTGTGCAGGGTGCCGTCGGCGTCCTTGGCGACGTCCTTGACGATCAGCTTCTCCTGGGCGCCGAGGCCTATCGCCCTGGCGGTGGCGGCCCGTTCGGCGCTCGCGTCGCGGAGCAGCTCCGCGCGCTGCGAGGGGGAGAGCTTGACGGCCGCGTGGGCCGGGTTGGCCCGGCCGGACTGCGGGGCCGCCGGGGCGGCGCTGGCGGTGCCCGACTGGACGGCGGCGGCGATCAGGGCGGTGACGCCCGCGAGGGCGACGGCAGCGGTGCGCCGGTACGTGCTGTGGGGGGTGCTGTGGGGGGTGCGTCTGCGCGAGGAACTGCTTCTCAACACTGACTCCTTCTGCATGGCCGCGGGTCGCACGGCCAGGGGAGACCCGGACGGCGGGTGGGCCGGCCGGGCAGAACTGGGCGGAACGCGGAACCACGTGCGTGTGCAGTACCCGGCTCGACAGCAGCGGTGGGGCGAATCTGTGGGGTTGCTGTGAGTCGGCCGTGGGAAGAGTGGCAGCAGAAAACGCCACCTGTCAGGACCGCGTCAGGAACTTGGCCGGAAATCGTTCGTTGACCGGATGTTCATGTTCGGTATGCGGATCGTTGAGGGGGCGTCAAGGGCGTCAAGGGCGTCAAGGGCGTCAAGGGCGTCAAGGGCGTCAAGGGCGGCAGAGGCCGCGGCGGTGACCGCGGCTCAGGGCGCCTTCTCGCCGTGCCAGGTCGCCCACAGCGCCGCGTACGCGCCGCCCGCCGCCACCAGCTCGTCGTGCGTGCCGACTTCGGTGAGCAGGCCGTTCTCCATCACGGCCACCCGGTCGGCGTCATGGGCGGTGTGCAGCCGGTGGGCGATGGCGATGACCGTACGGCCTGCGAGTACGGCGGCCAGGGCGCGCTCGGTGTGCCGGGCGGTCGCCGGGTCCAGCAGCGCGGTCGCCTCGTCCAGGATCAGCGTGTGCGGGTCGGCCAGCACCACCCGGGCCAGCGCCAGTTGCTGGGCCCGGGAGCCGTCGGTGGCCGGGCCGCCCGTGCCGAGCGGGGTGTCCAGGCCGTCGGGCAGGCCGCGCACCCAGTCGTCGGCGCCGACGGCGGCCAGCGCCGTCCACAGACCGGCGTCGGTCGCGGCCGGGTCGGCGATCAGCAGGTTGTCCCGGACCGTGCCGAGGAAGACGTGGTGCTCCTGGGTGACCAGGACGACCTGGCGGCGCAGCCGCTCCGGTTCCAGCCCCGCGATCGGCACCCCGCCCACCGTCACCGTGCCCGAGCCGGGCGCGTCGACGCCCGCCAGCAGGCGGCTCAGTGTCGTCTTCCCGGCGCCGGACGGCCCGACCACCGCGAGCCGCTCCCCGGGCCGCACCGTCAGATCCACCCCGCGCAGCACCTCGCCGCCGCGCTCGTAGGCGTACCGCACCCCGCGCACGTCGATCCGGTCGTCCGCCGGAGCGGGCGCCGCGCCGTCCGCCACCGCCCGCGGGGCCCGCGCCAGCCCCTCCACCCGCGCGAACGAGGCGCCGCTGGACTGGAGTTGCTCCACCCGCATCAGGATCTGGTCCAGCGGTTCCGTGAACTGCCGCAGATACAGCGCCGCCGACACCACCACGCCCACGCCGACGTGCAGCAGCCCGCCGACCAGCAGCACGCCGGACACCGGCACCGCGTACGACACCTCGACGGCGGGGAAGAACACGGTCCGCAGCCACAGGGTGTAGAAGCGGGCCTTCCGGTTGGTCTCCAGTGCGTCCCGGCTCGCCGTGATCCGCTGCTCCTGGAGCCGGAACGCCTCCACCGTCCGGGCGCCCGTGACCGTCGCCGTGACGATCTCCGCGACCCCGGAGGTCGCCGCGCCCTCGGCGAGATAGCCGTCCCGGGCCCGGCGCAGATACCAGCGCAGCGCGAGCCAGACCGGGGTCAGTCCGAGCACCCCGAGCGCGGCCAGCGCCGGGTCGAGGACGAACACCGCGCCCATCACGAACAGCGCCTGCACCGTGTTGACCAGCAGCTCCGGCCCGGCGTCCCGCAGGGTGGTGCCGACGGTGCTCACGTCGCCCGTGCCGCGCGCGGTCAGGTCGCCGGTGCCGGACCGCTCCACGACCGACGCGGGCAGCGCGAGGGCCCGGTCCACGAACTCCTCGCGGACGCGGGCCAGGGTCCGCTCGCCGAAGCGGTGGCCCAGGTAGCGGGCCGAGCGGGCGAGCAGCAGCTGGGCGAGGGAGCAGAGCAGGATCCACCGGGCGAGGTGGTCCACGGCGCCGACCCCGCGGCCGGCCCGTACCTCGTCCACGATCCGGCCGACCAGCCACGGGCCGGCCAGGCCGGCGCCGGCCGCGGCCGCGTTCAGCAGCAGGGCGGCGGCGAAGGCACCGCGGTCCGCCTTCACCAGGCGGAGGGCGGCCCGGCGGACGTCGGCGCGGCCGGCGACGGGCAGCTGGCTCGTCGTCACCGTACGACCTCCTCGTCCTCCGTGTCCCGGGCCACCAGGGCCCGGTATCCGGGTGCGCGGTCGAGCAGTCCCTCGTGAGTGCCGGTCGCGGCGGCCTTGCCGTCGACCAGGAAGATCACTTCGTCGGCGTGGGCCAGCATCAGGGGGGAGGTGGTGGTGAGGAGAGTGGTACGGCCGTCGCGGGCGGTGCGCAGGCGCTCCGCCACGAGGGCCTCCGTGTGGGCGTCCAGGGCGGAGGTGGGTTCCACGGCGAGGAGGACCTCGGGGTCGGCGAGGAGGGCGCGGGCGAGGCGGATGCGTTGACGCTGGCCGCCGGAGAGGTCGCGGGCCTGGGCGGTGAGTTCGGAGTCGAGGCCGTGGGGGAGGGCCTGGACGATGTCGTCGGCCGCGGCGGCGTGCAGGGCCTGGGTGAGGTCCGCGGACGGGGGTGCGGCCGGGGGTGCGGTTTGAGGTGCGTCGGTGGGTGCGGAGGGGGGTGCGGTTTGAGGTGCGTCGGTGGGTGCGGAGGGGGGTGCGGTTTGAGGTGCGTCGGTGGGTGGGGACGGGGGTGCGGCTTGAGGTGCGTCGGTGGGTGCGGGTGCGTCGGGGTTGCTCGCGCCCGCGCGGCGGCAGCCGCACATTCGGTACAGCCCCGCGCCCCTATGGGGCGCGTTGTGGCAGCCGCGCAGGTGATGTGACCCCGTGCCCCTTCGGGGCGCGTCGTAGGCGCCCAGTGCGTTGCGCAACGTGTCGGCGAAGAAGTGGGCGTCGTTGTCGGCGACGAGGATGCGGGTGCGTACCTCCGGCAGGGGGACGGCGTCCAGGCGTACCTCTCCCCACGTCGCGTTCGACGGGGTGTAGCGGCCCAGGCGGTCCACCACCGCCCCCGTCTCCGTCGAACTGGCGCCCACCAGGGCCGTCAGGCGGCCCGGGCGGACCCGTACGCCCGACTCCGGGTCGTGCAGGACGGCCGGTTCGGCCGGGGCCTGCTGGGTGCCCTCGTCCGGTCGGGGCTCGTGGCGCAGGAGACTTACCACCCTGCGGGCGGCCACCACGCCCCGGCTCAGCTGGTAGCCCATGTCGAGGAAGAACGCGACCGGGCCCACCAGGACGGCGACATAGCCGTAGACCGAGACCAGTTGGCCCACCGTGATGTCGCCGCGGGCCGCCATGCGGGCCGCGATCCAGGTGACCACGGCGAGGAAGACCGTCGGCAGGCCCATGCCGAGGGCCTGGACCCAGCTGGCGACCGCGCCCACCCGGTAGCCCTGGGCGCGCAGGTGCTGGGAGTCGCGGCGGAAGGCGTCCGCGAACAGGTCCTTGCCGCCGAGGCCGTTGAGGACGCGCAGGCCGCCCGCGAGGTCGCCGATGCGGGCCGTGAGGACGCTCTGGCGTTCCCGGTACTCGGTCTCCCTGCCCTGCAGCCGCCGGGCCAGCGGGCCCGCGATCAGGGCCACCACCGGCACCCCCAGCAGCACCACGCCGGTCAGCAGGGGCGAGATCGGCATCAGGAGGCCGGCCACCACCGCGTACACGACGACCGCGCCCACCCCGGGGCCGACGACGGTCAGCGCCTGGGCGATGGTGTGCACGTCGGCGACGCCGATCGTGACGATCTCCCCGGCGTCGGCCCGGCGCGGCAGTTCGGCGCCGAGCCGTACCGCGTGCCCGACGACCACCTTGACGGTGCGGAAGTACGCGTCCATCCGCACCCGGGTCATCGTGCGGTGGCGCATGATGCTGACCCAGGCGTTGACCGCCCCGAGGAGGAAGATCGCCGCCGACCAGCCGGCCAGCACCGCCATACGGCCCGGCACCAGGCCGTCGTCGACGGCCCGGGCCATCATGTACGGCGTCCCGGCCATCAGCGTCAGCCAGACGCTGCCGAGCAGCGCCCCGGCCAGCGAGCGGCCCGGCTGGCGGGCCACCAGCCACCACAGGTAGGACCAGCCGCCGCGCGTGTCGGGCGTGCCCGGATCCTCGTAGGCGTCGATCACCCTGCCAACCCCCGTCCTTGCGGCTACGCGAGACTGTCCCGCCACGCCCTGTGCAGATCAGCGAACCGGCCCGTGCCGGCGATGAGTTCGGCCGGCCGGCCGTCCTCGACGACGCGTCCGTGTTCCATCACCAGCACCCGGTCGGCGATCTCCACGGTGGACAGCCGGTGCGCGATCACCACCGCCGTACGGCCCTTGAGCACGGTCGTCATCGCGCGCTGCACGGCCCGTTCGCCGGGGATGTCCAGGGAACTGGTCGCCTCGTCGAGGATCAGCACCGCGGGGTCGGCCAGCAAGGCGCGTGCGAACGCGACCAGTTGGCGCTGCCCCGCCGAAATGCGCCCGCCGCGCTTGCGGACGTCCGTGTCGTACCCGTCGGGCAGCGCGGTGATGAACTCGTGGGCGCCGATCGCCTTCGCCGCCTGCTCGATCTCCGCCCGGGTGGCGTCCGGGCGGCCGATGGCGATGTTCTCCGCGACCGTGCCGGAGAACAGGAACGCCTCCTGGGTGACCATCACGACCCCGCGCCGCAGTTCGGGCACGGTCAGTTCGCGCAGGTCGACGCCGTCGAGGAGGACCCGGCCGGTGGAGGGGTCGTAGAAGCGGGCGAGCAGTTTGGCGAGCGTCGACTTGCCGGCGCCGGTGGAGCCGACGACGGCGACCGTCTGCCCGGCCGGGAGGGTGAGGTCGAAGCGGGGGAGCACCTCGCCGCCGGTGCGGTAGGCGAAGCTGACCCCGTCGAAGACGACCTCGCGGCCGGGGAGTTCGGCCGCCGGCGGGGGCAGTTCCTTCGGGACCGAGGGCTCCGGGACGGACGGGGTCTGGGCCAGCAGGCCCGCGATCTTCTCCAGGGAGGCGGCGGCCGACTGGTAAGAGTTGAGGAACATGCCCAGGCGGTCGATCGGGTCGTACAGCCGTCGCAGGTAGAGGACGGCCGCGGCCAGGACGCCCAGCTCCAGGGAGCCGGACGCCACCCGGTAGGCGCCCCACAGCACGATCACCGCGACCGAGGTGTTGGCCACCAGCCGGGAGCCGACCACGTACCGCGCCATTTCGAGGAGCGCGTCGCCGTTCGTGCGTTCGTGGCGGCGGTTCAGTACGGCGAACTCGGCGTCGTTGGCGGCCTCCCGGCGGAACGCGCGCACCGGGCGGATGCCGTTCATCGTCTCCACGAACTTCACGATCACCGCCGCGATCGCCGTGGACCGCGCCTTGTACACCCGTACCGCGCGCCGCTGGTACAGCCGGACCAGCAGGTACAGCGGTACGAAACTGGCCACCGCGACCGCGCCGAGACCCAGGTCCAGCCAGAGCAGCATCGCCGAGATGTAGAGGAAGGACAGGATGACCGTGACCAGCTCCTGGAGGCCCTCGGCCAGGAGCTCGCGCAGCGACTCGACGTCCGTGGTGGAGCGGGAGATGAGGCGGCCGGACGTGTAGCGCTCGTGGAAGTCGATGCTCAGTGCCTGCGCGTGCCGGAAGATGCGGCCGCGCAGGTCGAGGAGCACGTCCTGGTTGACGCGCGCGGACGCCCGGATGAACGCGTACTGGAGGCCGCCGGCGAGCAGCGCGCTCAGGCCGTAACCGGCCGCCACCGCGAACAGCGGGCCGTGGTCGTGGCGGCGGAACGCCGGTACGGCCGTGTCGATGGCGTACGCCACCAGCAGCGGGCCCGCCTGGACCGCCGCCTGCTGGAGCAGCAGCAGGAGCGTGGTGCCGGCGACCCGCGCCTTCATGGGGGCGAGGAGTGAGCGCAGCAGGGTGGCGGTGGCGCCGGGCGGGGTGGGCAGGACGTCCCGGTCGAAGGGGTCGCCGGTGGGGGACTCGGCGGTCCCGCCGGGGTCGGCCGGATCCGGGCGAGGGCGTTCGTCGTCCTCGTCGTGGGCGGTCAGGGAGGTGGCTGCGGTCATCGGCGGTGATCCTCCCCGGACATCAGGTGGGCGTACTCGGCGTTGGTACGCAGCAGTTCGTGGTGGGTGCCGACGGCGGTGACCCGGCCGCCGGAGAGCAGGGCGACGCGGTCGGCGAGCAGGACGGTGGAGGGGCGGTGGGCGACGATCAGCGCCGTGGTGTCGGCGAGTACGTCACGGAGGGCGGCCTCGACGGCGGCCTCGGTGTGCACGTCCAGGGCGGAGAGCGGGTCGTCCAGCACGAGGAAGCGGGGCCGGCCGACGACGGCCCGGGCGAGCGCGAGGCGCTGGCGCTGGCCGCCGGAGAGGCTGAGGCCCTGCTCGCCGACCTGGGTGCCGGTGCCCTGGGGGAGGGCGTGCGCGAAATCGGCCTGCGCGACGGCGAGGGCCCGTGCCAACTCGGGTGCGCCGGCGCCGTCGTCGGCTCCCATGAGCACGTTCTCGCCGACGGAGGCGGAGAAGAGGGTGGGCTCCTCGAAGGCCACGGCGACGAGGGAGCGCAGTTCCGCGCGGGGCATGGCCGCGATGTCCCGGCCGTCGAGGGTGATCCGCCCGGAGGTGACCTCGTGCAGGCGGGGGATGAGCGCGGTGAGCGTGGTCTTGCCACTGCCGGTGGCGCCGACGAGGGCCATGGACTCGCCGGGGCGGATGTGCAGGTCGACCAGGTCGAGGGTCGGGGGTGAGTCGGGGGACGCGTCCGGGTAGCGGAACCGCACGTTCTCGAAGCGGATGCCGTCGGGTTCGGGGGCGGAGGAGAGAGGGCCGTTGTCGGGTGCGGACCGGTGGGGGCTGGTCGCGCCGTTCCCCGCGCCCCTTCGGGGCGCTGCTCGACCGGCGGCTGAACAGCGCCCCGCAAGGGGCGCGGGGAACGGCGCGGCCGGCCCCGGCGCACCCGCGGCCGACGACGAGTCGGCGCCCTCCCGCAACGCGTCCCGCACCTCGAAGTACCGCTCCGTGGCGGTGGCGGCCTCCTGGCTCATCGCCAGCAGGAAGCCGATCGACTCCACCGGCCATCTCAGCGCCAGTGCCGTCGACAGGAACGCCACCAGCGTCCCCGCGCTCAGCTGGTGCTCCGCGACCTGGACGCACCCCCACAGCAGCGCCGCCCCGATCGCCACCTCCGGCAGGGTCACGATGACGGCCCAGATCATCGCCAGCATCCGTGCCTTGCGCAGTTCCGTGCCCCGCAGGGTCCGTACCAGTTCGCGGAACGCGTGGGCCTGGCTGCGGTGGCGGCCGAAGCCCTTGACGATGCGGATGCCGAGCACGCTCTCCTCGACCACCGTGGTGAGGTCGCCGACCTGGTCCTGGGCGAGCCGGGCCACGTCCGCGTACCGCTTCTCGAAGGTCGCGCACGTCCAGATCACGGGGATCGCGGGGCCGAGGATGACCAGGCCCAGCGTCCAGTCCTGCGCCAGCATGATCAGTACGCCGACGAGGATCGTCACCCCGTTGACCAGGAGGAAGGTCAGCGGGAAGGCGAGGAACATGCGGAGCAGCATCAGGTCGGTGGTGGCCCGGGAGAGCAGCTGGCCGGAGGCCCAGCGGTCGTGGAAGGCGACCGGCAGACGCTGGAGATGGCCGTAGAGGTCCGCCCGCATCTCCGCCTCGACATGGGAGAGGGGCCGGGCGACCAGCCAGCGGCGCAGCCCGAAGAGGAGTGCCTCCGCGATGCCGAGCAGCAGCAGGTACAGCGCGCCGAGCCACACCCCGGCCGGGTCGCGGTCGGCCACCGGGCCGTCCACCATCCACTTCAGGACGAGGGGGATCACGAGTCCCGTGCAGGAGGCGACGATCGCCACGAACGCGGCGATGGACAGCCGCATCCGCACCGGCCGTACGTACGGCCACAGGCGCAGCAGGACACGGACGGCGGAGCGGTCCTTGGCGGTTGCACGTTTCGCAGGCATCAGGGCGAGCCTACGGATCGGCACTGACAACGCCCACCGAGTTTTGGCCGGACCGGAATCCGCCGCTGGACCTACGACCAGCCCGTTCGAGCCGTCGTACCACCGGATCCGGCGCATCGGCCGATCGGCTGACGCCGGTTCGAGCGGGGCGGGCGATGCGGCGGGCGCGGGCCGGACGGGACCCTCGGGGCATGCCAACCGTCATCGAAGTGACAGACCTGCGGAAGTCCTACGGCGGCCGGGCCGTCGTGGACGGGGTGAGTCTCGCCGTCGAGGAGGGCGAGATATTCGGGATCCTCGGGCCGAACGGGGCCGGTAAGACCACCACCGTGGAGTGCGTGGAGGGGCTGCGGGCGCCTGACGGGGGAAGGGTCCGGGTGACCGGGCTCGATCCGGTCGCCGACCACGAGAAGGTCTCCCGTGTCCTCGGCGCCCAGCTCCAGCAGAGCGAGCTGCCGCCCAAGCTCACCGTCCGCGAGGCCCTTGAGCTGTACGCCTCCTTCTACCCGAGCCCGCTCGACCGGGCGCCGCTCGCCGAGCGCCTCGGGCTCGCCGGCAAGCTCGCCACCCGGTTCGGCAAGCTGTCCGGCGGCCAGCGGCAACGCCTGTTCATCGCGCTGGCGCTGGTCGGGAACCCACGGGTCGTCGTCCTCGACGAGCTGACCACCGGGCTGGATCCGCGGGCCCGGCGGGACACCTGGGAGCTGATCGAGGACATCCGGGACCGCGGGGTCACCGTCCTCCTCGTCACCCACTTCATGGAGGAGGCGCAGCGGCTCTGCGACCGGATCGCGGTGATCGACAAGGGACGGGTGGCCGCCCTGGACACCCCGGCCGGGCTGATCCGCCGGAGCGCCGGTGCCACCGTCATCAGCTTCACCCCGTCCGCCCCCGTGGACGACCACGACCTCACCGCTCTCCCGGCCCTCGCCTCCGTCGAGCGCAAGGACGGCCGGATCACGCTCTCCGGCACCGACGAGACCGTCGACGCCGTCATCACCCTCCTCGCCCGGCACCGCATCACCGCCCACCAGCTCCGCGTCGTGGACGCGACCCTCGACGACGCCTTCCTGGACCTGACGAAGGAGGAAGCGGCATGAACACCGCCGTGCTGCGGACCGAGTTCCGGCTGTTCCGCCGTGAACCGGGCGCCGTCTTCTGGGTCTTCCTGTTCCCGACGCTGCTGCTCGTGATCCTCGGCTCGATCCCCTCGTTCCGGGAGGCCGACAAGTCCCTGGGCGGGCTGCGCCCGGTCGACGCCTACGTCCCCGTCGCCGTGCTGATCGCCCTGATCATGTCCGGTGTGCAGACGCTGCCGCAGGCACTCACCGGCCACCGGGAACGGGGCGTCCTGCGCCGGATGCGGCTCACCCCCGTACGGCCCTCCGCGCTGCTGTCCGCGCAGATGGTGGTGCAGGGCACGGTCGCGCTGGGCTCCGCGCTGCTGGCGCTGCTCGCGGGCCGGCTGGCCTTCGGCGTACCGCTGCCGAAGCAGCCCGGCGGCTACCTACTGGCGCTCCTGCTCGCGGCCGCGGCGGCCCTCGCCCTCGGCTCCGTCGTCTCGGCGCTGTCCCGCACCACGAGGATCGCGGGCGCGATCGGCTCGGCGGTCTTCTTCCCGATGATGTTCTGCGCCGGCGTGTGGATCCCGGTGCGGGAGATGCCGCACGCCATGGCCCGGGTGGTGCAGGCGACCCCGTTCGGGGCGGCGGCCCGGGCCCTGGACCAGGCCGCCGCCGGCCACTGGCCCGGCTGGGAGCACCTGGGCGTCCTCGCGGCCTGGACGATCCTGCTGACGGCCGGGGCCGCCCGCTGGTTCCGCTGGGAGTGAGCGGGTGCCGGAGACTGGAGCCATGACGCACGCCGAGGAACCGGCGACCAGGGCCTCCTTCGACCGCTGGGGGCCCTACGCGCTGCTGGCCGTGGGCGTGGTGACGGCGGTCGGCTCGGCCCGCGTGGTCGGCATGACACGGGCGGCGATGTGGGTCTCCGGCGTCCTGGTGGTCCTGGCCCTGCTGCTCCAGCTGTACTGGGGGCGGGCCGCCCGGAGGCGGCCGGGGCCGAACCGGACGAGTGTGACGCTGTACTTCGTGCGCTGGGCGCTCGGGTTCATGCTCACCTGGCTCAACCCGTTCTTCGCCTTCTACGCCGTCACCGGCTACTACAGTGCCGCCCGCCAGCTGACCCGCCGGCTGCTGCTGCCCGGCCTGTTCCTGACCGCCGTCACCATGGCGGGCAGCGAGATCGGCGGGATGCCGCCGCGCAGCCTGCTGTGGTGGTTCGGCTTCCTCATCGTGTTCGGCGCCAACTGCGGACTGGTCGCCCTCTTCACCCGCGCCCACGCGCAGGAGCAGGCGCACGCCCGCACCCAGGCCGAGACAATCGCCGAACTCGCCCGCACCAACACCGCGTTGCAGCAGGCCCTCGACGAGAACGCCGCGCTTCACGCCCAGCTCCTGGTACAGGCGCGGGAGGCCGGGGTCGCCGACGAGCGCCGCCGCCTCGCCGCCGAGATCCACGACACCATCGCGCAGGGGCTGGCCGGGATCATCGCCCAGCTCCAGGTCGTCAGCAACACCCCCGATCCCCAGCTGGCCGAGGAGCACGTGGGACGCGCCCTGGCGCTGGCCCGGCACAGCCTGGGCGAGGCCCGCCGCTCCGTGCACAACCTGGCCCCGGTGGCCCTGGAGCACGACGGCCTGCCCGAGGCGCTGCGGAAGACGGTCGCCGAATGGGGCGAACGGACGGCGACCCGCGCCGAGTTCACCCTCACCGGCACCGCCGAGCAACTGCACGAGGAGGTCGCGGCCACCCTCCTGCGCATCGTCGAGGAGGCCCTCTCCAACGCCGCCCGGCACGCGCACGCCTCCCGCGTCGGCGTCACCCTCTCCTACCTCGGCGGCTTCCCGGGCGGCGAGGTCATCCTGGACATCCGCGACGACGGCGTCGGCTTCGACTCGCTCGCCCTGCCCGCCCGCAGCCGCGCCGGCGGCTTCGGCCTGGACGGCATGCGCGCCCGCGCCGAACGCATCGCCGGTTCCCTGACCGTGGAGTCCGAACCGGGGCTCGGCACCGCCCTGTCGGCGCGCGTACCGTTGGTCCGCCATGACACCTGAGCCCCCGATCTCGCTGCTCGTCGTCGACGACCACCCCGTGGTCCGCGACGGACTGCGCGGCATGTTCGAGTCCGCCCCCGGTTTCACGGTCCTCGGCGAGGCGGCGAACGGCGTCGAAGCCGTCGCGCTCGCCGGCACCCTCGACCCGGACGTGATCCTGATGGACCTGCGGATGCCGGGCGGCGGCGGGGTCGACGCCATCCGCGAACTGGCCCGGCTCGGCTCCCGCGCCCAGGTGCTGGTCCTCACCACGTACGACACGGACTCCGACACCCTGCCCGCGATCGAGGCCGGCGCGACCGGCTACCTGCTCAAGGACGCCCCGCGCGAGGAGCTCTTCACCGCCGTCCGCGCCGCCGCGCAGGGCCGTACCGTCCTCTCCCCGGCCGTCGCCTCCCGGCTGGTCTCCGCCGTCCGCGCGCCCGGCACCCCCGGCAACGGACCGCTCTCCGCCCGGGAACGCGAGGTGCTGGCCCTGGTGGCCCGGGGCACCTCGAACCGCGAGATCGCCCGCGAGCTCTTCATCAGCGAGGCCACGGTGAAGACCCACCTCACCCACCTGTACGCCAAGCTGGGTGTCAACGACCGCGCGGCGGCGGTGGCCACGGCGTACCAGCGGGGGATCCTCGGTGAGACCGCCACCGGCCCGTGAGGGCGGGTGACGGCCCGGAACCGCCTCAGCCGGCCACCCTGAGCAGCAGCACCGCCCGTGCCGGCACCGTGATCGCGGTCCCGGCCTCGTGCACCACCCCCGGCTCCTCGGCCTGCTCCTCCCGCGCGGTGTCCACCAGCACCTCGTAGCGCTCCGCCCACGGCGGGCCCGGCAGCACGAACCGCGCCGGGCGGTCGCCGGCGTGCAGGACGGTCAGGAAGCTGTCGTCCAGGACCGGGGCGCCCCGCTCGTCGCGGCCCGGGATGTCCCGGCCCGAGAGGTACATGCCCAGGGTGGCGGCCGGCGCGTACCAGTCGCCCTCGGTCATCTCCGCGCCGTGGGCCGTGAACCAGGCCAGGTCGCGCAGGCCGTCCGCCGAGTGCGCGCGCCCGGAGAAGAAGGCGCGGCGGCGCAGCACCGGGTGGCGGTGGCGGAGCCGGATGAGGCGGGAGGTGAGGTCGAACAGCGGCCGCCAGGCGAGGTCGTCCAGCAGGCTCCAGTCCAGCCAGCTGATGTCGTTGTCCTGGCAGTAGGCGTTGTTGTTGCCGCGCTGCGTGCGGCCCAGCTCGTCACCGGCGACCAGCATCGGAACCCCCGTCGACAGCAACAGGGTGGTCAGCAGGTTCCGCAACTGCCGCCTGCGCAGCGCCCGTACGCCCTCGTCGTCCGTCTCGCCCTCCGCCCCGCAGTTCCAGGAGCGGTTGTCGCCGGAGCCGTCGCGGTTGCTCTCGCCGTTGGCCTCGTTGTGCTTGTGCTCGTACGACACGAGGTCGCGCAGGGTGTAACCGTCGTGCGCGGTGACGAAGTTGACGGAGGCGTAGGGGCGGCGGCCGCCCCAGGCGTAGAGGTCGCTGGAGCCGGAGAGGCGGTAGCCGAGGTCGCGCACGTCCGGGAGGGCGCCGCGCCAGAAGTCGCGGACGGCGTCGCGGTAGCGGTCGTTCCACTCCGTCCACAGCGGCGGGAAGGCGCCGACCTGGTAGCCGCCCGAGCCCACGTCCCACGGCTCGGCGATCAGCTTCACCCGGCGCAGCACCGGGTCCTGGGCGATCACGGCGAGGAAGGGGGAGAGCATGTCGACGTCGTGCATCGAGCGGGCCAGCGCCGCCGCGAGGTCGAAGCGGAAGCCGTCCACGCCCATTTCCGTGACCCAGTAGCGGAGGGAGTCGGTGATGAGGCGCAGGACGTGCGGGCGGACCACGTGCAGGGTGTTGCCGCAGCCGGTGTAGTCGGCGAAGCGGCGGGCGTCGTGGTCCTGGAGG
The DNA here is from genome assembly GCF_040686075.1 of Streptomyces sp. NPDC086519. Taxonomy (NCBI): domain Bacteria; kingdom Bacillati; phylum Actinomycetota; class Actinomycetes; order Kitasatosporales; family Streptomycetaceae; genus Streptomyces; species Streptomyces sp. NPDC086519. The sequence continues at coordinate 19,382 of NZ_JBFBJL010000058.1, forward strand.
CGGTAGTAACCCCGGTTGTCGATACCCTTCAGGGACAGCGTCGGACCCAGCTCGCCCGCCTCCGCGGTGTGGTTGTAGACCACGTCCAGGATGACCTCGATCCCGGCCGCGTGCAGCGCCCGCACCATCCGCTTGAACTCGCCGACCTGCTGTCCCGTCGTACCGGAGGCGGCGTAGGCCGCGTGCGGGGCGAAGTAGCCGACGGAGTTGTAGCCCCAGTAGTTCTTCAGGCCGCGCCTGAGCAGGTGGTCCTCGTGGGCGAACTGGTGGACGGGGAGGAGTTCGACGGCCGTCACGCCCAGGCTGACGAGGTGGTCGACCGCGGCCGGGTGCGCCAGTCCGGCGTAGGTGCCGCGCAGCTCCTCCGGTATCCCCGGGTGCAGTCTCGTGAAGCCGCGCACGTGGAGCTCGTAGATGACCGAGTCCGCCCACGGCGTCTTCGGGCGGTGGTCGTCGGACCAGTCGTCGTCATCGTGGACGACCACGCCCTTCGGGACGTACGGCGCCGAGTCGCGGTCGTCGCGGACGGTGTCGGCGACCTGCTGGTCGGGCCAGTCCCGGACATGCCCGTACACCTCGGGCGGCAGCGCGAACTCGCCGTCCACCGCCCGCGCGTACGGGTCCAGGAGCAGCTTCGCCGGGTTCCAGCGGGCGCCGGTCCACGGGTCCCAGCGGCCGTCGACCCGGTAGCCGTACCGCTGTCCCGGCAGCACACCGGGGACGAACCCGTGCCAGATCTCGTGCGTGAGTTCGGTCAGCGGGATTCGGGTCTCCCGCCCCTGCTCGTCGAAGAGGCACAGCCGGACCGCCTCCGCCCCGGCGGCCCACAGCGCGAAGTTGGTGCCCGCCACCCCGTCCGGGCCCACCCGGAACCGGGCGCCGAGCGGTGTCGACGCCCCCGGCCACGCCGACGGCACGGGCAGGGCCGTCCCGTTCACCGCGGGCCCCTCCACCGCGGCGCCGTCCGCCCTCGGGGCCCGCGCCCGTGCCCCCTGCTGCTCGGCTGCGCTCGTCACCTGTCGGCCCCTTTATGTGTCCCGCGGCTCGCCGACCACCGGGGCCCACCCGCCCGCGTCCGAGCAGCCGACGGCGCCCGGACTCCCGGTCCCGGGCACGGTCGGCGGCTCGCTACGGACGTGCCCGCGACAGCTCGCGCCCGGGCACGGCGGCTCCCCAGCTCGTCGTCCTTCCCTCTGTTCTGCCCAGTGCCGGCGTCGCACTCACGTTTCCCAGGGGCATGCCCGCTCGTTGAACGGCACGTGAGGCATCCACAAGGGCGCGCACGGCGCGCGGGGGCCGCGTTGGCCGCGGTACTGACATGGGCGGGGCTGCTGGCGGGAGCCGCCGGCTGCTCCTCGAACAGCACGGACGGGCTCGGCGTCGACCGCGTCCTCGGCGGCAGACCCCCGGCACCCGGGGACGTCATCCGCATCTCCCCGGACGACGGCAGCAGGTCCGTACGGCCCGGCGACCGGCTGACGGTACGGGTGCCGAGCGGCCGCCTGGAGTCCGTCAGCGTCGTCAGGTCCCAGGACGCCCAGGACTCCCCGGTCCCCGGGCACATCGCGGCGGACGGCACGACCTGGCGGCCCGACGAACCGAGACTCGCGCTCGCCGCCAAGTACACCGTCGACGCGGTCGCCGTCGACGGCGAGGGCCGCCGCTCCGCCCGCCACACCACCTTCACCACGCTCGTCCCCGGCGAGCGCTTCATCGGGTACGTCACCCCCGAGAACCGGGCCACCGTCGGCACCGGCATGATCGTCTCCCTCGCCTTCAGCCGCGACATCGACAACCGCGCCGCCGTCGAACGCGCGATCCAGGTCACCGCCAAGCCCGCCGTCGAGGTCCGCCCGCACTGGTTCGGCAGGAACCGCCTCGACTTCCGCCCCGAGCGCTACTGGCAGCCCGGCACGGTCGTCACCGTCGGCCTGAACCTCCGTGACGTCGAGGGCGCCCGAGGTGTCTACGGCCTCCAGTCCAAGACGTTCACCTTCACCGTCGGCCGCAGCCAGATCTCCCTGGTCGACGCGGCCGCGCACACCATGGAGGTCCGCCGGGACGGCGAGCTGCTCGCCACCGTGCCGATCACCGCGGGCGCGCCCGCGCACACCACCTACAACGGGAGGATGGTGGTGATGGAGATGCACGACGTCACCCGCATGAACAGCCGCACGGTCGGCTTCGGCGGCGAGTACGACATCCCGGACGTCCCGCACGCCCTCAAGCTCACCGACTCCGGCACCTTCCTGCACGGCAACTACTGGGCGCCGGACGCCCCCGGAAACGTCAACGTCAGCCACGGCTGCGTGGGGCTGCGGGACGTGAAGGGCGGCAGTTCGCAGACGCCCGCGGGCTGGTTCTACGACCGCAGCCTGATCGGCGACGTCATCGAGGTCGTCAACAGCAAGGACAAGACGGTCGCTCCCGACAACGGCCTGGGGGGATGGAACATGGGGTGGAAGGAGTGGAAGGCCGGCAGCGCGGTCAAGTGACCAGGTGGGGGGCGCGTCGGCGGGGCGATAAGTTGCGACGCAATGGTGACATTCGCCCAACACCAACCTCAAAACCCGGCGGTTAATATGCGCCAGAGCGCGCGGTTGACGCGCCGGGGTGGGCCTGACCAGGCCCTGGGAGGGGAGAACGACTGTGAACGAGCGGCCGATATCGGGGGCGCCGGTTCGGGGGGCGCGGAGGAAGCAGGGGATGGCGGTCGTCGCCGGCGTCCTGCTCATGGCCGTCACCGCCTGCGGCGGGGGCGGCTCCTCCGCCAAGGGGGCGGACCAGGGCAAGGCCAACGCCGATGACTCCACCACCCAGGCGAGCAAGCAGTCCGTGGCCACCGTCAGCATCAGCCCCAAGTCCGGTGCGACCGGCGTGGACACCAGCGGGGTGCTCAAGGTCACCGCGGCCAAGGGCCGGCTGACCGACGTCGAGGTCAAGGACGCCAAGGGCGACCAGGTCGACGGCACGATCGCCGCGGACGGGGTCAGCTGGACGCCCTCGACGCACCTCGCCAACTCCACGAAGTACACGGTGCACGCGGTCGCGAAGGACGCCGACGGACGTGAGTCGGCGGAGGACTCCAGCTTCACCACGCTCACCCCGAAGAACACGTTCGTCGGCTACTTCACGCCGGAGGACGGTTCCACGGTCGGTGTCGGCATGCCGTTCTCCGTCCGCTTCACCCGGGGCATCACCGACCCGGCCGCGGTGGAGAAGGCGATCACCATCAAGACCGAGCCGGCGGTCGACGTCGAGGGCCACTGGTTCGGCAACGACCGCCTCGACTTCCGCCCCGAGAACTACTGGAAGTCCGGCACGAAGGTCTCCGTCTCCCTCAACCTCAACGGCGTCGAGGGCCGTGACGGGGTGTACGGCAAGCAGGCCAAGACCGTGAAGTTCACGATCGGCCGCAACCAGGTGTCCGTCGTCGACGCCAAGAAGCACACGATGAAGGTCATGCAGGACGGCAAGGTCGTGAAGACCCTCGCGGTCACGACCGGCAAGCCGGGCTACGACACGTGGAACGGCCAGATGGTCATCAGCGAGAAGCTGCGCGTCACCCGCATGAACGGCGAGACGGTCGGCTACGGCGGCGAGTACGACATCAAGGACGTGCCGGACGCGATGCGGCTGACCACGTCCGGCACCTTCATCCATGGCAACTACTGGGGCGGCGACGCCTTCGGCAACTACAACGCGAGCCACGGGTGTGTGGGGCTGCGGGACATCCGGGGCGGGGGTGACCGGGCGCTGCCGGCGGCGTGGTTCTACGACCACTCGATCGTCGGGGACGTGGTGACGGTGAAGCACTCCGACGACCGGACCGTGTCGCCCGACAACGGGCTCAACGGCTGGAACATGTCCTGGCAGGAGTGGACCAAGTAGTCCTTCGCCCACGGGTGTGCGGGGCCGGTCGCGCCCACGCGGCGGAGCCGCGTGCCGATACGGCCCCGCGCCGCCGGAGCAGGGGTGGTGAACGCCCGCTAACCTGCGGGGCATGACTGTAACCCTCGAAGTCTCCTCAGGCGTGGGCACGCTGCGCCTGGACCGTCCGCCCATGAACGCCCTGGACGTCGCCACCCAGGACCGGCTCAAGGAGCTGGCCGAGGAGGCCACCCGGCGCGAAGACGTCCGTGCCGTCGTCATCTACGGCGGCGAGAAGGTCTTCGCGGCGGGAGCCGACATCAAGGAGATGCAGAACATGGACCATGCCGCCATGGTCCTGCGCTCCCGTGACCTCCAGGACTCCTTCACCGCCGTCGCCCGGATTCCCAAGCCGGTCGTCGCCGCCGTCACCGGGTACGCGCTCGGCGGCGGTTGCGAGCTCGCCCTGTGCGCGGACTACCGCATCGCCGCCGACAACGCCAAGCTCGGGCAGCCCGAGATCCTGCTCGGGCTCATCCCGGGGGCCGGCGGCACCCAGCGGCTGCCCCGGCTGGTCGGCCCGTCCAAGGCCAAGGACCTGATCTTCACGGGCCGTATGGTCAAGGCGGACGAGGCGCTCGCCATCGGCCTCGTCGACCGGGTCGTACCCGCCGCCGACGTCTACACCGAGGCGCACGCCTGGGCGGCGAAGCTGGCGCAGGGGCCGGCGATCGCGCTGCGGGCCGCCAAGGAGGCGGTCGACACCGGCGTGGAGACCGATCTGGAGACGGGGCTCGCCGTCGAACGGAACTGGTTCGCCGGACTGTTCGCCACCGAGGACCGGGAGCGCGGGATGCGGAGCTTCGTGGAGGAGGGGCCGGGCAAGGCCAAGTTCCTGTGATCTTCGCCCTGCTGTGAAAACCCCCGAACCACTTGCAATTGACGCGCCGTCTGATTCCAGGTCCCCCGATGGGGCGGACTTTGGGAGCCTTAAGGCAACCCTAAGCCCGCCTTGTCGAGGGGGTCGGCGATTGCCTGACAATAGGACGTCTTCGCAGGTCGGAACGGATACACAGGCTGCCGCTATGCCTGCGGCACATGCCAAAGGCCCGGTATCGGGCGGAAGCTTTGCGGGGGCGTATTCCTCGGGAACGGCCCCGGAGGGCACGCCGGGCGGCCATGATGGGGGCATGGCGGGGCTGGAGGGCATCGAACAGCCGCGGGGACACAGCCGTGCGGCCGCGGCGCGCTGGTCGCCTGCGGTCGAGGACGAGCGGGCACTCAGGGCGATCGAGCTGTTCGGCAATCCCACGGACGCGGAGGTTCCGCTGCCGTCCCGCCCCGAGTCCGCGGCGACCGCCCGCCGGCTCGTCCAGGTCGTCGTCCTCCGTCAGTGGCGGCTCAGCCCCAAGATGACGGAGGACGCGGTCTTACTCGTCTCGGAGCTGGTGGGCAACGCCGTACGGCACACGGGTGCCCGGGTGTTCGGCCTGCGGATGCGCCGCCGCCCCGGCTGGATCCGGGTGGAGGTGCGCGACCCGTCTCGGGGGCTGCCCTGTCTGATGCCGGTTCAGGAGACGGACATCAGCGGACGCGGACTGTTCCTGGTGGACAAGCTGGCGGACCGGTGGGGCGTCGACCTGCTGCCCCGAGGCAAGACGACGTGGTTCGAGATGCGGGTGGCCGACCGCGCCCCGTAGGAGCGCGGGGCTGTGCCGATGTGCGGCTGCCGCCGTGTGGGCGCGACCAGCCCCTACCGGTCCGCCGCCTGCAAATGTGGACCTTATCGGGTCAATCGCCCATTTTCTTACCTGTTCGCCCTTAAATGGTGCAGGTGACCCCCACCAACCGACGCGACCTCCTCCGCGCAGGCGCCGCCTTCACCGCCGTGGGCGCCTTCGTCACCGGTTGCGGCAACACCGGTACGGCCACCGCGGCACCGCCCCCCACCACCCCCACCACCCCCGCCCCCACGTCACCGCCGGCCTCCCCCGAGCGGCTGCCTTCCCAGATCACCCACGGCCCCCGCGGCGCCGCGTCCGTCGCCCTCACCTTCCACGGCCAGGGCGACCCCGCCCTCGCCGACCAGCTGCTCAGCACCGCCGAGCGGCACGGCGCCCACCTCACGGTCCTGGCCGTCGGCAGCTGGCTCGACGCGTACCCCGCCATGGCCCGCCGCGTCCTGGACGGCGGCCATGACCTGGGCAACCACACCCAGCGGCACATCTCCATCAACGCCATGGCGGAGGCGGACGCCCGCAAGGAGATCACCGACTGCGCCGAGCGGCTGAAGCGGCTCACCGGATCGATCGGGAGGTGGTTCCGCCCCTCCAGGGCGCCGACCGCCTCCCCGCTCGTCGCCCGGCTCGCGGCCGAGGCCGGCTACCCGCACGTGCTGTCGTACGACGTCGACTCGCTCGACTACACCCGGCCCGGCGCGCCGGCCATCACCCGCAAGGTGCTCGCGGAGGTCACGGGCGGCTCGGTGGTGAGCATGCACTTCGGGTATCCGGACACGGTCGCCGCCCTCCCCGCCGTCCTCCAAGAACTTGACCGCCGTGGACTGCGCGCGGTCACCACCACGGAGCTGTTCAGCTGATGCGAACCACGAACGCCGCCCGTCTGCTGTCCACCGGTGCCGTCCTCGCCGCCCTGGCGCTGCTGCCCGCGTGCAGCGGCGGTTCCGAGAGCCCCGGGACGCCGGCCGCCGGCACCACCGCGGCCGTGCAGCCGCCGGCGAAGAAGGCGGAGCCGGTCGTCGACGGGCTGCCGGGCATGCCCCCGGTCCTGGACCCGAAGGACGTGTACGCCGCCGACCGCCCCGGCAACCTCTCACCCGTGGTGAAAGGCTTCCCGTCCCTGGTCTACGTGCCGAACACCAACTCCGACACCGTCTCGGTCATCGACCCGAAGACGTACCGGGTGACCGGGACCATCCGGGTCGGCCGGCAGCCCCAGCACGTCGTGCCGTCCTGGGACCTGAAGACCCTGTGGGTCAACAACGACCTCGGCAACAGCCTCACCCCCATCGACCCGAGGACCGGCCGGGTCGGCAAGCCGGTCGCCGTGCACGACCCGTACAACCTGTACTTCACGCCCAACGGCAGATACGCGATCGTGATGGCCTCCAACGACCGCCAGTTGGTCTTCCGGGACGCGCACACCATGCAGACCGTCAAGGCCGTCCCGGTCAGCTGCTACGGCGTCAACCACGCCGACTTCTCGCTGGACGGCCGGTACTTCATCGTCTCCTGCGAGTTCAGCGGCGAACTGCTCAAGGTGGACACCGAGAAGATGCGGGTGCTCCGGCAGGAGAGACTGCCGTTCCACGGCGCGATGCCGCAGGACGTCAAGGTCTCCCCGGACGGCAAGCGGTTCTACATCGCCGACATGATGGCCGACGGAATGTGGATCCTGAACGGCGACACCTTCGCCAGACCGACCTTCCTGGCCACCGGCAAGGGCGCCCACGGGCTGTACGTCAGCCGGGACTCCCGCGAGATGTACATCTCCAACCGGGGCGAGGGCACCATCTCCGTCTTCGACTTCGCCCAGAACCGGCTGACCGGCAAGTGGCGGCTGCCCGGCGGCGGCAGCCCCGACATGGGCGGGGTGTCGGCGGACGGCAAGGTGCTGTGGCTGTCCGGCCGGTACAACTCCGAGGTGTACGCCATCGACACCCGCACCGGCACCGAACTGGCCCGCATCCACGTCGGCAGCGGCCCGCACGGCCTCGCCGTCTACCCGCAGCCGGGCCGCTACTCCCTCGGGCACACCGGCGTCTTCCGCTGACCATCGGCGACAGCCGGGTCGGCTCACTGCTTGAGCAGCAGCGCCTCGGCGCCGACCGGCACGTACCCGGCCGCCTGGAACGCCCGTACGCTGCGGGCGTTCCCCGGGGCGACCTGCGCCCACAGGGGCTCCCCGGCGAGCTGCCGGGCGGCGGCCACCAGGGCCCGGCCCAGCCCCCGTTGCCGTACCCCCTCGTCCACCTCCACGGAGACCTCGAGGCGTCCCGCGACCCCGCGGCCGAGCACCACCACCCCGCCGTCCGCCGCCCAGGCGCGCACCTCGTCGCGGCGGCGCCGGGCGTAGGCGACCCGCGCGTGGTCGGGCCCGGTCAGTTCGGTCAGCGGGAGGTCCGGGCGGCCGGGGAGCGGGCCGGCGACCAGCAGCGCGTCGATCGTCTCGTGCTCCCGGCCCGTGCGGTCCATGAGGGCGGTGAGGAAACGCGCGTTCATGGCCGCGGTCAACTCGTCGGCGGGGGTCGCGCGCAGGGTGTCGTGGATCCACTCCGGGTCCTCGTCGACGAAGACGACCGAGTGGGCGGTGAAGGAGAGGACGCCCGCGTCCCGGGCGGACGGCTGCGCCACGACCGTCGTACGGCCGTCGGGCGGGGGGAGGACGCCCCGGGCCGCCGCGTCCAGAATGTCACGCAAGGTCTGCACGACCGCACTCCTCGGCTTCTTGTGTCTCCACCCGCTGGAAGGCCCACACTCGCAGACATGCTGAGTCATCCGGGGGGAGGCCCCCCACACCCCCCAGCAGGCGGCACCGGACTTCTCACCATCGGCGAGCTGGCGAAGGCCACCGGGCTGACCGTGCGCACCATCCGCTACTGGTCCGACGAGGGCGTGCTCACCCCGGTGACCCGCTCATCGGGCGGCTACCGGCTCTACGACGCCGAGTCGTTCGCCCGCCTGGAGCTGATTCGCACCCTTCGCGAGCTGGGGCTCGGGCTCGGGCATGTGCGTGCGGTGCTCTCCGGCGAGCAGACCGTGGCCGAGGTCGCGGCCGCGCACGTGGCGGCGCTGGACGCGCAGATCCGCTCCCTGAAGGTGACCCGAGCAGTGCTGTCGACCGTGGCGCGACGTGGTTCCAGTGCGGAGGAGATGACCCTGATGAACAAACTGGCACGGCTGTCGGCGGCCGAGCGGCAGCGGATCGTGGACGACTTCGTGGAGGAGGTCTTCGAGGGGCTGGACACGGCCGACCCCTGGATCCGGGAGCGGACCCGCACCCTCGGGGTGGCGCTGCCCGACGAACCCACCCCGGAACAGGTTGACGCCTGGGTGGAGCTGGCCGAGCTGCTGCAGAACCCGGACTTCCGGGCGGCGATGCGCAGGATGATCGAGTTCAACGCGGCCGACCGGGGGCCGGACACCCCGGCGGGTGCCTCGCAGTGGTTCCTCCGCAAGCTGTTCGACATCGTCGGCGCGGCCCGAGCGCGCGGGGTGGCCCCCGAGGCACCGGAGGCGGACGCCGTGCTGACCGAGGTGTTCGGGGAGGGCACCGACCGGGCGGCGGTGCTGCGCCGTATCGATCTGGGCAACGAGGTGTCCCGTTACCGGGAGTTGGCGTCCGTCATCAAGGGCGCGCCGGCACCGCCGCGGTACGAGGAGGAGTTCGGCTGGGTGGTCGCCGCACTGAAGGCCTGGCCGGGCCGTTAATCTGACCTGCGACAGTACGCCGGTACGGCAGCAGAGAAACGAACAAGAGGGGCGGATCGGTGGCGGACATCGACGAGGCACGCGAGCAGTTCCAGCGGATCGACGCGGACGGTGACGGGTTCATCACCGCCGCCGAGTTCAAGTCCGCTCTCGCGAAGGGGGGCGACTGGAACGTCACCGACACGGTGGCCGAGGCCATCATCAAGACCCGCGACCTCAACGGCGACAAGGTCCTGTCGTTCGACGAGTTCTGGGCCTACCTGGACAAGTGAGGCAAGGGGGGTGCCCCGCTCCTGGAGCGGGGCACCCCTTTCGCATGCCCGGTCCACCGCCGGCAGGACCGCGCCGGCAGACGCGGGCGGCGGGGCGGGGCCTGCCTCCGCCGCACCCCGGGTCGTCGTCCGGTCACCCGACACTCGGACCCGGCGGCGGAGGTGCCGCGGGCGGACGGCGCCGCCGAGAACGTCGCCGTGATCGACACCAACAACTACTACCCGCGGGAGCGGGACGGCCGGATCGCCGGCATCGAGGACGAGGGCATCACGGAGAGCCGGTGGACCGAGCGGCAGATCGGCCACCCGGTGATCAAGGCCTTCAACGGCACCTTCGCCCAGGACATCCTGGACCGCGGCCGCCCCGCCGGGGACCCCGGGCGCCAGGCCCTCCCGGTCTCCGGCGACGACGAGGCCGCCAAGCGGGTCGTCCTCGCCCTGATCGACGAACTCGGCTTCGACACGGTGGACAACGGCGGCATCGACGACTCCTGGCGCCAGCAGCCGGGCACCCCGGTGTACGGGCTGCGCGCGGGCGTCGAAGGGGTGCGCAGCGCCCTGGCCGAGGCGTCCCCGGAACGCCCGGAGGGCTTCCGCGGCTGACCGTTGTGCCGCCGGGCCCGGCCGCCGCGGGGGAGCTCAGCCCTTCTTCGACGCCCAGGACTTGAGGGCGGCCTTGTCGGCGAAGCCGGCCACGTCCTTGTCGTGCGGGTCGCTGGTGTACTGGTGGAAAAGCCAGTGGGCCTTGATGCGGGGGTGGCCGGCGCTGACGTAGTCGGCGATCCAGAGGCCGTCACCGGTGTACGAGGTCGTGTCGACCGTGAGCCAGTAGGTGCGATTCGTGTAGAGAATCACCCGGTTGTTCGGGCGGAGTGCCTTCACCTTGCGGATGAAGGAGTCCTTCTCGGCGTGGCTCGCGTGGGTGCCGTCGCCGGTGGTCTCCCAGTCGACGGCGAGGATCTCGCCCGCCCTCTCGGGGGCGTGCCGGACGAAGTACTCGGCCTGGGCGGTGAGGTTGCCGGGCCAGAGGAAGTGGTAGAAGCCGACGACCAGTCCGGCGTCGCGTCCGGTCTTGGCCTGGGCGGCGAGTTTGGGGTTGACGTACGAATGCCCCTCCGTCGCCTTGATGAAGACGAAGGAGAGGCCATCCGTGTCGTAGCTCGACGACTGGTACGCGCTCACGTCGATTCCGTGCAGCATGTGGGGGGCTCCCTGGGTGCCAGTGGGGTGACACGAATTGCAACTGCGTATGTCGTATTCCCCGCCGCGGCGTGCCGGATCCCCGTGGGCGCGCGTGAATTGTCAGCCGCGGGCCGCCACCCCGCCGAGCACGGACGCCGACTTCGCCGACCAGTCGGAGGTGATGATGCTGGCGTGGTCGGCGGCGAGCAGCGCCAGCCGGGCCGCGGCCTCGGCGTCCGTCGGACTGGTCGAGGAGATCGCAGGGGAGACGCCGGCGGCGTCCGTCATGATCAGGATGTAGTGGTTCGTCGCGTAGAACGACGTGTCGTAGCCGTTGTTCACGTACGTCGCCGCGTCGCCGTCGAAGAACACGAACCAGGGCTGGATGGAGGAGTCGTACCTGCTGGTCCTCGGATCCCCGTTCTCGGCACCGAGTACGGCCGGGAAGGCCTGGGCCTGCGAGATGTTCCCGGCCGCGTACAGATCGCGCAGGTGGTCCCCGTACTCCTCGTCCGTCCAGTAGTGGTCGAACGGGTTGGCCTTCTCCACCGTGCCCGGGATCAGCTCGAAGATGAACTTGCCCTTGAGCTGGTCACGGGTGGGCCAGGCATTGGCCTTGGCGGCGGCGTCGAGCGTGGCGTACGACGAGCCGAGCAGGTCGGCCGGCTTGTACACACTGCTGCCGAGCTTCTGCGAGACGAGCGTGTCGAACGCGCTGGGTCCGAGGCCGATCGTCTGGTTGAACCCGACCTTCATCTCGACCTTGACGACGACGGGCGCGTGGTCGGGGTGCAACTGCTCCCAGGCCGCCATGTTGTCGAGGCAGCTGCCGAGGTCCTGGCTGGTGCTCTGGCTGTACAACTGGGCCGGGGTGCCGGCTTTTTCGCAGTTGTTGTCGTCGCCCCAGGGGTTGCTGTGGCTGACCCGCCACCGCTTGCTGATGCTGTCGACGTACACGTCCAGTTCCAGCAGCGACGCCCCGGAGTCCAGGGCCTGCGCCCAGTAGGTGTACTTGCCCTTCTCGTACGCGTTGTGCGTGCCGATGGTGGTGGTCGCGGAGAACTTCGCCGCGTCCAGGTCCGTGTCCGCGTGCGCGGCGGAGCCCGCCATCACGAACAGGGCCCCGGCACCCACGACCGCCGCCAGCCGTCTCAGTACACGCATGACCCAACTCCCTTGGGTTGGTGGTGAGTTGGCGGAAGCGTAGAAGCTAGTGGTTACTTGGCGGTAGCCCCCGGGGGAACATCGGCCTCCGGAATTCCCTCACGGCTCGACAGGCCGCACGTACGCTGACCGCGTGCCGAGGCCCGAGGAGGTGCTGGCGGATGGGACCCGTGCGGGGCGGCGGCCGACGGGTGACGGGTCTGTTCGTGGGGCTGTGCACCCTGGACGTCATCCAGCTGGTGGACCGGGTACCGGGTCCGGACGAGAAGCTGACGGCCCGTGACCAGGTGGCCGCCGCGGGCGGTCCGGCCACCGGCGCGGCCGTGGCCTTCGGCCGTCTGGGCGGCCTTCCCCGACTGCTCACCGGCCTCGGCTCCCATCCGCTGGCACTCGGGGTCCGGGCGGACCTCGACGCGCTCGGCGTGCGCGTCCTGGACCTGGCCGCCGAGCGCGTGGACCCGCCCGCGGTCTCCTCGATCCTGGTGACCGCGTCGACCGGCGAGCGCGCGGTCGCCTCCACCAACGCCACCGGGCACCGGCTGCGGGCCCCGGCCGGCCTGGAGGAGCTGGTGGAGTCGTGCGACATCGCCGAGTTCGACGGGCATCACATGGAACTGGCCGTCGACGTCGCGCACGTCGCCCGCTCGGCAGGCCGGCCCACCCTCCTCGACGCGGGCAGCTGGAAGAAGGGCACGGAGCGGCTGCTGGCGTCGACCGACATCGCCGTCTGCTCGGCGGACTTCCGGCCGCCCGGTGCCGGCACCACCGCCGAGACCCTGGAGTTCCTCCGGGACCACGGGGTGACCTGGGCGGCCGTCACCGGTGGCGGGGCGCCGATCGTGTGGGCGGGCCCCGGCGGTGGTGGCCTCGTCGACGTCCCGGAGACCCGCGTGGTGGACACGCTGGGCGCGGGCGACGTCCTGCACGGTGCCCTCGCCCACCACCTGAGCGGACTCGACCGGATCGACGGCCCGGCCTTCGCCGAGGCGCTGGCGAGGGCGGCCGCGGTGGCCTCCCGCGCCTGCGCCTCCTTCGGCACGCGCGCGTGGCTGACCGCGGACTGACCGGCGATCCCGAGCGAACCGTCAGGCCGGCACCCGCCCCCCGCACGCCCTGCTCGACGCCGTCACCACCGGACGCGGTCTTGCTTTCTACCACCCGTTCCACGGGCTGGCTGTGGGTGTGGGTGTGGGTGTGGGTGTGGGTGTGGGTGTGGCGGTGGTCGTGGTCGTGGTCGTGGGCCTGGGCGGATAGGTGGGTGAGGTCGGGGGCGGACGGTGTGGCGGCGGCCTGTCGGAGGCGCGGGAGCGGGTGGGGCTCGGGTGCGCGGTGGTCGTCGGGTGCGAGCCGGCACCGCTCCCATGCGCTGAGGAGTCGAGGAGATTGCCCGTCGCCTCGACCGCGGCGCCGCAGACGAGCAGCGTTGCGGCCAGCGCGGTCAGTCCGACGGAGGCGCGCAGTGTCCGGGACGCCGTGGAACGCGGGTCGACGTCCGTCATCAGTCCACGTACTCCTGGGCGACCTGGACGTACTCGAAGCCCTTGACATCGGTGGCGATCTGCATCTGACCGGTCTTCGACGAGGCGATCAGGGTGTTGAGCAGACCGGTGATCGCGGCGCTCAGCGCCGACTCGGTGTCCGAACCGTCGGCGATGAACAGCGCCTTGGTCGCCACCTGTTCCAGCACGTCGCGCTTCGCGCCGCCGAAGCCGTAGGCGATCACGTGCGGGTGGCGCGGCCAGTCCCTGTCCACCAGTTCGCGGAAGGAGCTGTGCCAGTGCGCGTCGGTCGGCCCGCCGTCGGTCAGGAAGAAGACCGTCGGCCGCAGGACGCTGAAGTTCTGCGTCCTCAGGTTGCTGACGTCCTGTTCGATGCACTCCCGTACCCGGTCGAAGGCCTTGCCGTACTCCGTGCGGCCGCCGCAGAGCACCTCGGGCATGGCCGGCACCTGCTCCATGTCCGACATCGGGATCACCACGTGCACATCGGTGGAGAAAGGCGACCACGCAGACGCGGGCGAACTCCGAGACCCGGGGATTCGTCGCCAGGTTGTAGTGCAGACGGGAGAGGGTCGCGTTGAGCACTGCCTCGTGCTCCTTCATCGACGAGGACGCGTCGATCACCACGTAGGTGGGCAGGCAGAGTGACATGGTGCACCTCTGAGCTAGTGGTTGGAGGCGATGACGAACAGCAGGATCACGGCCAGGACGAGGACGAGAATCCAGCCGGCCTGTAGGCCGGGCTCAGGCGCCTTGGGGGGTGCCGACTCGGTGTTCTTCACGGGCTCGGGGGCGTCGGCGGGGGACTGCTGGACGGGGGGCCGGGCGGGCAGCGGAGGCAGCGCAGTGCGTGTCGGACGCGGCACGGTCCTGAGATAGGGGCCGCCGTTCAGCGCCTGACCCAGCTGAGCGGCCGAGGGCCGTCGCTCGCGGTCGGTCGCGAGCAGCATGTCGAGCAGTACTTCGGAGACGGCGGGCTGGTTCTGCCAGTGGGACGCGGCGACGGTGTGGAAGGCGCCTGCGTCACGTTGGCCCGTCATGCATTTGGCGACGAGCAGTCCGAGCCGGTAGCGGTCGGTGTACTCGTCCGCGTCGGTACCCGGCGGCGTGAGCGGGTCGGCCCAGTTCGGCTGGTGGAGGTCGGGCATCTTCTTCGGCTGACAGCCGTCGACGTCGATGAGGTAGACAGAACGCTGATCCGGGCTCCAGAAGGCGTTGGAGAACGACCAGTCCGAGTAGACCAGGCCCAGCCTCTCCAAGATCGCGGCGAGCGCGGTCAGTCGGCGGCAGGCGGCCAGCCGGCCCGCAAAGCCGGGCGGCGGCAGTCCGACGCCCCGGATCGACTCGTCGGACTTCGCCAGCCAGTCGATCTCCACGAAGCGCCGATCGCTGAACTGGCCGCGCCGCAGCTCGGCACGGTACTGCTCGGGCGCCATCGGGATCACGCAGCCGACCGCCGGACTGCCCGGCTCGTGGATCCGGGCCGCGGGCCAGCAGGTGCCGGCGTACAGGACCGCACGATCCGCCTCCGGCAGCGTGCCCGGAGCCGAGATCAGCAGGTCGAGCCGATGGGCGTCCTCCGGGTGCTGGCCCGGCCGGTAGAGCTTGGCCAGCCAGCCCGGATGGTTCGTCAGCGGCCGCACGGCGACGGCCTGGCCGTTGTGTTCGGAGACCGGCTCGGCCAGTGGCCCGAGATCGCTGACACTCACGGCCCGGGGCAACGTCCAGCCCCGCGGATCGGCCGCCGGGGCGTCGCCGTCGCCGGCACTGTCATCGGCGCCGTCGACGAGGTGCGGTTCTGTCATGCCCGGCCACCGTTCCACATCACCACAGCGGTGCGGTCGTCAAGGCACTGCGGTGCGTCGAAGCCGACGTCGGCGGTGAACCGCGTGGCGGGGACCGGCGAGCGCCAGGCGTTCGCGAAGTACTCGTTGACGTTGCCCGCCGGGTCCGCCCACGCGTCGCCGACCCCGTCCGTGACCAGGGCGAGGGCGGCGCCGGGAGCCAGCGTGACGTAGTGGTCCCTGGCCAGGTGCGGTGTGTCCGGCAGCCGCCCGGCGACCTCGTTCGAGACCACCGCGGCCGCGCGGTCCTTGGCCTCGCCGGCGCAGAACCGCCACAGCGGGACGTGCGGGTCGAGCGTCCAGGCCGAACTGTCGCCGAGCCACGCCACCCAGGCCTTCGCGACGCCGTTCGCGTCCGGCTCGGCGAGCACCGCGGTGATCAGCACGGTGGCCAGGTGCGAGGCGGCGACACCACGGCCGGCCGCGTGCGCGGCGACCGACTCCGCGATCCGCCCGTACAGTTCCTTGACGTCGAGGCCGCCGAAGCCCACTGTCCCGATCTGCTCGCGCAGCAGGGTGACGGCCTGGCTGGAGGCCGTGGTGGCCCCGGCGTCGGACCAGGCCGCGCTGGACAGGCCGTCGGCCACGGCCACGATCGCGTACCGGCTGTCCCGGCTCCGCCCGATCCGGTAGGAGTCCTGGCGCGGTTCGGCGGGCCGGCCGCAGCGGTGGCCGGGCCCGATGACGGAGGCCGCGCGGATGGTGAAGGCACCGACCGTGGCCTCGTCGGCGGCGATCCCGTTCTGCACCGTGCGCTCCGGCAGCAGCCAGGGGTAGCCCTGGGCACGGGCGCCGTCGCCGAAGCGGGGGACGCTGAGATCGGTCGGCCGCTCCCGCAGGAACGGCTGGGGCCTCGGGGGCGGGGACTGCGGCGCCACGGGTCCGGCGACGTAGCGGCAGACCGGGACCGTTGTGCCGGGCCGGGGTTCCGGTGCGAGCCGGTCCCGCTGCCGGGCCGCCGCCGCCATGGACTCGGACCCCAGCACGGCCGCCGCGCCGACGACACCGACCGCCGCGAGGGCGAACACGTCCACCAGCGGGCCGTACCGCCGATGCGGCGTGCTGACCTCGACGAAGGCCCCGATGACGACGGCCACGAGCAGCACCGTCCGCAACCGTCCGTCCATGAGGCCGTCTCGCCGGCCGGCGTCCCGGCTCACGGCCGGTCCCCGGAATCGCGGGACTGCGGCCCGGAGGCAACGTGCTGAGTGCCGTGCTGCACCGCGAACACCTCACCTGAATGGGTGGCGGAATTGACCTGGATCACGATGTCCGGCCGTTCCGGGCCTCGCAGCGAAGCCAGGGACATGACGTCCTGGGCCAGCTCCGGGTTCCGGTCGAGCAGCTGGCACAGAGCCTCGGTCCAGTAGTCCACTGCACCGGCGTCGACCGCTCCCCTCGCGGCGGTCGACTGCCGGTTCAGTGCGACGGACAGCTCGTCGCGCCGGCTGCTCCGAGCCTGGGCGAGGACGCGGCTCATCAGCCTCTTCGCCTCCTGCCAGAGATCGGTGCCCATTGCGGAGACCAGAGCGCCGGCGCCGCTCGCGGCCAGCTCGGCGAGTTCCTCGTTCATCAGCGGGTATCAACCTCGGGCGTTGTGGCGGATGTGCTGGTCGCCCCGGTAGACGGCGAAGACCGTGCCGCTTCCCGTGGCCTGGACGAGCTGGTCCGCGGTCCGCGGCTCCGGCTGTGCGGGCTGCTCGCCGGAGCCGGCGGCAAGGCCGGAACCGAACTGCGGCCCGACGGGGCTGCCCGGGTACCAGAGCCAGGCCCGCGCGGCGTACTCCTTGACCCGGACGTCGGCCGCGGTGAAGGCGTCGGCTTCGAGCCCCTCGTAGCCGTGCCCGACGGTTTCCTCGTAGAAGTGCTGCGAAAGGATCGCGGCCAGCGGAGTGCCGTCGGTACCGGCCGACGTCGCGTGCCGCAGCGGGGTCGAGTCGAGCAGCCGGGCCAGCGCCTCGAAGGGGGCGCCGGAGACGGTGCCGTCCGGGTCGAGCCGGATCTCCCCCGCGTGCACCGCGGCCCGCACCCGCAGCCGGGTGGCCGCGCCGGCGTGCCCGTTGTGCTCACGGATCCGTGTGCCCAGTTCCGGGAGCAGCGGGAACAGCAGTCTGGCCTTGGGCAGCGCGGCCGGGGCGACGAGCCGGCAGCCGTCGCCGGTGTCGGCGTACCCGAAGTCCCGCACGTCCAGGTCCGCCACGCCCAGGGCGTCGGACAGCGCGGCACGCAGAACGTGGCGGATCTCCTGCAGCCGCTGCTCGCCGCGGCCCGCGGAGCCCGCGATGTCGCACGCCAGCAGCGCTCGGTACTCGTATCTCGGATTCACAGTTCCTCCGCGATCACGACGGGGCAGGCAGCTCGAAGACCGATGTGCTGTCGTCCGCGCTGTCCGGTGTCGACAAGATGATTGACGAGACCGTAGAGGAGGGGTCCCCGGGTAGAACGGCTACTAATACGGCTTGTGCGGTTTCGGCCGCACGAGGAAGGGAGGGGGCCGATGACCGACACACGGGTTCGAGGGGCCGCGGCCTACTGGCCGCCGGCCGGGCTGCTCGGCCGGGTCGACGAGGGCGACCGCGCGATCCTCATGGGACTCGGCCACCGCGTGACCTACCCGGCGGGTCAGATCACCATCCGCGAGGCCGACACCTCGGACTTCGCGCTGCTCCTGCTCGGCGGCATGGTGAAGGTCACCGCGCATGCGCAGGACGGCCGCGAGGCGCTGCTGGCCGTGCGGATGGCCGGGGACCTGGTCGGGGAGTTCGCCGGGATCGACGGCCAGCCGCGCGTCGGCACCGTGACCGCCTGCGGCAAGGTGCTGGCCCGCTACATCCTGCGTTCCGAACTGCTGGAGTGCACGAAACAGCACCCCGCCATCGGACTCGCGCTCAGCGCGAGCGTGGTGGCCAAGCTGCGCACGGCGACCGGCCGGATCGTCGATTTCACCGGTTGCGACGTGCTCGGACGGCTGGCCAGGATCCTGCACCACCTGGCCGTCACCTACGGGCGTCCCGGCCAGAACGAAGCCCGTCTCCCGCTGTCGCAGCCGGAGATGGCCACCCTGGTCGGCGCGGCGGAGTCGTCCGTCCACAAGGCCCTGCGGGCGCTGCGGGAGTCCGGCGCGGTCGTGACCGGCTACCGCAGGATCACGATCCTCGACCTGGATCACCTCGCCCGGATCGCCGTCGCGGCCGGGCCCGCCGGATCACCGGCGATCTCGCCGAACACGTAAAAACGCCGGGTTCGCACGACGGATCGAGGCCAGCCTTGCCGAGTGCCGGGACCCGGGCGTTGGAGAGGACGGGGGAAGCAGATGCCAGAGAGCAGTGGTGTTCCGCGGGACGCGGAGCGGATCCGGGCCGGCGACGTGTCCGGGACGATGGTCGTAGGCAGCCACAACACCGTGAACAACCTGAGTATCAACGCCGAGTACGGTTCGGCCGTCACCGTCCACGGGGGGCCGCTGCCGGATCCGGTCAGACGCCGGCCGATCTCCCAGCTGCCGCGGTCCGCCGTCGAGCCGCTGATCGGACGGGCGCGGGACCTGCACGTACTCCGCGAGGCGATCGAGACACGTCAGCTGGTGCAGGTCTGGGGCGCGTCCGGGGTCGGCAAGAGCGCGTTGCTGCGCCACCTCGCGCGCACGATGCCGCGCGGGTCCGAAGGCGCGGCCTACATCGAGGCCGGCGGACGTACGGCGGACGACATCGCGCAGGCGATCTTCGACATCAGCTTCGACGCGCCGAACTACAAGCCGTCCCTCGAGGTGCTGAAGGAGCATCTGAAGTCCCTGCGGCTGCGGATCTACCTGGACGACGCGGGACTCGACGAGAAGGACCTGCGCCGGCTCTTCGACATGGCCGAGCAGTCCACGTTCGTCTTCACCGCGCAGCGGCCGACCGCCGTCGACGGCGTGCACGCGATCCGGCTCGAAGGGCTGACGGCCTCGGCGGCGGAGGAACTCGTGGCGGCGCTGCTCTCCCGCGAGCTGCGGCCGGACGAGGCACGGATCGTCCCCGCGCTGTGCGACGCGGTGGACGGAAACCCGCTCCGGCTGCGGCGCATCGCCCTGTCCGCCGCGACCGGCAAGGGCCTGCCGGGCATCGCCGATCTCCCCGAACTGCTTCCCGCGCTGCTGAACAGACTCCGGCCGCAGGAGCGCGACCTGCTGTACCTGCTCGGCTCGCTGTCCGGCGCCGAGCTGGCCCCCCGGCATCTCAACGATCTGCTCGGCCGGCCGGACTCCGGCACGCTCGCCGAGGGCCTGGTGCGACACGGCCTGCTGCTCGCCTCGGAGACCGGCTACTGCTGTCCGCCGGATGTCGCCGAGTGCGTCCTGACGATGCGCAGGACGGAGTTTCCCGCCGATCGGCTCTGCCGGGCGTTCACCGCGTGGGTCGAGGCGAGGGACACCGCTCCGGACGACGTCGCGGCGCACTTCCAGGCCCTGGACGTCGCGGTGCAGCGAGCGGAGCGGAGCGGACACGCGCCGCTCGGCGCGGCGCTGGCCCGTGCCGCCTCGCCGAAGCTGGCGCTGTCCCGGCAGTTCGACGCGTGGGGCAGCCTGCTCGGAGCCGGCTGGGCGGCGGCGAGGACCGCGGGGGACAAGGAGGGCGAGGAGTTCTTCCTGCGTGAGGCGCGCACCCGCCGAAGGGCGATCGGGCGGGTCGCGCAGACGACGGCCCTGGTGCTCGAGGCGGAGGTGCTGTGGCGGGAACTCACCGCCCTGCGCGCGCATTCGACGGCCCAGCAGGCCGTCGGCGCGGCGTCGACCGGCACGCCGCCGGCCCACCCGCTCGCCCCCTCGCACGGCGCGGTCCCTTCGCACGGCGCGGTGCCGCCGCACGGCGCGGTCCACACGCACGCCTTCGCACACCCGACCGTGCCCGCGCACGCCGCTTCGGCTCCCGCGCACACGGCCCTGCCCGCACACGTGGCGAGGCCGGTGGTCGACCTGTCCCGTTCCTCCGCACAGCCGTCCGTCGCCGCCCATGTGACCGGCGCACACTCCGCCGCACCGGTACCCCAGCGGATCGACCTGTCGGCGGCGCACTCGGCCGTGACGAAGTCACCGCACGTCGTGAACACCGCGACGACCGCGACGGGCAAAGCCCCCGCGGCCCTCACCACCACCGGTGCGGTGGGTGCCAAGGGCGGCGTGTCGGCACTCGCCCTCGCCTGCACGCTCGGCTTCGCGGCCGTGGTGGGCGTGGGTTTCATGGTCAACGCGAACGATCGGACGGACCCCTCCGCAGCCGTCGCGTCGAGCTCCGTCAGCACGCCGGACGTGAGCTACGGCACCCTGCCCGCCGACGACACCGTGCCCACCGAGGACACGTCGCCCACCGTCGATCCTGTGTGCGCGACCGTGATCTCCGACCTGTCGTCGGAGACCCAGCAGTTCAACACCGACGCCGCCGTCGCGTCCGCCGCGGTCGACTCGTACAACAGCGCCATGGCCTCCTACAACTCGGGCGAGACGTACGCCGTTCCCGACGACAGCACGGTGCTCTCCGACGTCGACACCGTCATCAGCGACCTCGATTCCATCGAGTCCACGTTGCGGACAGCCGTCTCGCAGGCCCAGGACAGCTCCGTGGAATCGGACCTCGACGGCATGCTGACCGCCATCCAGCAGATGCAGAGCCTGTATCAGTCGTACGCGAACGACCCGACGGGTTCCGCGTTCGACACGTCGAGTCAGGTCACGGCGATGAACTCGGCCTCGGACAGCCTGCAGACCGACTGCGGCGCCTGACCTCCGCTGCGGCCCACCTGAAGAAAGGCCCACCATGCCACCGGAATCCACACACGGCGACATCCACACCGGGGACGTCTCCGGCACCTTCGTCGTAGGAGACAACAACCGCGTCACGAACACCTCGCGTCCCCCCGAGCAGGAGCAGCCGCAGCCGCGGCAGCAGAACTCGGCGGCGGACCAGGCAGCCGTCTTCGCGGTCGAGCACGGCACCATGCACGTCACTTACCACGCCGCGGCCGAGCGCGGGGCGGAAGGCTGAGAAACGCCGCGTGCCCCGGCCGGTCGCCGGCCGGGGCACGTACCCTGCGATCCGCTCAGTCCTTGTCGGCCAGCAACTCCAGGTCCTGGGCGCTCAGCGTCGCCGTCTTCAGCAGCTCCCTGATCAGGTTGACACTGAGTGTGGAGCCGACCGGCTCGCCGACCTCGTCGCGCAGCAGTCCGCGCACGCCCCGGCGGTGCAGCCGTTCCCGCACGTCCTCGACCGCGTTCGCGACCGACTTGTAGGTCCAGGTCTTGGTCGCGTAAGGGGAAGCGTTGACCAGGCGGGCGGTGTCCTCCCAGGCCAGCGGGAGCGGGAAGGCGTCGTGGCCCTCCAGATAGCGCCGGGCGAGCGCGGTGAGCACCAGCCGCTCCTGCGGGGAGAGCTCGTAGACCGTCTCGGGATCCACGGTCTCCGCACCGCTCGTGGAGCGGGGGTGCCGGTCGTCCTCGTCCACGACGCGGACCTCGACCAGGTGGGAACGCTGCTTGGACGAGTTGATCACCAGCGGGGTGTAGCCGGACTCGATGAGCCGCTTGTGGCCGGTGAGCATCAGCACGCCGTCGGGCAGTTCGATCGGCAGGTTGCCGGTGTTGACCAGCCACCAGCCGCCGTCCGTGCCCGTGCAGGTGAACACGCCGTGCCGGCGGCTGACGGTGGGGTCGTCGACCCCGACCGGCACATGCACGTCCTCGCGGTCGCGCCCGAACAGCAGCGTGTACCGGCGCGGCGGCACCGCGTATCCGCCCTCCGGACCCAGTACGAAGATCGTCCCCGGTGGCGCGGCGGGCACCCTGCCGGACGGACTGCCCGGCGGCAGCATCTGGGGTGGGAAGTTTCCGTACGCCATGTCACATACCTCCGGCTCGGGTCGCGTCAGTGTAGGAGCGCACCGCGAGGACCGGTCCTGGTACGAGGCCCGGTACGCCGGGCATGGCTTCCCTCGCTGTCAACTCGCCGTCAACTCGCGTTGCAGTGCCCGGGTGTGTCCGATAGGTTGCCCGCCGTGAGCGCGAGCGGCCGGGGAACTGCTGATGATCGATAGCACGATCGCCGAACCGCTCGGTCCGGACGATCCGCAGGAGATCGGCAGCTTCAACATCATCGGCCTGCTCGGCGTCGGCGGCATGGGCGAGGTCTACCTCGGGGCGTCCGACAAGGGCTACGCCGCCGTCAAGCGGGTCCGGCCGCGGCTGGTCGCCGGCGAGCGCTTCGCGCGCGAGGTCGGCATCCTCTACCGGGTGCCGCCCGGGGTCGGGCCGCGGGTGCTGGCGAGCGACGGCACCGCGGAACGTCCCTGGTTCGCCACCGAATACGTGCCCGGACTCACCGTGGACGAGGCGGTCCGGCTGCGCGGCCCGCTGCCCGCGGAGGCGCTGTGGCTGCTGCTGGCCGAGGCGGCCGCTCACCTGTCGGACGTGCACGCGTTAGGGATCGTGCACCGCGACGTCAAACCCGCCAACGTCATGCTGGTGCGTGACGGCGTCAAACTGATCGACTTCGGCATCGCCCGCGCCGCGGACCAGGCGCGGCTCACCAGGAGCGGTGGCTCGTACGGAACGCAGGGATTCTCGGCACCGGAACAGCAGGCCGGGGACGAGGACGTGGCGGCGCCCGCGGACGTCTACTCGCTCGGGGCGCTCCTGCTCTTCGCGGCCTCGGGCCGCACGCCCGGCGTCGTCCCCGACGCCGAGCCGCTGCGCGCCGTGGACGCCGGCCTCGCCGCCCTCGTCGAGTCCTGTCTCGCCACCGGCCGTGGCGCCCGCCCCACCGCCGGCGAGGTGGCGGAGGCGGCCCAGGCGCACCTGCCCGTGCCTCCGCCCTCCTGGCCTCCCGAGGTCATGGCACGCATCGCCGCACGACGTGCCTTCGCCGCGACGCCGGTCGGCAAGCTGGAGACCGTCCCGCCGCCGAGCCCGGACGCGGATCCGCCGCCCGGGACCGTGCCGCCCCCCGCCGCGCCACCCCGCCGCCCGGGCAAACGCCTGCTCCTGCTCTCGACCGCCGCGGTCATCGTCCTCGGTGCCGTCGCGGCGTTCGTACTCACGCCGTCCGATCCTCCGCCGAGCAGCGCCGCGAAGCCGTCCCACAGCGCGTCGGCCGCCGTCGAGCACGTGGCCGGGACGACGCGGACGTCCTCCGCGAGCCCGAGCCGTTCGGCCTCGCCCACCGCCGGCTCCACGCGCCCGGCCCCGGCCGGTGCGGCCGTCCCGGCGGGCACGGACACCACCGTCCCGCCGACCACGTCCAGCGCGAGTCCGCCGGGCGGCCCCGTCGCGACCGCCGAGTCCTCGGCGCCTGCCCCGCGCCTCACCTCGTCGTCGATCAGCGGCATCAACGGCGGCGACGACCCGGCCCAGGTCAAGGGCTCCGAGGCGGACACCTCCTGGGTCGGCAACGACGCCGCCTGCTCCGCCTGGCTCGACGACAACGGCTCGGGCGAGCTCGCCGGCGTGCTCAACACCTCCCTGAACCAGACCTGCGGGGCCGAGCTCTACCGCAGCGACGGCGTCGCGTACACGTTCCAAGCCTCCTGGGGCGCCGCGAAGACGAGTTTCATCTCGGACGTCGGCCACACGATGTGGATCTGCGTCTGGAACGCGAGCGACCGGTCCGACGAGCAGTGCTCGGCCCGCTTCGGCATGAACGGCGACACCCCCGTCAAGCGGTGAAGCCGACGCCCCACCGTGACCGGCGCCCGTCCCCTCAGCACTCGACGATGTGCACCGCGAGCCCGCCGTGCACGGCACCGCCGGCCCCACCGGTCAGGGCCGGACCGGTGTCCGGCCCTGACCCCATGGCTCAGTGGGTCAGCGCCCCCACCTCCAACTGCCGTGCCAGGTCGGTGAGGAGAGCCGCGCAGGCCTCCGGGGTGTCCGCCTGGCCGAAGACGTAGAAGTCGGGGCGGACGAGCACGCTGGTGGCGCCGGCCTCGGTGAGGTAGGGGATGTAGGTGGCGTCGATGTCCACCACCGTGGCGTCGGCCTCCGCGTCGGGCACCCGGTCGTCCGTGGTCGTGGGAGCGGTCGCAGGGGACACCTCCACCGTGCGGATGCCGAGGCGGTCCAGGACCCTCAGGGCCTCCTGGCTCAGCCGGGGGCGGGGGTCCTCCGTGGTGAGGAGGACGAAGCCCGTGCCGATCAGGTCGTCGAAGAGGGCTGTCGTCCCGGCGCGGCGCACGCGGCCCTGGGGAGTGAGCCCGCCGGTCAGGCTGCCGCGGGTGTCCGCGCGGTGGAGCAGCCCGTCGCGGAGGGGGTGGACGGGAGCCTGCGGCGCTCCGCGGCCGACACCGCGCTCGCGGGCCGCGAGCATCGCCATGTCGCGGTCGGCGGCCGCGGCCGGATCCAGCTGGCAGATGACCCGGCCGAGGTCCACCGACATCCTGACGGCATGGCGGACATGGGCGGCGCGCTCCGAGACGTACGTGTCGAGCACCGCCTCGTCCGCACGGCCGGCCAGCACCAGGTCGAGCTTCCACGACAGGTTCGCCGCGTCCCGGATGCCCGAGCACATGCCCTGACCGGCGAACGGCGGCATGACGTGCGCCGCGTCCCCCGCGAGCAGCAGGCGTCCCGAGCGCCACTGCTCCGCCCACCGGGAGCGGAAGGTGTAGACGGCGTGCCGCAGCAGCGTGGCGTTGTCGGGGGTGACGTCGAAGAGCTTCAGCAACCGCCAGGCGCTGTCGGGGGTGTTGAGTTCCTCCACCGACTCGTCGGCGAGCCGCATGAACTCCCAGCGCCGGTGCCCGGGACCGGCCGAGGCCTCCGTACGCGGCCGGACCGGGTCGCAGATCTGCAGGTTGTTCGGGTCGAACGTGCGCTCCTCGTGCAGGACCACGTCGCAGATCAGGAAGTCGTGGGCGAAGTCCAGGTCCCGCATCGGGGTGCCGATGCGGTCCCGGACGAAGCTGTTCGCCCCGTCGCAGCCGACGAGCCAGCGTGCGGACAGCGTCCGCCGCTCGCCGTCCCGGCCGACGCAGGTGAGCTCGACGTGGTCGCCGAGGTCGGCCGCGTCGACCGCCTCGTGTCCGCGCAGCACCCGCAGCGTCGGCAGTTGCCCACCGCGTGCGGTGAGCGCGGCCTCGAGTCCCGGCTGGTACATGGAGGTCGAGTCGGGCCAGTGGCACCAGCCCCGCGCCGACCCCTCGATGTCCAGCAGGACCTTGCCGTCGCCGTTCTGCCAGACGTACCGGCCCGAGGGCTCGGTCTCGTCGGCGATGTAGCCGGTGAGGCCGAGCGCGGCCAGCACCCGGGCGGCCTCACTGTCGAACGCCACCGCCCGCGACATCGTGTACGGCTGCGGCCACCGGTCGACCACGGTGACCGACCATCCCCGCCGGGCGAGCAGGATCGCCAGCGTCTGGCCCACCGGTCCGTCGCCGACGATCAAGACGTCCGCGTCCCACCCGGCGGCGCCGCGCCCCGGCCCGCCGGGGGTGTCGTCGTCCCTGTCCGTGCTCATCGTCATGCTCCTCAGGCGTCCTGGCGCAGTACATGGCGTACGACGGACTCGTACTCGGCGGTCTTGGCCAGCACCCGCGCCTGGTCCGTGCCGTCCTCGGCACGCAGGAAGCGGCGGCCGACCAGGAGCAGCTGCCCGGTCTCGTAGGCGCGGCCGTAGATGAGCGTGCCCGCACGGATCATCTCGCCGGCCCAGTGCCAGTACGGGTCGTCGTTGTCGCCGCTGGCGATGGCCTTCCACTCGGACAGGTCGCGCTCCTGGAGGGTGAACCGGTACACCGCCTGCCAGTCGCGCCCAGCGGGCCGGCGCTGGAGCACCAGGTGCTCACCGTCCTCGACGACCCGGTAGTCGAAGCCGTTCTGGCGCTGCACGTCCGCGCTGACGCGCACCGGCTCGGTGAAGGACGGCCCGGCGAAGCCGACGTCGACCAGCCATTCCTCGCCGTCCAGGCGCACCGCGGCCAGCATGTGCTCCAGGTCGGGGCCGAACTCGTCGCCTGCGCCCCGCACCCCGGAGGAGATGACCCGGACGTCGAAGCCGAGCTCGGCGAGCAGCGTGCGGAACAGGCCGCAGTGCTCGTGGCAGATGCCGCCCCGGCCCTCGGTGATCAGCGCCTGGAAGAAGTAGTCCGCCCCGGCGTCCACGTCGTCCCAGATCGCCAGGCCCTTGGCAGCGTTGCGTGAGTTGTCGAACGGCACGTACATCATGTGCCGTTTGTGCAGCTCGCGGAGGGTGTCGGGAGTGGGCTCTAGGGAGCCGGTGTACCCCAGGTGCTTCAGATACGTGTCCACGTCGAACATGGCTCGGTCCGCCTTTCGAGGGTGTCGGATCAGTGGGTGGGGGCGGTGAACAGCAGCTCTTCCAGGTGGTCCGCGAGCATGCCGGGGGTGGGGTGGTCGAAGAGCAGCATCGGGTTGGCGTCGGTGCCGCAGATCTCGTTGACCTTGTTGCGCACCTCGACCGCGGTCAGCGAGCTGAAGCCGAGGTCGAAGAAGCCGGTCTCCTCGTCGAACTCGTCGGTGGTGTCGTGGCCCAGCGCGGTGGCGGCGAGGTCGATGACGAGCGCGATCAGCTCCTTGCGGCGCTCCTCGGCGGGGCGCTCCGCGAGCCGTTCGACGAACGTCCTTGTCTCTTCCGCCGGTTGGTCCGGCGCCGGGTCCTCGACAAGGGCGGCGGTGTCGTTCTGCGGCACGATGGTCCTCTCCAGCCAGTAACGCTTGTGTTCGAAGGGATAGGTGGGCAGGGGAACGTGGCGGGGGTGCGGTGCCACGGCGGGCGCCCGGCCGCGCACCTGGAGGGCGGCCAGCGCGGCCCGCACGGAGAGGGACTCGTCGCGGTCACGGCGTACGGCGGGCACGGCCTCGGTGTCGCCGGAGACGTTCTCGTGGACCATCGCGGTGAGCGTGTCCCCGGGCCCCACCTCCAGGAAGGTGCGCACCCCCTCGGCCCGCAGGGTCCGCAGGGAATCCCGGAACCGGACGGTGGTGCGCACGTGCCGCACCCAGTAGCCGGCGGTCACCAGGTCGTCGCCCTCGGCGAGCTTCCCGCTGACGTTGGACACCACGGGGATGCGCGGACGCTCGTAGCGCAGACCGCGGGCGGCCCGCTCGAACTCCGCGAGCATCGGCTCCATCAGCGGCGAGTGGAAGGCGTGGGAGACCCGGAGGCGCTTGGTGCGGTAGCCGACCGCGCGCAGTGCGCCCGTGATCTCCAGGACCCGCTCCTCGACGCCGGACAGCACCACCGCCTCGGGCCCGTTGACCGCGGCGATGCTCACCTCGTGCTCGTGGCCGGACAGCAGCGCGCTGACCTCGTCCTCCTCGGCCCGCACCGCGACCATCGCGCCCGGCGCGGACAGCGCCTGCATCAGTCCGGCCCGGGCCGTGACCAGGGCGGCGGCGTCGCCGAGGGAGAGCACCCCGGCGAGGTGCGCGGCGGCGATCTCGCCGACGGAGTGGCCCGCGACGACGTCCGGTTCGATGCCCCGGGCGGCCAGCAGCCGGGCGAGTGCCACCTCGAAGGCGAACAGCGCCGGCTGCGTGAACTCCGTACGGTCCAGCAGCCGGGCCTCCTCGGTGCCGGGCTCGGCGTCGAGGACCTGGCGCAGCGGGCGCGGCAGCCGGACGTCCAGCTCCGCGCACACCGCGTCGAAGGCCTCGGCGAACTCCGGGTGCCGGGCGCGCAGTTCACGGCCCATGCCGAGGCGCTGGCTGCCCTGGCCCGAGAACAGGAAGGCCAGCTGGCCGCCGGTCGCCCGGCCCGTCACCACCAGCGGCGAGGTCGCGCCGGCGGCCAGGGCCCGTGCCCCGTCGAGGAGTTGGTCACGGCCGACGCCGATCAGCACCGCCCGGTGCTCCATCGCCGCCCGCGTGGTCGCGAGGGCCCGGCCGAGCGCCGCGGCGTCCAGCTCCGGGTGCGCCTCGGCGTGCGCGGCCAACTGGCGCGCCCGCTCCGCCAGCGCCGTCGGCGTGCGCGCCGACAGCACCCAGGGGACGTCACCGTCCGCGGCCTCCGGGAGCTCGGCGTCCGGCAGGTCGGGGGCCTGCTCGATGATGACGTGCGCGTTCGTGCCGCTCACCCCGAACGCGGAGACACCGGCCCGGCGTGGGCGGTCCACGGCGGGCCACGGACGGGCCTCGCCCAGCAGCCGGACGGTGCCGGCCGACCAGTCGACGTGCGGGGTCGGCTCGTCCACGTGCAGGGTCCGCGGCAGCACACCGTGCCCCAGCGCCAGGACGGCCTTGATGACGCCGGCGGCCCCGGCGGCGGCCTGGGCGTGCCCGATGTTGGACTTCAACGAGCCCAGCCACAGCGGGTGTTCGGCGTCCCGGGACTTCCCGTACGTGTTGATCACGGCCTGCGCCTCGATCGGGTCGCCCAGCCGGGTGCCGGTGCCGTGCGCCTCGACCATGTCCACCTCGGCCGGGGTCAGCCGGGCGGCGGCGAGGGCCTGCCGGATGACGCGTTCCTGGGAGGGGCCGTTGGGGGCGGTCAGGCCGTTGGAGGCGCCGTCGGAGTTCACCGCGCTGCCCCGCACGACGGCCAGCACCGGGTGACCGCCCCGCCGGGCGTCGGACAGCCGCTCCAGGAGCAGCAGGGACATGCCCTCCGACCAGCCGGTGCCGTCCGCGCCGGCCGCGAACGCCTTGCACCGGCCGTCCGGGGACAGCCCGCGCTGCCGGGAGAACTCCACGAACGTGCTCGGCGTGGCCATCACCGCCACCCCGCCCGCCAGCGCCAGGTCGCACTCGCCCGTGCGCAGGGACTGGGCGGCCAGGTGCAGCGCCACCAGCGAGGACGAGCAGGCCGTGTCGACCGTCACCGACGGCCCCTCCAGGCCCAGATGGTAGGAGACCCGGCCGGAGACCAGGCTGCCCGCGACACCCGCGCCCTGGAAGCCCTCCAACTCCTCCGGCACCTGGGCGAGTCCGCTGCCGTAGTCGTGGTACATGACGCCCGCGAACACCCCGGTACGGCTGCCGCGCAGGGCGCCCGCGTCGAGCCCGGCGCGCTCCAGCACCTCCCAGGCGGTCTCCAGGAACAGCCGCTGCTGCGGGTCCATAGACAGCGCCTCACGCGGTGAGATCCCGAAGAACCGGGCGTCGAACTCCCCGGCGTCGTGCAGGAATCCGCCCTCACGGGTGTAGCTCCTGCCGTGCGCGTCGGGGTCGGGGTCGTAGAGCGCCTCGACATCCCAGCCGCGGTCCTCGGGGAAGCCCGTGATCGCGTCGCGGCCCTCGTCGAGGAGCGTCCACAGGTCCTCGGGGGAGCGGACCCCGCCGGGCAGCCGGCAGGCCATGCCGACGATCGCCACGGGCTCCCGCAGACTGTCCGCGGTCGCCGCGAGCTCCTGCTTCAGCCGCTCGTTCTCCATCAGGGAAGCGCGCAGGGCCTCGACGACGGCGCTGTCATCCGTGTTCATTGCCTTCTCCGCATCGTCATCCGGTCGGACGGCCGTCGGCGGCCGCGCCTCGTGCTCCGCTCGCATCGCCGTCACCGCCTGCTCTGGCCGAGGGCCTTGGCGACGAGGCTCTGCACGCTCATCTCGGCGATCCGCTCGGCGGAGCCGGCCGGGTCCGCCGCTCGGGTCACCGCGGGGGCGCCGGCCCGCGCCCCCGCCTCGGCGTCGGCGAGTTCCAGCAGAGGCGCGAGCACCCCGAGGTCCCGCAGCCGTCGCAGCGACACGGACGCCAGCGCCCGGCGCAGTCGCTCCTCGCGGTCGGTGTCGATCATGTCCACCTCCTGGTCCGTGATCCCGGCGGGTTCCGGGAAGAGCCGGTCGTGGAGCTCCCGGGCCGCCGCCTCGGGGGTCGGGTGGTCGAAGACGAGGGTGGCCGGGAGACGTACGCCGGTCGCGCCGGCGATCCGGTTGCGCAGCTCGACCGCCGACAGCGAGTCGAAGCCCAGGTCCTTGAACGGCCGCTCCGGGTCGATCACTTCGGCGCTCTCGTGCCCCAGCGCCTGCGCTGCCAGCGACCGGACCAGGCCCCCCAGCCGGCGCAGCCGCTGGGCCGGGGGCAGCTGCCGGAGCTCGTCGGTGAGCGACCCGGCGGACGCCTGCTCCGCCCGCGCCCGGCGCCGGGCCGGCGGGATGAGGCCGCGCAGCATCGCGGGCACCGTCTCCGCCCTGCGCAGCGCACCGAGGTCCAGTGCGACCGGCAGCAGCGCCGGCCGCTCGGCGGCCCCGGTGAGCGCCCGGTCGAACAGGGCGAGCGCCCGGTCCGTCGGCAGCGGCAGGACGTAGCGTCCGCGGGTGTCCTGGCCTGTGCCGCGCAGCCCGCGGGTCATCCCGCTCGCGTGCTCCCACAGGCCCCAGGCCAGCGAGACCCCGGGCAGCCCGACGGCACGGCGGTGCGCGGCGAGACCGTCCAGGAAGGCGTTGGCGGCGGCGTAGTTGGCCTGCCCCGCACTGCCGAGAGTGCCGGCCGCCGAGGAGAACAGCACGAACGCCGCGAGGTCCGTGTCCCGGGTCAGCTCGTGCAGATGCCAGGCGCCGTCCGCCTTGGGCCGCAGCACGGTGTCGAACCGCTCCGGGGCCAGCGCCGTGAGCACGCCGTCGTCGAGGACACCGGCGGTGTGCACGACCGCGGTCAGCGGATGCGCCGGGGCCACCCCCGCCAGCAGCCCGGCCACGGCGGCACGGTCGGCGACATCGCAGGCCGCGACGGTGACCGAGGCCCCGAGCCCGGTGAGTTCGGCCCGCAGCTCGGCTGCCCCGGGCGCCGCCGGTCCCTGACGGCTCGTCAGCAGCAGGTGCCGTACACCGTGCCGACGGACCAGATGCCGGGCGATCAGCGCGCCGAGCGCACCGGTCCCGCCGGTCACGAGGACGGTGCCGTCGGGGTCCGGCGGACGGCGCCGACCTGCCCCGGACCCCCCGGACCCCTCAACCCCTTCGGACGCCTCCGCCCGGACCCGCGCCAGGCGCGGCACCAACGCCGTGCCCGCCCGCAGGGCCAGCTGCGGCTCCCCGCTCGCCACCGCGGCCGGCAGCAGCGCACGCGAGGCCTCGTCGGCGTCCACCAGCACGAACTCGTCCGGGTGCTCGGCCTGCGCGGCCCGCACCAGCCCGTGCACGGCCCGCACGGCGGGGTCCGTGTCGGCGCCCCGCGTCAGCACGACCAGCGGCCCGTCACCGGCTGCGGCGAGATGCGCCCGTACGGCGTCCAGGGCGGCGGAGGTCAACGCGCGCGCCCGGTCCGGCGGCGCCGTTTCGGGGCCGGCGGTGAGGTCGAGTACCGCGTGCGGCTCGCCGGCCGGAACCTCCGGCAGCGGCACCGGCGTCCAGTCCAGCCGGAACAGCGCGTCCTCGGCGGGGCGGGCGGCGGTGAGCCGCTCGGCGTGCAGCGGGCGGGTCGCCAGGGAGCCCACGGTGGCCACCGGGGCGCCCGTGCCGTCCGCCAGGTCCAGGCGCAGGGCGCCGGTGTCCGTGACGCCGAGCCGCACCCGCAGGGCGGTGGCGCCGGTGGCGTGCACGGCCACCGACCGCCAGGCGAACGGCAGTTCCGGCTTCTGCCCGTCCCGTGCGGGATGCAGTCCCGCGCTCTGGAGCGCCGCGTCCAGCAGCGCGGGGTGCAGCACGAAGCCCTCGACGTCCCCGCCGGGCACGGACACCTCGGCGAACACCTCGTCGCCGCGGGTCCACGCCGCGCGCAGACCGCGGAAGATCGGGCCGAGGACGAGGCCGCTGTCCTC
Organism: Streptomyces sp. NPDC086519; assembly: GCF_040686075.1. NCBI lineage: Bacteria > Bacillati > Actinomycetota > Actinomycetes > Kitasatosporales > Streptomycetaceae > Streptomyces > Streptomyces sp. NPDC086519. The sequence goes on from NZ_JBFBJL010000058.1 coordinate 51,339, forward strand.
CTGGCGGTCGTAGAAGCCGTCCAGGGCGACCGGTTCGGCGTCCGCGGGCGGCCAGGCGCCCAGGTCGGCGAGGGGGGACCCGGTGCCGGCGGGCTCGGCGGCGGACAGGAGACCCGTGGCGTGCAGGGTCCATCCGGCGTCGGGAGCGGTGCCGCCGTCCTGAACGCTGCCGGTGCCCTCCGAGGTGCCGCGCGCACCGCGCGTGCCGTCCGAGGCCGGCTCGTCCGGCCGGGAGTGGATCGTCAGCCGCCGCAGCCCGTCGGCGGCACCGGAGTCATCGGATGCGGCGACGTCCTCCACCCTCACCCGCAGGTGCACTCCGCGGTTCTCGGGCAGCACCAGCGGCGCCTCGATCACCAGCTCGTCGAGGACACCGGCCCCGACCTCGTCACCGGCCCGGACCGCCAGGTCCACCAGGGCGGTGCCGGCCAGCAGCACCGAGCCGCCGACGGCGTGGTCGGCGAGCCACGGCTGGTCGCGTACCGAGATCCGCTGCGCGAACACCGCGCCCCCGGACTCCGGCAGCGCGACCGCCGCTCCGAGCAGCGGATGCCCGGTCGCACCGATCCCGAGCCTCCCCAGATCCGCGGTGCGCACCGGCTCGACCCAGAAGTGCCGGTGCTCGAAGGGGTACGGCGGCAACGGCACCGGCGCGCCGGTGGCCGGCACCAGGCAAGCCCAGTCGACGGCGTGCCCGCGGGTGTGCAGCCGGGCCGCCGCCCGGCCCACCGACCGGGTCTCCGGCTGCCGGCGTGCCAGCGATGCGACCGCCTCCACGGTGTCGTCGGCGGTCTCCCGCACCAGCGCGGTCAGGGTGTCCCCGGGGCCGAGCTCCAGGACGGTCCCCACTCCCGTCTCCCGCAGCGTCGCCACGGCGGCGCCGAATCGGACGGCCGCCCGCGCATGCCGCACCCAGTAGTCGGGGGTGGCCAGTTCGGCGGGGTCGGCGAGGGCGCCGGTGACGTCCGAGACGATCGGGACGGCGGGCGCGTGATAGGCCACGCGGGCCGCGATCCGGCCGAACTCGTCGAGCATCGCGTCGACATGGGGCGAGTGGAAGGCGTGGCTGACCGCCAGCCGCTTGGTGCGCCTGCCCTGTTCCCGGAGCCGCTCGGCGAGGGCGAGCACCACGTCCTCGTCACCGGAGAGCACCACCGACTCCGGCCCGTTGACCGCGGCGATCGCCACGGCCTGCTCGTGCCCCGCCAGCAGCGGCAGCACCGCCTCCTCGCGCGCGCCCACGGCGACCATCGCACCGGTGGCGGGCAGTGCCTGCATCAGCCGGCCCCGGGCGGTGACCAGCAGGGCCGCGTCCGGCAGCGAGAACACCCCGGCGACATGCGCGGCGGCGAGCTCCCCGACCGAGTGGCCGACCAGGACGTCCGGCCGCACCCCCCACTGCCCGAGCACCCGGGCCAGGGCGACCTCCAGGGCGAACAGCGCCGGCTGGGTGTAGGCGGTGGTGTCGAGCAGCTCCGCCTCGGGGGTGCCGGGTGGTGCGAAGACGACCTCGCGCAGCGGCCGGTCCAGGTACCGGTCGAGCTCCGCGCAGACCTCGTCGAAGGCCGCGCTGAAGGCGGGCAGTTCCCGGTACAACTCCGCTCCCATGCCCGCGCGTTGGCTGCCCTGCCCGGCGAACGCGTAGGCCAGGCGGCCGCTACCCGGCCCGGCTCGTCCGGTCACCACGTCCGCGTCCGGCGTGCCGTCGGCGAGGGCCGTCAGCCCGTCGAGGAGTTCGGTGCGGCCGGTGCCGAGGATCACCGCACGGTGGTCCAGACGTGCCCGCCGCAGCAGGGCGGCGGCGATCTCCGGGGCGCCGGACCGCTCGCCCTCCTGGGCGAGATGGTCGTGGACACGCCGGGCCAGGTCCGCCAGCGCGGTGGGGGTCTTCGCCGACAGGACCCAGGGCGTGAAGGCCCCGGCCGGTACGCCTTCCTGAGGAGCCGTCTCCTCCTCTTCGACCGGCGCCTGTTCGAGCACGACGTGGGCGTTCGTCCCGGTCGCGCCGAACGCGGAGACCGCGGCGCGCCGGGGGCGTCCCGTGTCCTGCCAGTCCTGCGGCTCGGTGAGGAGCCGGACGGTCCCGGCGGACCAGTCGACGTGGGGGGTGGGTTCGTCCACGTGCAGGGTGCGGGGCAGGATGCCGTGGCGCAGCGCCAGGACGGACTTGATCACCCCGGCGACGCCGGCGGCGGCCTGGGTGTGCCCGATGTTCGACTTCAACGAGCCGAGCCACAGCGGCCGTTCCGGGGAGCGGTCCCTGCCGTAGGTGTTGATGAGGGCCTGCGCCTCGATCGGGTCGCCCAGCCGGGTGCCGGTGCCGTGCGCCTCGACGAGGTCCACGTCCGCCCCGGTGAGCCCGGCGTTGGCGAGGGCCTGGCGGATGACGCGCTGCTGGGAGGGGCCGTTGGGGGCGGTCAGGCCGTTGGAGGCGCCGTCCTGGTTCACGGCCGTACCGCGCACCGTGGCGAGGACGGTGTGCCCGTTGCGCCGGGCGTCCGAGAGCCGCTCGACCAGGACGACCGCGACCCCCTCGGACCAGCCCGTGCCGTCCGCCGCCGCCGCGAAGGCCTTGCTGCGGCCGTCGGGCGAGAGGCCCCCCTGCCGGGCGAAGTGCACCATGGCGTCCGGCGTGCCCATGATGGCCGCGCCGCCCGCGAGCGCCAGATCGCACTCGCCCGAGCGCAGCGCCTGCACCGCCAGATGCAGCGCGACCAGGGAGGAGGAGCAGGCGGTCTCCACGGTGACCGCCGGTCCTTCCAGACCCAGGGTGTACGACACCCGGCCGGAGGCCGCGCTGCCGGAGTCGCCGATGCTCAGCAGCCCCTCCAGCTCGCGGGGCACCTCCCGCAGCGGTGGCGCGTAGTCGTGGTACATCACGCCGGTGAACACCCCGGTCCGGCTGCCGTGCAGGCTCGTCGGGTCGATGCCCGCTCGCTCGACGGCCTCCCAGGACAGCTCCAGCAGATGCCGCTGCTGCGGGTTGAGGGAGACCGCCTCGCGGGGCGAGATACCGAAGAACTCGGCGTCGAAGCCGCCCGCGTCGCGCAGGAAGCCGCCCTCGCGGGTGTAGCTCGTACCAGGGTGGTCGGGGTCGGGGTCGTAGAGGGCCTCGACGTCCCAGCCGCGGTCCTCGGGCAGCGCGGACACCGCGTCCGTGCCGGAGTCCACCAGCCGCCACAGGTCCTCGGGGGAGGCGACACCGCCGGGCAGCCGGCAGGCCATGCCGACGACGGCGATGGGTTCCTGTCGCCGGGACTCGGCCTCCTCCAGCCGGGTGCGGGCCTGCCTGAGTTCGACAAGGGTCCGCTTCAGAACTTCGCGAAGCTTCTCATCAGTGGCCACGGAAAGGGTCCTTTACGGGTGATCGGAGCTCAGGACAGGTCCAGTTCGGCCTCGGCCAGCCGGAGGATGTCGTCGTCGGACGCCGACTCCAGGTCGGCCGCGTCCGCGGCGGGGGAGCCCGGCAGGTGCGGGTCGTCGGGGGTGTGCCACTCGGCCGCGAGCCTGCGCAGCCCGGCCGCCAGCCGCGCCCGGTCCTCGGGTCCGGCGAGCCGTTCGCCGAGCGACTCCATGAGCCGGCGCACCTCGTCGAGCGCCCGCTCGGCCGCCGGCTCCCCGGCGTCCTCGTCGCCCAGGCCCAGCTCACCGAGCAGGTACTCGGTCAGGGCGCCCGGGTTGGGGTAGTCGAACACCAGGGTCGCCGGGAGCCGCAGCCCGGTGCCGGCGGCGACCCGGTTGCGCAGGTCGACGGCGGCGAGCGAGTCGAAGCCGAGGTCCTTGAACGCCTGCCGCTCGTCGAGTGCCCCGGTCCCGGAGTGCCCCAGGGTCGCCGCGGTGTGCGCGAGGACGGCGTCCAGGAGCCGCGCGAACCGCTCCCGCGGCGCCAGCGCCCGCAACCGGTCGACCAGCGAGTCGCCCGTAGCGGCCGCATCGGCGGCCTGCCGAGCCGTCGGCCGCGACCGTGGCACCAGGTCCCGCAGGACGGCGGGCGGGTCGCCGGCCTCCGCCAGCGCGGCGGGGTTGAGCTTGATGGGTACGAGGACGGCGGGCGCGCTCCCTGCGGCTGTCGTCGTGGGTCCGCCGTCCGCGCCGGTCGTGAGGTCCGCCCGCCCGGTGCCGCGCAGGGCCGCGTCGAACAGGGCGAGGCCCTCCTCGTCGGTCATCGCGAGCACCTCCTGCTTGAGATGCCCCTGCGCGCCGGCCAGCAGCGCGCCGGTCATCTCGCTCGCCGTCTCCCACAGCCCCCAGGCCAGCGACAGCGCGGGCAGTCCACGTGCGGCGCGGTACTCGGCCAGGGCGTCCAGGAAGGCGTTGGCCGCCGCGTAGTTGCCCTGCCCGGCGTTGCCGACCGTGCCCGACGCGGACGAGAACAGCACGAACGCCGCCAGGTCCAGATGCTCGGTCAGCCGGTGCAGCTGCCACGCGCCGTCGACCTTCGGCGCGAACACGGTGTCGACCCGTGCGGGGTCCAGCGCCGTGACCACACCGTCGTCCAGGACGGCGGCGGAGTGGATCACTGCGGTCAGCGGGTGCTCCGCCGGCACCCCGGCGACCAGCCGCTCGGCCTCGTCCGGGTCGCCGATGTCGCACGCGGCGACGGTCACCGCGGCGCCCAGCGCGGTGAGTTCCGCCACCAGCTCCGGCGCGCCGGGTGCCTCGGCACCCCGCCTGCTGGTCAACAGCAGCCGCCGCGCTCCGTGGTGTACGACCAGCCGCCGCGCGACCAGGGCACCCAGGGTGCCGGTGCCGCCGGTGATCAGGACGGTCCCTTCGGGATCGAGGGCCCGAGCAGTCCCGGACGGCACCTGACGTGTGAGGCGCGGCACGGACACGGTCCCTGCGTGCAGGGCGAGTTGGGGCTCGCCCGTGGCGACCGCGGCGGCCAGCAGGCCCCGCGACTCGGCCGCCTCGTCGAGATCGGCCACGACGACCTGCCCTGGGTTCTCCGACTGCGCCACCCGGACAAGGCCCCACACGGCGGCCATCGCCGGGTCCCGCCGCGCCCCGCGGGTGAGCACCACGAGCGGCTCGTCCGGCACCGGCTCCGCCAGATGCCGCTGGATCGCCTCCAACGCCTGCGCGACCAGGTCACGCGCCCGCCGAGGCGCGGCAACCGGCTCCGCCACGTCCGTCCCCGCGTCCCGCGCCGTCAGGTCCAGCACGGCACTCGGCCGCGCCTGCGCACCGACGGTCACCGCCAGCGGCTGCCACTCGGTCCGCAGCAGCATGTCGCCGGTCGTCTCCCGCCCGGGCAGCCGCTCCAGGTCGGCGGGCCGCATGGTCAGCCCGCCGATCGAGGCGACCGGGGCGCCGGTGGCGTCGGCCAGTTCGACCGCGATGTCGTCGCCGCCGGACGGCCGTACCCGCACCCGCAGGGCGGTGGCCCCGGTCGCGTGGATCGTCACCGCGTCCCAGGCGAACGGCAGCCGCGCGGGTGCGTCCGGGCCAAGACGGCCGGGCAGGAACGCCGCCGCGTGCAGAGCCGCGTCGAGCAGCGCCGGGTGCAGCAGGAAGTCCGCGCTGCCCTCGGTGTCCGCGGGCAGCGCCACCTCCGCGAACACCTCGTCGCCGGCCGCCCAGACCCGGCGCAGCCCCTGGAACAACGGGCCGAACTCGAAGCCGGCCGCGCGCTGGGCGTCGTAGAAACCGTCGGTCGGCAGTTCCTCGGCCCCGGCCGGGGGCCACTGGGCGGACACAGGGGTGGGGAGCGGCCGGGTACCGCCGAGGAAGCCCGTCACGTGCCGGGTCCACGGCGCGTCGGGGCGGGTGTCCTCCGTCCGGGAGTGCACGGCGACGGACCGCAGGCCCGCGCCGTCCCGTTCCCCGACGCTCACCCGCACCTGCACGCCGCCCGACTCCGGCAGCACCAGCGGTGCCTCCACGACGAGTTCCGACACCACCGACTCGCCCAGCTCGTCACCGGCGCGCACCACGAGTTCCAGCAGCGCGGTGCCGGGGACCAGGACCGTTCCGGAGACGGAGTGCTCCGTCAGCCAGGGCTGACTGCTCGGCGACAGCCGGTTGGTGAACACCGCCCCGTCCGAGTCCGGCAGCCGCACGACCGCGCCGAGCAGGGGGTGCCCGCTCCGGCCGAGACCGACCGCGCCGATGTCCGTGGCCGCCTGAGTGCCCGGCTTCAGCCAGTAGTGCTGGTGTTGGAAGGGGTAGGTGGGGAGGGGGGTGTGGGGGGTGGTGGGGAGGTGCCAGTGGGGGGTGTGGTGGGTTGTTGTGTGG
>NZ_JBFBJL010000059.1:0-57574 GCF_040686075.1 Streptomyces sp. NPDC086519
GTGATGAGGGTGGTGGAGGTGGAGAGGATGAGCTTCTCCGTCCGCGCGGCGACGTAGCCGAGCATGGTGGTCGGCGACGACGGCACGAACGGCGGATTGTGGTGCTCACCGGTCGCAAAGACGTCCAGGCCGACCTCCTCGGCCTTCAGCGCGATCGCGACCATCGCCTTGATGCGTTCGCGTTCGGTCGGCGTCCGCCCCGTGGTGGGGTCCGGCGTGACGTCGCCGACGCTGAAGATCCCGAACTGCAAGGTTCCTCCGGTTATCAGATGATGGAGTGGTTCTCGAACGGTAGGTCTCCACCGCATGGCTGGGATGACTCTGTGCGCACGGGAAGTGGTCCCACGGCGTTCTTCCCTCCCGCCCCGGTCGTTCGGAGCGAAGGTTCTGAACCGCAAGCCGTGCTGTGCGGCACGAGAAGGCAGTCCTCGACGACTGGGTTGACTCACCCGCGGTGCGTCAAGGCGATGTCATCGCACAGCCGAGAGGCACCCCGGACGACGGCAGGTGATGTGCCGCAGCAGCGCGGCGACCGCCGGGGATGCCTCGCGAGGGGGCGTACCACCATGACCTTCCAGTTCGGTGCGTGCCGGTCGGACCGGTACTGGGGCAGATCGGGGAAGCGGTCCGCGATCGACTTGGGCATGATGCAGGCGCCCAGGCCGTTGCGGACCAGTCCGGCCGCCGGGACGACGTCGTTCACCTCTGACGTCGGGCTCCGGCCGATGCCTGCGGCCCGGAAGGCCCGGTCGACGAGCCGCCTTGCCGATGCCGTGAAACCGCCCGCGTCCGCCGCCGAGACGGCGAACTCCATCTGCCGCAGCTCCCTCATCCGCTCCGGTCGAGCAGCGCTCCGTCTGATGCGAAGGTGACGGTCTTCGGTCTTCGCGGCGTCGTATGCGGACGGCGGGGCGTCGTGCGGGTGTCGGCTCATGGGCCGCCTGGTCCCCGCTCACATGCGTCGGGGCGGCAGGCCGAGGCCGTTCTTCAGGCACGGACCAGTGGTGTGTCGACCAGATGCTCGGCCAGGAACCACGCCTGGCGTTCGCCGGTCCGGATCACCTGGGAGACCAGCAGGTCGATGGTGCCGTCGTCACCGCACTCGGCGGTCCGGGCGGTGGCGTCATGGGCGTCGATGAGGATGGTCTCGTGGGCCTCCAGCAGCCGTGACAGCATGGCCGGCACCTCCTCCACGCCGTCCGGGGGCCGCGGGATCGACGTGATCTCGGCGACGTGCCGGGGATCTCCCACCGCAACGCCGCCCAGGGACTGCACGCGTTCGGCGATGGTGTCGATGATGTCGAGCTGTTCGCCCGCGTGCTTGTCCAGGACCAGGTGGAGTTGGTAGAAGGTCGCGCCGCGCATCAGCCAGTGGTGCTTCTTGTAGAGGCCGTAGAGGATCTGCGTGTCCGCGAGGACCTTGTTCAGGCGTTGGCAGGAGTACATCCGCGCCTCGTAGGACAGGGCGACCGGGAACTGCTTGACGGTCCCGAACTCCTGGATCACCTCGCCTTTCTGGTGCAGCCAGGGCTGGCTGCCGTGCGGGGATGGCGAGTTGGTGGTCATGGGCCGCCTCCTGCGGTGCTGCGCTGTGCGTACCCCGGTGACGCTAGGTGCCCGGTTGGCGGGTGCCTTGACCGGCAGTGCATGCGGCGGTGCCCGCCAGCGCACGGTGCTCGGTGCTTGTCCCCGGCGTTCACTCTGGGGCGAGCCTCCGTGCGCTGGCGGACTCGGGCAGTTGTCCGGCCGCTCTAGCGTCAGCGGGACAGTCCCTGCCCGGAGAGCCGGTGGAACGAGGAGAGGCATGAACGCGAACGAGGCGGATGTGGTGGTCGTCGGGCTGGGGCCGGGTGGTGAGTATGTCGCGGGCACGCTGGCCGAAGCGGGTCTGGACGTGGTGGGGGTCGAGGCGGAACTCGTCGGAGGTGAGTGTCCGTACTGGGCGTGTGTGCCCAGCAAGATGATGATCCGGGCCGGGAACCTGCTCGCCGAGGCGGGCCGGGTCCCCGCTCTCGCCGGCGAGGTGGTCGTGACTCCGGACTGGACGAGGGTCGCCGGACGGATCCGCAACGAGGCCACCGACGACTGGAACGACCGGGTGGCCGCGGACCGTTTCGCGGCGAAGGGCGGTCGGCTCGTCCGGGGAACGGGTCGCCTCGCCGGGCCGCGCCGTGTGACGGTCGGTGACCGCACGTTCGAGGCTCGGCGCGGTGTCGTGCTGGCCACTGGTACCCGGCCCCGGATCCCACCGGTGCCGGGTCTGGAAGGAACGCCGTACTGGACCAACCGGGACGCGATGGGGGCCAAGGAACTGCCCGCGTCCATGGTCGTGCTCGGCGGGGGTGCCATCGGCGTCGAACTCGCCCAGGTCTTCGCCCGCTTCACGTGCGCGGTCACAGTGATCGAGGGGCAGGACCGGCTGCTGTCGCAGGAGGAGCCGGAAGCAGGGGAATTGGCCGCGCAGTTGCTGCGCGCGGACGGTGTCACCGTTCTCACGGGTGCCCGGGCGCGTCAGGTCAGCCATGACGGCACCGCGTTCACCGTCCGCCTCGAAGGCGACGAGCAACTGCTGAGCAGCGAACGGCTCCTGGTCGCCACCGGACGCCAGGCCGACCTGACTCCGCTGGCGGTCGACTCGGTGGGGCTCGATCCGACGGCGGGAACCGTGCCCACGGACGGGCAGATGCGGGCAGGGGAGGGGCTGTGGGCGGTCGGCGACATCACCGGCCGAGGTGCCTTCACCCATGTGTCGATGTACCAGGCGGAGATCGCCGTCCGGGACATCCTCGGCCGGCCCGGTCCCGACGCCGACTACCGGGCGCTTCCCCGGGTCACCTTCACCGATCCGGAGGTCGGTGCAGTAGGGCTGACGGAACGTCAGGCGCGCGAGCAGGGGCTGGTGGTGCGTACCAGCGTGGTGAGCATCGCTTCCTCCACGCGCGGCTGGATCCACGGGCCGGGCAACGAGGGGTTCATCAAGCTTGTCGAGGACACCGACCGGGGCGTGCTGGTCGGCGCGACCTCGGCGGGGCCGGTGGGCGGCGAGGTGTTGTACGGGCTGAACGTGGCCGTCCATGCCGAGGTACCCGTCGACCGCCTTCGGCACATGATCTACACCTATCCCACCTTTCACCGGACGATCGAGGCTGCCCTGGGAGCCCTCCGCTGAACCGCGCCCCTGCTTCCGGGAGACGTCATGTTCACCGGTACTCCGGCCGGTGTCGGTGTCGGTGTCGGTCTCGGCCGCTCGCCGCAGCGCTGACCTGGCCGCCGACGACGAACAGGTCAGCGTCATCCAGGGCATCGGCGAACTGCGTCAACGGTTCGTCGGCTGACCACGTACGAGCGAATCCCGACGTGAATCCGATCAAGCGCCCGCCTGCGCCGCGCGCCCCTGCAATCAGGGAAAGCACACGTATCGCCGAGCAGGAAGCAACAGAATGGAAGAGAAACACATGCCAAGAAGCCTGAAGGGTACGCGGATCGGCCTCCTGGCCGTCGCGACGACCCTCGCCATGACTGCCGCAGGCCCGGCGACCGCGGCCACCGACCCCGTATCGCACGTCCACTTCGTGTCGCATCTGAACATGGCCGAGGGACAGCGGCCGGAGAACATAACTCTGGAACCCGGCGGCGCCGCCGATGTCACCTTCGCCTTCAGCCGCCAGGTCGCCCGGGTCAGCCCCGATGGCCAGGTGCACGTCCTCGCAACCCTGCCGGCGCCCCCGGCCGGCGCCGACACCCCTGCTCTCTCCGCACCGTTCCTCGGCGGGATCGTCCGCGCACACGACGGAACCCTGTACTTCCTCTACGCCACCGGAAGCAGCGACCTGACCGGCCTGTGGCGCCTGCGCCCGGGCGGCACCCCGGAGCGCATCGCCGCGCTCCCCGCCGACAGCCTGCCCAACGGTCTTGCCCTCGACAAGCAGAGCGGCCTGCTGTACGCGGCCGACTCGGTCCTCGGCACGGTCTGGCGGGTTCCGGCCACCGGGGGCACGCCCGCCAAGTGGGCCACCGCACCCGAGCTGGCAGCCGCCGGCTTCCTGGGAGCCAACGGCCTCAAGGTCCACAAGGGTGCGGTCTGGGTGTCCAACCTGGACAAGGGCACCGTGCTGCGCATCCCGATCACCCGCCATGGCGCCGCCGGTCCCGTCGAGACCCGGGCCACCGGCCTGGTCAGCATCGACGACATCGTGTTCACCGGCGCGGGTGACACCCTGCTGGCCGCGATCAACGCGGACAGCGAGGTCGCCCTGGTCAGGCCGGACGGCAGCCACACCACGGTGCTGACCGCCGCCGACGGGCTGGAGAACCCGACGTCACTCGCCGTACGGGGCACCACGGCCTACATCGCCAGCGGCGCCTACGTCACCGACAACGACCCCAACCTCCTCGCCGCCCGGATCACTCCCGGCGAGTAGGCGGCCCTCGAAGCCGCCGAGGTCACCGAGGGGCACGTCGCTGGAGAGCCGGCTTCACGAAGAAGCACCGAGCGAGAGGACCATGTGATGGAGAAGCAGAACAGTGAGCCACAGGCGGCCGTACCGGCCGAGTTCGACCCCGACGCGTTCCTGGTCGTCCCGGCCAGGACGTTCGAGGACCTGCGTATCGGCGAGGTCTTCAGGGCCCCCAGCCGCACCCTGACGGACGCGCATGCCGCGGCCTTCCAGACGGTCTCCGCGGACAACCACCCGGTGCACTACGACGTCGAGTGGGCGCGCAAGCACGGACACTCCGCACCGGTGGTACACGGTCTCCAAGTGCTGGCTTTCACCGCACCGGGCGCCACCCTGTTCCCGCACTTCATCGGCGAGGTGTTCATCAGCTTCCTCGAAGTTTCCTGCACCTTCCTGGCCGAGGTGCACTCCGGGGACACCCTGTACCCGGCGCTCACCGTCACCGGCCTGGAGCCCCAGGGCGGCAACGGCGTCGTGGTCACAGCGGCCACCATCCACAACCAGCGCGGCCAACTCGTCCTGTCCGGGCAGCACAAGTACCTGCTACGGCGACAGTAACCCGTACAGAAGGGCCGAACGGCCCGGCGTTCCCGCGTGCGACAGCACCCGTCCCCCGGTAACGACCACGTCCCCCGGTAACGACCATGCGGGCCGTTACCGGGGGAATCGCATGACAGCCCATCCGGCAACACCGAAGAAGGCAGAACATGACGCACCGCAGAACTGTGCCCGCGGCACTCGCCTGCTGCGCCGCGCTGGCGGCCGCCCTGACCGGTTGTACGAGCACCGGGACGGGCAGTGCCGCAGGCGGCAGCCCGGCTCCGAGCAACTCCGGAAACCCGTCGTCGGCCACCGGCTCGGCGTCCGCCGGCGCTGGTACCGCCAGCCCGTCGGACGGACCGGCGCCGACCGCGTCCGCCGCTCAGGCGCCGACCAGATGCCACAGCTCCGAACTGCGGGCGTCCATCGGCCCGGACCACCCGGGAGCCGGGCAGGAGAACTTCGCCGTCATCTTGACCAATGGCTCCCACCGCACCTGCACGATGTACGGATTCCCGGGTGTGGCGTTCGTCAACAGTGCCGGCGGGGCTGTCACACCGGACCCCGAGCGGACCACGGGGCAGGAGCAACGGATCGTGACGCTTGCCCCCGGAGCGAGCGCGTGGTCGGCGCTGGTCTTCACCAATCCGTCGATCACCGGGGTCACCACCGTGACACCCGCGGCCGTACTCGTCACCCCGCCCGACGAGACGGAGCCGGTCAGAGTCCGCTGGACCGGCGGAAAGGTCTCCGACACGGGCAAGGCGTCGGTTCCTCAGGTGAGTCCCGTCCGGCCTGGCGACGGCAGCTGACTCCCACCCGGCCACCCCCCTGGGGTCGGCTGCGCCGTCAACTGCCGTTCGCCAGTGGGAAAGAGTGCCAGTCAGCGTGAGAAGACGTGCCACGGCCGAGGAACGTCACCGCAGAGGCCGACGGCGGGTGTTCGGGACTGACGGCGCGGATGGCCAGTGAGTGCGGCTTCGAAGTGCGGGGCGGTGGCCAGGCCGATCTCCCCGAGGACGAAGAGGACCACGCGGCCCGGGGTGTACAGGGTGGCCGCCCGAAGCGGCTGCGGCTGGAAACGTACGGCGGGTCCAGTCGGTCGGTCCGCGCTCAGAGCGTGTCCGAGCCGGTGACGGTGATGGTCCGCTGCCGTTCGGTCATGCCGCCCCAGACCCCGAAGCGCTGGTGGGTCCTCTGCGCGAAGGCGGCGCACTGGTCGAGCACAGGGCAGGACCGGCAGACACCGAGGGCCCGCTGCTCGCGGTGGCGCCGGGCGCGGCCACGTTCGCCGGTGGGCGAGAAGAACACGGTCGAAGCCATGCCTCGGCAGGCCGCGTCGGCCTGCCACTGCCAGGCATCCAGAAGGGGGACAAGGCCACGGGTTCTCATGGGCAACTTCATTGCTCGGGGACGACGGGGCGTTGTGGAGGGCCCGAGGTGTGGCGGGCGGGGTGGAGAAAGCTGATCCGCTCGCGGCACATGTGTGAATCCTCGGGCGTTTCGGGGCCGGGGGCCGGTACGGGTGCCCCGACCCCGAGACGTGGGAACAGCTCTGGGGGCGACGCCTGCGGCGGCTGCGGCACAGGCCGGAGGCGACCCGTGTCAGGAGCGGTCGGCCGCTCGGGCGGCGTCGAGGATGACGTCGGTCACCACATCGGGCCGGGTGATCAGTGACAGGTGGCCGGCGTTGACCTCGGTGATGTGAGCGCCCGCGCGGGTGGCCATGGCCAGCTGCTCGGCCGGCGGGATGACGTGGTCGGCGGTGCCGACCACGGCCCAGGAGGGGATGGTCTGCCAGGCGGGCGTACCGGACGGTTCGGATCCGGCGCTGACGGCGAAGGGGCGCTGGCCGGCCGCCAGGAGCTTGGCCTGGGCGCTGGGGACGCCGTTGGCGAAGCAGTCCGCGAATCCCTTGTAGGCACCGTTGGACGCGGTCTTGAGGTAGGCGTCGTAATCGCCCTCGGGCGAGCCCGGGTAGGGCACCAGGTTCAGGAACGTCGACGGGTCGGCGGTGACGCACGAACCGGGCTGGGCGGCGTTGATCTGGAATACGGTCTCGCCCTGGGCCGGGATGTAGGCGTCGTCGTAGACCAGGGCCTTGACGTCGGGATTGCCTGCGGCGGCGTTGGTGATGACCATGCCGCCGTAGGAGTGGCCCACCAGGACGACCGGGCCCTGGATGGTGGCCAGGTAGTTCTTCAGGGTCTGCGCGTCGTAGTCGACGCCGCGTAGCGGATTGGGCGGGGCGACGACGGTGTAGCCGTCGTGCTGGAGGCGGCTGATCACCGGGTTCCAGCTCGACGCGTCCGCCCACGCGCCGTGTACGAGCACGATCGTCGGCTTGGTGACGCCGTCCTCCGCGGTGGTGGTGGCCTGCGCGACAACCTGGGTTGTCGGCATCAGCACCCCGGCGGCGGCCAGGGCGCATGCGGCGGCCAGCACGCGGGATTTACGCAGTCGTGTTCCTCGGAATCGCATGATGGCGGGTCCTTTCCGTGGCCCTGTCATGGGCCATGTGAGTGGGCTCACCGAGCGCCGTGCGGCTTCGGTGCGGTACGGGATCGGGCATGGCCAGGACGGTGGGAAACGGTCCGGCATGTCCTGGGGAGGCCGCTGCCGGGCAGCCCGCTCCCCGCGGTGGTGGCGGCTTCACGCGGATGCGGCCAGTTGTACGGGTACGGCGGCCGGCGCCTGTCGGCGGACGGACCGCGGCCGGAGCAGTGGGTGCGGCGGCTGTCGTCGGCAGCACGGTGCGAGGGTGGCTCAGTCTCCGGTGACGAGCGTGGGAGCGCGAAGGGACTACCGGGCGTCGCTGAAACGGAAGGCATTGGTGCCGCCGCCCATGGTCAGCCGAAGCGTTCGGTGCGGATCGCGGCCGGGTCCCACCGCATGTCGATCAGCAGATTGCTTACGGATTCGACGAAGCCGGTGGGTCCGCAGACGTAAACGGGGCTGTCCGGCTGGAGCTGTGCCGCCTGCTTCTCCAGGTCGCCCCGGGTGACGCGGCCGGGCCTGCGCGTGCTGCCCGGCAGCGCCCGCCGGGTGTACACGATGCGGACGTCGAGCTGCGGGTCCCGGTCGGCCAGGTGGTCGCGGTACCAGACGTCGTCGGGGGTGCGCGCGGAGTACAGCAGGTGGAAAGGGCTGCGCGTCCCTGTCCCGCTGCGTGCGCGGATCATTGCTGCCAGCGGGACGACGCCGGAGCCGCCGGCCACCAGCAGCACCGGCTCGGTCTGTTCGGGCCGCCAGACGAACCAGTTGCCGAGCGGCCCGCGCAGCTCCACGTCGGCGCCCGGCGGCAGGTCGTGAGCCAGGTAAGGGGAGACCTCACCGTCGGGCACGGCTTGCACGCCCAGCTCGACGCGGTCGCCGTCGGCGGGTGCGGCCAGGGAGTAACTGCGCACCGTCTGGTAGCCGTCGTCGGCGGTGAGCCGCACGTCGACGTGCTGGCCGGGCAGGTGGCCGGGCCAGCCTGGAACAGTGAAGACCAGGGAACGGGCCGTAGCGGTCTGGGGGCGGCGCTCGACGAGGCGCGCGGTGCGCCAGGCGATACCCATGGTCAGTCGCCCCAGTTGCGCTGCTCGCGCCACGGGTCGCCGTAGTTGTGGTACCCGACGGACTCCCAGAAGCCTGGCTCGTCTTCGAGCGTGAGCTCAAGTCCGCGCACCCATTTGGCCGACTTCCAGAAGTACAGATGCGGCACGAGCAGCCGGGCGGGTCCGCCGTGCTCGGGTGAGAGCGGGTTGCCGTCGTACGTGTGGGCAATCCAGGCCTTGCCGTCGAGGAGGTCATCGAGCGGCATGTTGGTGGTGTAGCCGCCATGGCTGTGGACGACGACGTGGTCCGCGGCCGTCTCGACGTCATCGAAGAAGGCATGGACGGGGACGCCGCGCCAGCGCGTGTCGAATTTGGACCACCGGGTGACGCAATGAATGTCGGTCACCGTCTCCTGCTGGGGAAGAGCCATCATCTCGTCCCAGGTCCAGCGGTGCGTGCGTCCCTGCTCCGTGGTCACCGTGAAGGCCCAGGTGTCCATGGGAATGCGGGGCGTGGGGCCCGCCGACAGCACGGGAAACTGCTCCGTCGGGTACTGGCCGGGAGGCAGGCGGTGCGCCAGGGGACGGGCGCGCCCGCGAAAGCCAGGTGAGAAGGAGTTCATACGTCGTCTCCAGAATTCGTGGGGGCGCCAAGAGCCGGATGCGGTTGTCGCCTGCGTGCCCGTCGCGATCCGCAACCGGTGCAGCGCAGGAGGACTTGAACGGGGCCGCTCGGACGCGGTACGGGGGAGTCCGTCCACGCGGCTGCCTGTTCCGCCTGGTCAGCTCGTGGCGCGTACCGCGTCCAGGATCAGGTCGGCGACCTCCTTCGGCTGGGACACGGCGACCGCGTGCGATGCACCGTCGATCTCGACGACGGTCGCCCCGGCGCGCTTCGCGCCGAAACGCTCGACCTCGGGGTTGATCGCGTGGTCGGCCCCGGCCACGAGCGCCCAGGAGGGCTTGGTCTTCCACGCGGCCGCGGCGGCCGTCTCCGTGAAGGCCCCGGCGGCGAGCGGACGCTGCGCCACCGCCAGGATCTTGGTGACGGGAGCGGGGACGTCGGCGGCGAAGACGTCCGGGAAGGCCTCGGGCGTGATGCTGACCTCGACCGCGGGATCCGCGCCCTCGACGGGGTACGTCGCCTGCCGCAGGTTGCTGACCAGCGGGCTGTCGGGGAACCGGCCCTGCAGTTCGCCGAGGCTCTCGCCTTCCTCGAGGACGTAGGCCGCTATGTAGACCAGACCGACGACGTTCTCGGTGGTGCCGGCCACGGTGATGAGCGCACCGCCGTAGGAGTGGCCGACCAGGATGACGGGGCCGTCGATCTGGGCGGCCACGGAGGCGATGTACGCGGCGTCGGAAGCCAGTCCGCGCAGCGGGTTGGGCGGGGCCACGACGGCAATACCGCGGCTCTGCAACTCGGCGATGACCCCGGACCAGCTGGCCGCGTCTGCGAAGGCGCCGTGGACGAGAACGACGGTGGGGGTGGAGGTAGTCATGTCAGGGTTCTCTCTTCGGGGTCAGGCGGTGTGAAGGGCGGTGCGCAGGGTGCCGGTGGCCAGCGTGATGGCGGCCTAGGCGGCGTGGGTCTCGCACAGGGCGTTGAGCATCACGAAGTCGTGGAACAGCACCTGCCGGAGCAGCGGGACACCGCCGCGCTCCTTCGCAGTCAGGCTCAGCGCGGCGGTCTCACGACGCGTGCCGGACAGTGCCCGTGGGGCCGCCGGACACCGTGATCCGCTCCTCGTCGATCACCGGCTTCTCGATCTCGCCGGACTGGACCTCGTCGACCGCCTTGCGGCCGTCCGACGGGGCAAGGCCGAACAGGTACGGCGGATGGGCGCTCACCTCGGCGAACGCGGCTGCCGCGGGCTCCAGCACTGGCTGAACCAGTGTGACGGCGTCGGACATGCGGATCTCCCGAGTTCATGTGGTGCGCCGGCCTCTCCGGCGAGGTGAGGCGACTCCGGGCAGGCACGGAGATCTGCGGAGTCGTCGATCGCCACGATAAAGCCGCGCTGGCGGCGGAAATTATCCACGAGCGCACGGGATTTGATCCGACAGTGCACGGAGAGGCAGTGCACTGTCGGAACGCATCCAGTGCACTGCCGGGATACACGGACGCTTTGGTTCGAAATAGCGTCGCGGTGAATGGTCCGCGGGTCGCCGGGGTCTGGGCCTGTGCATCGCGCAGAAATCGCACCCGGAATTCGGATGGGTTCAGCTCGGGCGCAGCAATGCGCATCCGCGGTTCCCGCCCGCCCGCCGCTGTCGCCCACTTGGAAGTCGATCCGATGAAATCGACGCCGTTCATCCCGCAGGAGGTTGTCGAAAGGTGTCCACGATGCCGGTCGGTGGGCTGGTTCCCCGCGCCACCGACAACGCCGCGGACCTGGTCGTCCGCAATGCGAAGGTCCACACCGGAGACACGGTCCGCCCACAGGCCGAGGCGATCGCCATCCGCGACGGCGTCATCACGGTCGTCGGCGGCGACAACGACGTCGCCTCCCATGTCGGCCCGGGCACCAAGGTGGTCGACGCCCTCGGCCGCCGGATGGTTCCTGGCCTCAACGACGCGCACCTGCATGTGATCCGAGGCGGGCTCAACTATGTACTGGAGTTGCGCTGGGACGGCGTCCCCACACTGCGCCAGGGCCTTGCGATGCTGCGTGAGCAGGCCGCCCGCACCCCCAAGGGCCAGTGGGTAAGAGTGGTGGGCGGATGGTCGGCCGAGCAGTTCGCCGAACGGCGGCTGCCGACCGCCGCCGAGCTCAACGCCGCCGCGCCGGACACCCCGGTGTTCGTTTTGCACCTGTACCAGTCGGCGGTGCTCAACAGGGCGGCACTCAAGGCCGCCGGATTCACCCGGGACACCCCCGACCCCAGGGGCGGCCAGATCGTACGAGGCCGGGACGGTGAGCCGACAGGCATGCTGCTGGCCGCCCCCAGCGCCCTCATCCTCTACTCGACCCTGGCCAAGGCTCCCGTGCTGGGGGGCGAGGACAAGAAGACCTCCACCCGTCACTTCCTACGGGAACTGAACAGGTTCGGACTCACGTCGGCGATCGACGCGGCCGGAGGGTTCCAGAACTTCCCGGACAATTACAGCACGGTGGTCGAACTGGCGAAGGCTGGTCAACTGTCGCTGCGCATCGCCTATCATCTCTTCCCGCAGACCGCCGGTCAGGAAATCGACGATCTCACCCGGTGGATCGAGATGGCCCGACCCGAAGACGGGGACGAATGGCTGCGCCTCAACGGCGCCGGCGAGAACCTCACCTGGGCGGCGGCGGATTTCGAGAACTTCGCCCAGCCTCGCCCGGAACACGCCGACTACGAGGCGGAATTCGAGAAGGCCGTACGTCTGCTCATGGAGAACGGCTGGGGCTTCCGGCTGCACGCCACCTACGACGAGACCATCCGCCGGGACCTGGCGGTGTTCGAGAAGCTTGCCGCGGAAGGGCTCTTCCCGGCCGGCAACCGGTGGCTGTTCGACCATGCGGAGACCGTCTCCGCGGACAGCCTGGACCGCATCGCCGCCCTCGGCGGCGCCATGTCCGTGCAGAACCGGCTGTCCTTCCAGGGCGAGGCGTTCGTACGCCGCTACGGCCCCGGTGCCGCCGCGGACGCCCCACCGATCCGGGCCATGCTGGAGCGCGGCCTGACCGTCGGCGCCGGCACCGACGCCACCCGCGTCTCCACCTACAACCCGTGGGTCGCCCTGCACTGGCTCATCACCGGCCGCACCGTCGGAGACCTTGTCGTCCGCCCGCCGCACAACCGGGTCGACCGCCGGACCGCGCTGGCGATGTTCACCGAGGCGGGTGCCGCGCTGACCGGCGAGCAGGGTGTCAAGGGGGTCCTGCGCCCGGGCTTCCTCGGCGATCTCGCGGTCCTGTCCGAGGACTACTTCACCGTGCCCGAGCCGGACATCCCGCACATCGAGTCTCTGCTGACGGTCGTCGGTGGCCGGATCGTCCACGCCACCGCCGAATACGAGGGTTTGGACGAGGAACTGCCTCCGGTCAGCCCCGAGTGGAGCCCCGTGGCGCACTTCGGCGGCTACCAGGGCACGCCCGACACGGGCCTGTCGGGCACCCGCCAGGCCGAACTGCTCGGCCAGGCCGTCGCCGAGTCGGAGCAGCACCGCCAGTGGCGCGCGCGTCGCGGCCTCACCCCCGAAACCGCGAGCGCGTTCTTCGACCCCTGCTTCTCCCTCTGATCTCCCGGGAGGGGCCCGGTCACGAGCCGTCCCTCCCGGGAGACCACCCCAACTCGCGCTGTCCATCGGGTGGTTGCTCTCACCAGCGGGCAACCGTCGCGATCACCACACACCTGGAAAGGCCCTCTTATGGTCAACATCTCCGATGTCACCGCGGCCCCGAGCCCCGACCTGCTGACGCCGGACAACTGCGCGGTGCTGTTCGTGGACCATCAGCCGCAGATGTTCTTCGGTACCGGCAGCGGTGACCGCACCGCGATCATCAACTCCACCATCGGCCTGGCGAAGGCCGCCAAGGCGTTCGACGTGCCGGTCGTGCTGAGCACCGTGGCGGCCGAATCCTTCTCCGGACCGATCATGCCCCAGCTGCCCGCCGTCTTCCCCGACCAGAAGATCATCGACCGCACCACGATGAACGCGTGGGAGGACGTCAACTTCGTCGAGGCGGTCAAGGCGACCGGCCGCGAGAAGCTCGTCATCGCGGGCCTGTGGACCGAGGTCTGCGTCGTCCTGCCCGCGCTCTCCGCCCTCGCACAGGGCTACGAGGTCTACGTGGTCACCGACGCGTCCGGCGGGGTCAGCCCGCAGGCCCACGAACACGCCATCCAGCGCATGGTCCAGGGCGGCGCGGTTCCGGTGACCTGGGTGCAGGTGCTCCTGGAGCTCCAGCGTGACTGGGCCCGCACCGAGACGTATGCCGCCGTGGGCGACGTGGTCAAGGAGCACGGCGGCGCCTACGGCCTCGGGATGGTCTACGCGCAGGCCGTCATCGGCGCCCACGCCGCCGGCTGATCTCCGCACCGGAAGAGGAATGTCAGGAGCAGGCGGGAACACGATGGACGCTGGACTGTTGGTCCTTCGGCTGGTGGTGGGGTTGCTGATCGTCGGGCACGGGGTGCAGAAGGTGAGCTTCCGGCTCGGCGGCAACGGGTTGGCGGGCGGGACCGAGGAGTTCCGCCGGGACGGCTTCCGCGGCGGTCGGCTGACCGCGAGCGTCGCGGGCGCCAGCCAGATCGGTGCCGGCCTGTTCCTGACCGCCGGACTGCTCACGCCCATGGCCGCGATGGCGGCCATGGGCGTGATGACGGTCGCGGGCACCGTGAAGTGGTCCAAGGGCCTGTGGGTGCAGAACGACGGCTACGAATACCCGACGGTCCTTGTCGTCGTCTCCGCGGCGCTGGCCCTCACCGGACCCGGCCGGTGGTCCCTCGACCAGGCGCTGGGCGTCACGCCCTGGCCGCTGTGGATCGTCCTCCCCGCGATCGTGGCCGGCCCGGTGAGCGGGCTGCTCACCCGCGTCGTGTTGCACCGCCCGCCCGCCGCAACGGAAAGGAAGCAGTATGCACAGGCTGCTGAATGACGTGGTACGCACGCTCGTACCGCCCAGACAGGACCGCCACGGCCCGCTGCCTCCCCTGATGCTGATGCTGACGGTGGTCACCGGCCTGGTCGACGCCGTGAGCTACCTGGACCTCGGGCACGTCTTCGTCGCCAACATGACCGGCAATGTGGTGTTCCTGGGGTTCGCTCTGGTGGGAGCCGCGAACCTGTCCGTTCTCGCCTCCG
Organism: Streptomyces sp. NPDC086519; assembly: GCF_040686075.1. Classification (NCBI taxonomy): domain Bacteria; kingdom Bacillati; phylum Actinomycetota; class Actinomycetes; order Kitasatosporales; family Streptomycetaceae; genus Streptomyces; species Streptomyces sp. NPDC086519. The sequence continues at coordinate 14,328 of NZ_JBFBJL010000059.1, forward strand.
TCGTCGCCCTGGCCGCCTTCCTCGCCGGCGCGCTCGCCGGGGGCAGACTCGGCACGTGGTTCGCGACGCACCGTGGGAAACTGCTGAAGACGGCCACCGCTGTGCAGACGTTTCTGGTCGCCGTGACCGTGGCTGCCGCCGCGGTCACCGACGGCCGGGTCACCACCGGTGTCCAGTACACGCTGATCGTGTTCCTCGGGCTCGGCATGGGCCTGCAGAACGCGGTGGCCCGGCGCCTCGGCGTCCCGGACCTCACCACGACCGTACTGACCCTGACCCTGACGGGGCTGGCCGCGGACTCCACCCCGGCCGGCGGCGAGGCGCCACGCCCGGGCCGCCGGATCCTGTCCGTGCTGGCCATGTTCCTCGGCGCCTTGGCCGGAGCTCAGCTGGTTCTGCACGGCCACCTCGTGCTCACCCTGAGCCTGGCCCTGATGCTCCTCGCGGTCATCTCCGTGACCACCCACCGTCTCTCGGCGGCCGACCCGGCCTGGACCCGGTCGGCGTCCTGAGACGGACCATGCGATCGAGAAGCGGAACACATCGCGCCCGAATGCCTGTTGTCAGGTTTCTCTTCCGAGGAGTTGTGCCGTGTCTGAATCCGGCAAGCCGACCGTCGTCCTGGTCCACGGCGCCTTCGCCGATGCTTCCAGCTACGCGCGGGTCATTCCCGATCTGCTCGCTGACGGCGTCGGTGTGGTCGCCGCTGCGCTGCCCAACCGCAGCCTCCTCGGTGACGCGGCCTACATCGCCTCGCTCGTCCGGGCGATCCCTGGGCCGGTCGTCCTGGTGGGTCATTCCTACGGCTGCGCCGTCATCACCGTCGCCGGTGCCGAGGACAACGTCAGGGCGCTGGTCTATCTGGCCGGCTTCGCCCTGGAGGAGGGCGAGAGCCTGAACGACATGCTGAGCCGGTCCTCGGACACCCGGCTCGCGAACGCGCTCGTGCCCTGGTCCTTCCCGGTCGAGGGCTCGGCCACCCCGGGCACCGAGCTGACCGTCGCGGTCGACAGGTTCCCCGCCCTGGTCGCCGCCGATGTCGACCCCGACGTCGCCGCGGTGCTCGCGGTCTCTCAGCGCCCGGTGGCCGCCTCGGCCTTCTCCGGCAGGGCACCGGTCGCGGCCTGGAGAACGAAGCCCTCGTGGGGGATGGTCGCCGCAGCCGACCTCAATCCCGAGGTGGAGCGCTTCGGCTACGAGCGGGCCGGTATGACCATCGTCGAGGCCGACTCCTCGCACCTGGTGATGCTGGCGCAGCCCGAGCGAGTCGTGGAACTGATCCGCGAGGCGGTCCGGGCCACCGCCGAGGTCGGGTGAACCATGTCCGGGGTCGTCCCGCACGGTCATCCGGAGGAGTTGGCCGCACGCTCCACGGCGCCTCAGCCGGCGCCTCCCCTCCCGGCGCCGCTCATGCGCGCCACCGGCTTTCTCTCCTTCTACGATCGGTTCGCCACCGCTCCCATGCTGGTGGTGTTCACCAGGGAGGAGGGAGTGTCTCTCAGCAGCGCCGTGCAACTGGTGACGGCCTACGTCCTGCTGTACGCGCTGGGCCAGCCGGCGTGGGGGCTGCTCGGTGATCGTCTCGGTCGTCTGAAGGTCCTGAGGCTGGCTCTGGCCGGCACCCTGATCGGCAGTGTGGCCACCATCGCCGCCCCTGGGTTCGTCGCCCTGCTGGTGATCCGAGCGGTGACCGGGTTCTTCGTCGGGGCGCTGTTTCCCAGCATGCTGACCGTCGTGGGCGACTCCTACACCGGTGCGGCCAGGGCGCGTGAGATCTCCAGCCTGCAGACCTTCACCGCCCTGGGTACGACGGTCGCGACGTTGGCGGCGGGTGCGCTGGCCGTCTGGTTGGACTGGCGTGTCGTGTTCGGCATGACCGCGGTCGGGGCCGGGACTTTCCTGGTGCTCCTGCGGCGTGTGAAGCTGCCGTCCGCCGCGGGGGTACGGCACGACATACGGAGAGCCTTCACCGCCTGGCCCGTCTGGCTGTACCTGCTCGGGCTGTTGGAGGGCGGGATCCTGCTCGGCATCCTCACCTACATCGTCCCTGCCCTGGAGCGGGACGGCTTGTCCACTGCCGTGGCGGGCGCCGTCGGCGCCACGTACGGGGCCGGGATCATCGGGGGCGCCTACCTGGCGAAGCGGGTCGTGGCGCGCGCCGGTCGCACTGTCATGATCGCGATCGGTGCCACCACGCTCTTCGTCGCCTTCCTCCTCGCGAGCCTCTCCCAGGGCGTCCCGGCTCTGACGGCCACTGCGGTCCTCATCGGGACGTCGAACGCCTTCCTGCATTCCTCACTCCAGGGGTGGGCCACCGATGTCGCGCCCGCCGCGCGCGCGACGACCGTCTCGTTCTTCGTCTCCTCGGCCTTCCTGGGCAGTTCGGCCGCGACCGGTCTCACCGGTGGGCTGACCGGGCAGGGCTACGGGGCGATCTTCGAGGGGACCTGCGTTGCCACCGTGGTGCTGGCCGTCCTCGCGGTGGGCAGCCACGCGCTCTGGTTCCGCCGCCGCGGTGGCTGACACCCGCGGCTTGTCTCTTGACGTCCGTCCTTGAACGTGCCGCCGGACATCTGGCAGAGCCGAGGCGTCCGGCGGCTGCGGCGTGCGGGGTGGTGTTCAGGGGCGGGGGATGCCGCGGGCGAGTCGGACCACGGGCCGACGCCTCGGCGGAGGACGGTGCGGCTCGCGGAGGGGGAGAAGCCGGTCACCTGCTCGGTGGCGATCCCCGGCAGGGTGGCCGGCGCGTCGGGGGCGGTGACCGCGTCCACCAGCGCGGGAACGGAGTGGGGGAACGCCTTCCGCAGAGCGTCACGCACGTTCCCAAACCGTTTCCTTCAGGCGGGGGAGGAAGTCAACTCCTCCACTCCTGCTTCGAACCCGACGGGGTGAGAGCAGTCGGCACTGCACCTCGCGTCCCAGGTCACCGAAGCTGCCGCATGCCCCACTGCGCGGCCGGTAGGTGGCTGCGGCTTGCTATTCCGGCGCGTGCAGATCAGAGCCGTCGGCGTGGGTGCCGCAGAGCCGGTGGGTGAGCACGGCGTTGTGGTTGTGCGCCCTGTTCAGGACGGTGGCCGCGACCGCGGATCCCACCATGGGGGCGAGCAGGTAGACCCACAGGAAGCCGACTCGCCCGGAGGCCACGGCCGGCCCGAACTGGCGTGCCGGGTTTTCCGATCCTCCAGTGGTGGTGCCCAGCAGGGCGATCGCCGCGCAGATCAGCAAGCCGACCAGCCACGGAACCACGGGCGCCAGTTTCGGGGACTGCAGGAAGAGCCCGACGAGGTAGACGATGCCCCCCATGCTGATGGCCTCGGCCACGAACAGCCCGCCGGCGGACCAGTCCTGACCGGGATGCAGCGCTGCGTCCACCACCGGAGGGTTCGCGACCGCCGGACCCCACAGTGCGCGGGCGGCGAGGACCCCTAGCACGGACCCGACGAGCTGAGCGGCGATGTACGGAAGGACCGACGCACCCGGGAAGACCCCCAGGCGCCACATGGCCAAGGAGACCGCCGGGTTGATGTGCCCCCCGGAGATCCGCCCCGGTCGACTGCGGATGAGCTTCACGAGAAGCAGGCCCACACACAGGCCGATGATCAGCAGCTTCAGGTGGATCTGCGGGATCGCGTCGGAGATCGGCGAGGGCCCGGCGATCCAGCGCACGATCGTGACCACGCCGAAGAGGAGAACCAACGCCAGAAGGCATTCAAGGGCACTGTGTCCCGCGATCACCGCCGGAGGGGGCGCGGCTCCCGTCCTGTCGGGTGTTGCTCGTCGGCCGGGGGGCGTGGCGGCTTCGGTCATGGGTCTCGAACATTTCCTGTGAGCGGTATGGAGGAGGCGCAGAGCCGGCCATGACTGCCGCATCGGCCCTTCGCAGGCGGGCGTACGGCCATTGCGGCATGGCAGCCCAAGCCCTTCGTGTCCGCCTGGGCGTGAAGTCGGGCAACCGAGATCAGCCTCCGCGACGGTGACCGCGGCCCTGAGCGTTCGGTGGTTGCCGGGAGTCTGACTCCAGCCGCAGGGTGCGGCTGGGGGTGAACGGGATCAGATCGTGGTGCCGGTCCGGTAGGGCGATCACCAGGGCGCTGTCCGGCAGGGCGCGGCGGACGCCTGTCAGCATCCGCACCGCCGTACGGTCGTCGAGGCCGGCCGTCGGTTCGTCGAGCAGGAGGACCGCCGGTGCCCGCAGGACCGCTCGTGCGATCACCAGACGGCGTCGCTGGCCCTGCGAGAGCGCACTGCCCAGCGGTCCCGTCGGGGTGTGGAGGGGCAGCTGCTCCAGGGCCGCGGTCGCCAGCGCGGCCCGGAGTGTGTCGTCGTCCGCGGCGGGGGCGGCCTGCCGGAGGTTCTCGGCGACGGTCGCGTCTGCGATCCAGTCCTCCGCCTCGACGAGGGTGAGCGTGTCGGCGATGGCGCCGGTGGGCAGGGACTCGACGGGTACGCCGTCGAGCAGTACCGCGCCGGGGGCGGCGGGTGCGTTGCGTCCCGCCAGGGTCTCCAGCAGCGTGCTTTTCCCGCTGCCGTTGGGCCCGGTGACCACGACGACGCTGCTGGGCTCGATCACCGCGGACCACCGGGTGCGGGCGTCGCCGACACCCACGAGCACCTGGCGGGCCATCAGACCACTTTTCGGCCCAGCGAGCTGCGGCGTCGCAGGGGATGCGGCATCCAGCCCCTCCGTGGGCGCGCGGCGCGCCAGATCCGTCAGCCGCCCAGCGGCGTCGGCGGCCAGGCCGTGGTCGCGGAGCACCTGAGGGAGTGTCTCCACCAGCTCGTACGCGGCCGCGACCATCAGCACCTCGCCGATGGCGTCGGCAGCCGGCTGCGTGAAGACAGGCCCGGACAGCGCCAGGACCAGTACCGCTGTCTGGCCGGCCACGGCCAGCAGCCGCAGCAGCAGCCGGGCCCGTCGCATCACCGACGCGGCCGCGGCCTCGGCCCGCCGGGCCCGGCCGACCGCGTGCGCGACCTGATCGCGGGCCAGATCGACCGCGTCCAGGCAGCGCAGTTCCGCAAGCGCGGAGCGCGCGCTGAGCAGCGCTGTGCGTGCGGTGGCCCGTGCTTCTGCGGCCGTCCGCTGGTGGCCGCGGGTCCGTCGCTCGGCGGCCACCGCCGTGGCTGCGGAGAGCGCGAGCAGCAGTAGTTCGGCCGCGCCTGCCGGCGGACTCGCCACCAGGAGCAGAGTGACGATGACGGTGGCGGTCAGGCCGATCCCGGCCAGTGGCGGGACGACTTGCCCGGCCAGCCCGCTCACCGCGCCGACGTCGCTGGTGAGCCGGGTCATCAGGGCCCCGTCGCGATGATTCCGCAGTTCGCGTGCCGGCACGGCGGCCGCGGCGCGGACCAGCCGTGAGCGCAGCGAGACGGTCGCGTCGAGCAGCGCGCCATGGCTGACCAGGCGCTCCCCGTAGCGCAGACCGGTGCGGCCCAGGGCGAGAGCGCGGACCGTTCCCGAGGGGTACATCCACGACCAGGCGGTGTTCGCCTGTGCGGTGACCACGGCGCAGGAGGTCAGGAACCAGCCGGACACGCCGAGCAGGCCGGCGGCGCAGAGTTCGGCGGTCCCGGCGAGCACCGCTGCGAACAGCAGGTCCCGGCGTGTCCGATGGTCCGCCGCCGTCCACAGCAGCCCGAATGCGGTCACAGCCTCTCCCTGATCCGGGACACCCGTCCCTGGCTCAACTGCACGATGTCATCGGCGATTTCGAGGAGTGCCGGGCTGTGTGTCGTGAGCAGCACGGTTCGGCTGCGCGCGAGCGTCCGGACGGCGCCGATGACGCGGGCCTCGCCGTCCGGGTCGAGATGGGCGGTGGGTTCGTCCAGGCACAGCAGCGGAGTGTCGCGGAGCAGCGCCCGGACCAGCACCAGTTGCTGCATCTGTCCGGAGGACAGCCCCCGTCCGCGTTCCCCGAGCCGGGTCCCCAGACCCTGGGGGAGTGCGGCCAGCAGATCCTCGAAGCCCAGTGCCGCGAACGCCGCGGTCAGCTGTACGTCGTCGGCGTCGCGCCGGGCCAGCAGTAGGTTGTCGCGCAGTGTGCCCGGGAGGAGGTAGGAGGGCTGGCCGGCCCATGCCGTCATGGTCGGCGAGGCGGGCAGGGCCGCGGAGCCGGTGGTGTGCAGGCACCATCCGTGGTCCGGCTCGCGCAGGCCTGCCGCCACGGAGAGCAGCGTGGTCTTGCCGGCGCCGCTGGGCCCGCCGATGGCGACGATCGAACCCGGCGGCACGGTCAGGGTGATGTCGTCCAGTGCCGCGTCGTCACGACCCGGGTACCGGACGCCCACCCCCTCCATGATCAGACCGGCCGGGCTCGGCAGACTCGGACGACGCACGGCGGGCACTCGGGCCACGTGCCCGCCGACCGATGCAACCGCAGTCCCGTCGATGATCTCCGCGATCAGCTCGGCTGCCGCAGACGCCTCGGCACGGGCGTGGTAGCCGCGGGCGAGTTCCCGGGCCGGGGCGAAGTACGCCGGGGTGAGGACGAGCACGAACAGCGCGGTGCCCAGGCTCATGGTGGACGGGACCACCGGCAGGTCGAGGTAGCCGAGCAAGGCGAGTCCGCAGTATGTGGCGACTACAGCCATCGCCACGGTGATGAGGAGCTCGACCCAGGCGGTCGAGAGGAAGGCCACCCGCAGCACTGTGCGGGTGCGCCTGGCCAGCTCCCTGTCGGCTGCCTCGATGGTGAGCACCGCTTCCTCACCGGCTCCGAGGCCGACGAGCGTGGGCAGTCCGCGCAGTTGGTCCAGCAGGCGGGTGCTCAGCCTCCGGGTGGCGGTGAGCTGGGCGTGCACGGCGGCGCGGGTACCCATGCCGATCACCTTGAGGTTGAACGGCAGCAGCGGGGTCGCCAGCACCAGCATCAGCGCGACGGCCCAACTGCGGGTCAGTACCGCGGCCAGCACGATGCCGCTGCCCAGCAGCATCGCCCGCCGGGCGGGGACGTACGTCGTCAGCCACTGGCTCAGTCGGCCCACCTCACTGTCGAGGGCCTCGGCCAGAGCGGCGTCGGACACCTCCTCGCGGGGCGTACCCGTCATGGGGAGCGCGGCCCCGAGCAGGCGGGTGCGCAGGTGGTCCTGGACGGCGGCCGCGCCGTCGTCGGCGATCCGGTCCGCCGCAGCGAGCAGGACTGCGCGCAGCAGCAGCCCGGCGGCGACCAGAGCCGTGCTCGAGAACACCGAAGTCAGGGGCACGCCCGCGGTTGGGGTTCGCAGGGCGGTCTGGGCCGCCCGGCCCAGCCCCGCGGCCCACAGGACATGGCCCGCGGACGACAGTCCCCGCAGGGTCCCGGCTTGCCGGAACGCGGGTTCGCCGACCGCCGCCCAATCGGTGAGCAGTCCCCCCGCCCGCTGCTGGCCTTCGCCGTCCCGGCCGAGCCGGGCAAGGTGGTCGGGGATGTCGTTCACCTGTCGGCTGCCTGGAGGTCGAATTCGCCGGCGGCCGCCGAGCGGCGGTCGGACCTTGTCCACAGGACGAGTGCGGTGACGGAGAACAGGGCGACACCGGCCGGGTCGATCCACCCCCGCACATCACCGAAGATGTCCTGCGAGACGGCGGCCACCGCGACGGCCAGCAGGGTCAGGAGCACGCGCCGGACGACAACGGCCGCCCACGGACCGTCGCCCGCGGCCGGCGCCGCCGCCGCAGCATGCTCCGCGGCAGCCGTGGTGCCGGACGGACCGGCCGCCTCGGCGCGGGCCGGTGGCTGGGCGAACTTCCCACGGAAGACCCACCACGCGTAGATGTTGTAGGTCAGCACGACCGGCATGCACCCGCCCACCCCGATGAGCAGGAACAGCTGCGACCCGTGCGGGCCGGCAGCCGCTTGCACGGTCAGATCGGGTGGGACGACGACGGGCGCGGTGACCGCGACCAGCGCGAGCAGGCCCGCGGCCTCCGTACCGGCCACGGCCGCGAACGGACGCCAGTCCGGCCGACGACCGAAGCCGTACCAGGCGATCGCCGCGCACACCACGGCCACCGCCACCGCGAGGCCGAACAGGGTCGCGCGGAGTGGCTGGTCGAAGCGCAAGTGCTGCGGGTCGGCGAACCGGAGCCCGAATCCCAGGACCAGGCCGGCCGCCGTGACCGCCAGGAGCAGCGGCCGGCCCAGTCGGCCCGCCCAGTCGTGCGCGGTCCCCGTGGTCTTGTCCTGCAGCCATGCGGCACCTGCCAGCAGATAGACGGCCACCAGCCCCAGGGCGCACAGCACGCTGTAGGGCGTCAGCCAGTCCCAGGTGCCTCCGGTGAACACCCCGCCGCGGTGGGACAGTCCGGACAGGACGCCCCCGGCCACGAAGCCCTGGCACACAGTGGCCACCAGCGACGAGACTCCGAAGACCAGACCCCAGCCGCGCCGATAGCCGGTGGCGGCGCTCTGCAACTCGATGGCCGTGCCGCGCAGCACGATGGCGAGCAGCATGACGATGAGCGGCAGGTAGACGCCGGGCAGCACGGTGGCGTAGACACCGGGCAGGCCCGCCCACAGCACGACACCCGCCAGGATGATCCAGCTCTCGTTGGCGTCCCAGGCGGTCGCGATCAGCTCGTTGTACTCCTTGCGCCGCTGGTCGCTGCGGTCGAACAGGCTCAGGATGCCGATGCCCAGGTCGTAGCCGTCGAGCAGGACGTAGGCGCCGAGTGCGAGCAGGACCAGGGCGTATGACGTGTACTCAAGCATGGCTGATCTCCGTGGGGTTGACGGCGGTGCCGTCGTCGGTCACCAGGTGCTCGGGACCGGTCCGTACCGTGCGGACGATGTAGCGGATCCACAGCCCGAGCAGCAGCGCGTAGACGGCGACGAAACCGGTGAAGCTGGCGATCGCCGCGCCGAGGGAGAGATGGGAGACGGCGTCACTGGTGCGGATCAGGCCGTAGACGACCCAGGGCTGCCGGCCGGTCTCCGCGGTGATCCAGCCGCCGCTGATGGCCACGACGCCGGCGGGAGCCATCCAGACCATCAGCCGGTGGAACCGGCGGGCTGTGTACAGCCTGCCGCGCAGTCGCAACACCAGTCCGGCGAAGGCCATGAAGAACATCGCCAGAGCGGTGAAGTACATCGTCCGGAAGCCGTAGAAGGCGGACCACATGTTGGGGCGCTCGTCCTTGGGTGTCTGCAGCAGTCCGGGGACGTCCGCCTTTCCGGACAGGTCCTTGCCGATGACGGCGCCCAGACGCGGTATCTCGACATGAAGCTTGTTCTCGCCCTTGTCCGTGTCGGGCACCACGAGCAGGTTGTAGCCGTTGTTGTCGGTCTTCCAGTTGCCTTCGAAGGCCTCCAGTTTCGCGGGTTGGTGTTCACCCATGAAAACGGCGGTGGCGTCGCCCACGTACAGCTGTACGGGCATCAGGATGGCCAGTACTCCCAGGGCGATGGACAGGGTGCGGCGTGCGAAGGGCAGCGCTCGCTGCTTGACCAGGTACCAGGCGGCGATTCCGCCGATGAACCAACTGGCGCTGATCAGCACCGCGAGCAGGATGTGCGGGTACCGGTAGGAGAACGCCGGGTTGAAGAGCACGTGCCACCAGTCGCTCGCCCGGAACTGGCCGTCGACCTCGGTGAAGCCCACGGGGTCCTGCATCCAGCTGTTGGCGGACAGGATCCACGTCGTGGACAGCAGAGTGCCGACGACGAGCATCCAGCAGGCGAGCGCCATGGTCCGGGGACGCACGCGGCCGTCGCCGTACAGCATGATGCCGATGAACCCGGCCTCCAGGAAGAAGGCCGTGATGACCTCCATTCCGATCGTGACACCGAGGATCGGGCCGACCGCATGGGCGTATCTTCCCCAGTTGAGCCCGAACTCGAAGGTCATGACCGTTCCGGCGACCACTCCGAGGCCGAATCCGACCGCGAAAATCTTCTTCCAGAAACGGAATATCTGAAGGTACAGCGGATTCCCGGTCCTGAGGTACACCGTGTACATCACGGCCAAAAAGACGGAGAGTCCGACAGTCAATGCGGGAAAACTCATGTGAAAGACCGCGGTGACGGCGAACTGCCATCTTGAGATCTCCACCACTGCGGGCGAGGCCACGGTGTCTCCTCCTGGTCGGTTTCGGTCGGTCCGGATGGTGCTGGCCAGCCCTGGCTGAACTGCGCGCGCGATGGGGTTCTGGCCCGGCCGGGAGGCACCGGTGATGGGGCGGCCCGCCCCGCGGACGGCCTTGGGGATGAGGCCCGCGACAGCCTCTGGCTGTGCACCTCGACGGCGTGCGAGACCCCTTCCTCCGCTTGTGGCGTGGGCCGATGGCCGGGGACGGCGGCCGAGAATTCCGCGACGGTGTGGGAATTCCACGACTCCTGCGGGCCACCGTAGGGTCGGCCGGTGGGCGTCCTTTGCCTCCCGGCGCATCACTCGTGTCCCCGCAGCGCAATGCGTGGGATGCAGTGCGGCCGTAGTTCACTTCCGGACCGAAGACAGTGCACCGCCGGGCAAGTGAGGCACTTCAGGGCGCCTTTACGTCCTCGCGGGGGGCCGACGGGTTCGTCGGGGAATACCGCCGGGCACCGCGCTCAGGAGCCACGCGCCGCGCGCTTTCGGCCAACCGCTTCCGCCGCCCGTCCCTGTAGCCGGCACCGGGTATGCCCGCACGGCGCCTGAGGCATTGCCGGACGCAACGTGTCCGCGTTCTCGTTCCGGTACGGACCAGCATGAGCTCCGCACCGTCACCGAAGGACCGCCCGGGACCGGATTCGGCCTGGGCCCCACCTGCGGCGCGCGTCTTCCGCGCGTTGTGGATCGTGCAACTCGTCTCCGGCATCGGGCAGCTGGATGCAGACGGCGGGCGCACAGTGGCTGCTGGTCGGGCACTACGCCGCACTGGGTGACGCTCGTTCAGACGGCCTCCAGCCTCCAGCCTCCCCGTCGTACTGCTGGCCCTGTCCTCGGGCGTGCTGGCCGTGCTGGCGTTCGCGGACGCGCTCACTCCGGAGCTGCTGCCCGGCCTCACCTTCCTGCTGGGTTGCGGCACCGCACTGATGGGGCCGGCCTGGCAGGCGATCCAGCCAGAGCTCGTGGAACGCCGCCAGTTGGGGCAGTCAATGCCGCGTCCTGCCTCGGCATCGCCGCCGTCCGGGGTCAAGTGCGTCTCAGTCGCGCCTGTCGGTGAGCTCGGCAAGAGCACGGTCCATGTCGATGTGATGGCTCTCCGTCCCCGGGGGCACGAGTGAGTCCGTCCGCCGCAGAAAGGCGGCGACTGCGGACGCCGCGATGTCGACCAGCGCCGCGCCGGCGGCCGACCTCAGTACGATGCGCACGCAGTCCGGATGACAACGGTGGCGGGGAATCACCAGCACGTCCCCGGTGCCGGAGGGCCGGCGCAGGCCCTCCGTGAGCAGGGAGCGGGCGAACACCCAGTCGACGGTTCTGGCCGTGGGTGCGCCGAGACACAGTCGGACGGCGTAGGGGTCGGTCATGTCGTAGTGCAGCTCCGCGGGCAGCGGGGCCGACGGCTCGTCCGGGACGCTGACGCGCGCTATCACCATGTACATGACCGATGGGAGAGGCTGGATCATTTCATTCCCCCAACAATGGCTACAGAAGCGGATTTCCTTCGAATGACCCTAAAGCCTCACAGTCAGTGCATGTTGTCGCAGAATGCACGGAATATGGCACGAGAAAGAACCGGACAGAGCAGGGTGTCGGTGGTGTGGAACCGGAGAACGGAAGTGCGGCCATGGACAGTACGAAGTCCGCCGCTACCCCGGTTGGTACCGGAACGGCTCCTTGGCGGAACGATTCACGTGGAGCGGCTCATGGACGCCGTTCACCGGACAGGCCGTGAATCTGCCAGTCGCGGGGCGCTATGCCATAAGCGGCACGGAAAACACGGCTGAAATGGCTGGGGCTCACGAACCCCCAGCGTCGGGCGACGGTCGCCACCCCGAGTCCCAGAGCCGGGGACCGCAGAAGATCTCGGCGGCACCGCTCCAGTCGCTGCATCCGGATCCACTCCCCGACGGTGGTTTCCTCCAGTTGGAACAACTTGTGCAGGTAGCGCACCGAAATGAAGTGGGCGGCGGCGATCGCGGTGGGTGACAGATCCGGGTCGGCGAGGTTTTGCAGGATGTGGTCCTTCACTCGCACCATCATGGCCGCGGAGGTATCAGGAGCCTGAGGCCTGAAGCGGCCGAGCCGCTCGTTGATGAACAGTGCCAGCAGGTCGAGCCCGGTGGCGACGAACTGGCGGCCGACGAAGTCGTTGAAGCCCGCTGCTTCGCACGCCATGCGCGTGAAGTAGGCCGCCACCAGTGCGGCACTTCCGCCACGACCCGAGAACGCTGTCGCAGTCAACGCCCGCAGGTCCTCGTCCCGCACGCGAAGTTCATTCCGAGGGAACTGAAAAGAGGTGAAGCAGACCTCGCCCTCCACTTTCTTTCTGAACACGCGAGACGCATCAGAAATGGAGAAATCTCCCGGATCTATCAGGCACTCTCTCCCGTCCTGCTCCTTGACGGCTCTGCCTCTGCGCTGAAGCGTGAGGATGAGGAGTTCTTTCCCGTCCCGGGCTATCAGGCGCTTGCTGCGCGTCACCTCTTGAGACCCGGCCTGGACGTCCGACACCTGTGTGGCCCCCCATTGGTGGGTGACGATTCTTCCAGGCGACGGATCTTTCTCCAGGAGATTGACATCGAGCGGTACGAACGCCTGGGACACCGCTTCATGCCAGCGCTCTACCCGGTCGGCTGCGGACAGCGCCGCGGTGGAAAGGACGACGGGCATCTGGCCCCCTCGGCATCGTGATCGACAGGCGGTTCGGATCCGGTCACCGGACAGCCCGATCACCGAAGATCCGGTGTGCCTTCCAGAACACCGTGCCAGCCGGCCTGGGCCAGCACATCGCGTGAATCCGTTAGATCAGGGGTGCCGGACTGAGATTCCCCTCACTTGACGGATCCGCCGGTGGCACCGGCGGCGACATGGCGCTGAGCCACGACGAGCAGTACGGCGGCGGGGACGGACGCCATGACCGAGGTGGCCATGACGGCGTTCCACTGGTTCGTGTGGGCACCGAGGTACTGGTAGATCCCCAGGGTGATCGGCCGAACGGTCTCCGTGGTGGTCAGCGTGAGTGCGAAGAGGAAGTCGCTCCAGGTGAAGAGGAACGTGAAGACGGCGGCAGTGATCAATGCGTTGCTGCTCACCGGGAGCACCACGGAGCGGAGGACGCGCAGCCTCCCGGCACCGTCCACGCGCGCGGCCTCGATGATCTCCCTGGGAATGCTCTGCATGAACGAACGCAGAATGATGATCGCGAAGGGGACCCCTGCGGTGGAGTCGGCGAGGATCAGCCCGACGTAGGAGTTCAGGAGTCCCAGGTCGCTGTAGGCGCTGTAGAGCGCGTTGGCCACGACGATACCCGGCACCATCTGCGTGACCAGGATGGCGAAGAGCACGAGGTTGGTTCCGCGGATGCGGAACTGGGCCAGCGCGTAGGCCGCCGGGGCGGCGAGCCCGAGGCTGAGCGCAACGCTGCCGAGGGCTACGACGAGGCTGGTGACGAGGCTGCGTCCCTGATCGCGCAGCGCGGTGGCGTAACCACTGAAGTCCGGATGGAAGGGGAACCAGCCTCCCCGCAGCGTGTTGCCCGTCGGCTGGAGGGAGGCGTTCACCATCCAGTAGACGGGAAACAGCATCAGCGCCAGCAGGACGATCCCGACGATGGTGGACGGCCAACCACGGCCCGGTGCGCGCTTCAACGGATCGCCTCTCCGGCGTTCCAGGCACGACGGCTGGCTCGCAGGTAGACGAGGGCGAAGGCGAGCGAGATGACGACAAGTACATTGCTCATCGCGGCGCCGCGCCCGAACTCGAACTGCTGAAAGGACAGCTCGTAGGACTGGGTGGCGAGGGTCTCCGTGGCGTCGGCCGGTCCTCCGCCGGTCACTACGAGGATGACGTCCAGCACCTTGAGCGTGTAGACCACGCCCAGCACCAGCACGACGCTCACCACGGGCCGCAGCAGCGGCCAGGTGACATGCCGGAACGACGTCACCGGGCCGGCGCCGTCCAGCCTCGCCGACTCGTACAGGTGCGTCGGGATGTCCTGCAGGCCGCCGTACAGGATCGCGGTGTTGAAGGGGATTCCGACCCAGATGTTGATGAGGATCACCGACACGAGCGCCTGTGAGGTGCCGGTGAGCCAGGGGATGCCGGACGACGAGAGATGGAGGTGGCGCAGTGCGTCGTTGACGACTCCCGTGTCGGGGTCGAGCATCCACCTCCACGTGGTTCCGGAGACGACCAGCGGCAGCAACCACGGCAACAACAGAAGCGATCGCAGTACACGGCCGAGCGGGAAGCGCCCCTGGAAGAACAGGGCAAAGGCCAGACCGAGCACGAACTGCCCCAGTATCGAACCAGCGGTGAACAGGGCCGTGGTCACCAGGGCCTTGGAGAACAGGTCCGACGACAGGATCCTTGAGTAGTTCTGCAGCCCTACGAACGGCGCGGCACCGGTGTAGAAGGTCGTGGTCGTGTACTGCTGAAAGCTCATCACGATGTTCTTGAAGATCGGGTAGCCGAAGAACAGCAGCAGGTATGCAGCGGCGGGCATGATGAACATCCACTGGGTCAGCCGCTCCCAGAAACGCGCCCGGGCCACGGTCCGGCCCCTGCTGTGCGCGTCTTCGACCTCCGCCGCATCGCCGGCCGCCGGCGCCCCCGCGGCGACGGCGCCGTCGTCCTGCCCGGTGCTGATCCGTCGCGGCGGGGACAGGTCAGTCACCGGTCGCGATCTGCTGCGCATGCCTGAGGGCTTCCTCCGGTGTCTGCCCGCCCGTCAGCGCGGCCTGGATCGCGGTGTATATCCCGGTCGCCGCCTTGGGCCACTGGACGCCGAGTTCGCTGGTACGGGCTCGGGCCGCTTCAACGCTCTTGACGAAGGCACCCATCGAAGGGACCTGCTCCGCATACTGGGCGGCCACCGCGGAGCGGGAGGGCACGGTGAAATACTGCTTGGCCAGGGCGAGCATGTTCGAGGAGTCGTTCAGGCAAGCGAGGACCTGGGCGGCTTTCTCCTGCCGGGCCTTGGAAGCACTCTGCGGGACCGTCCACACCTCACCGCCGAGCGGTGTGACTGAGGTCTGCCCCGCCCGGGGGACGGGGATGGGGGCCACTCCCCAGTGCAGGTGCTTGTCCTTGTCCAGGGCCGGGATCCGCCAGGGGCCGTTGATCATCATGGCTGTCCTGCCGGCGACGAACTGATCGTGGACGTCGGCCTGTGTCCAGTTCAGTACCGACTTCGACATGGATCCGCTCTTCACCAGGTCGACCCACAGCTGAAGTGCCTGTGCGGCCTGCGGGGTGTCCAACTGCTTCTCGTCCCCGCCGTTGGACCACAGGAAGGGCAGGAATTGCCAGCTGCCCTCAAAAGTGGGGTTTGCGTCGACCGCCATGCCGTAGCGCCCAGGGCGGGTCAGCTCGGTCGCCGCCGCCTTCAGCTCGTCCCAGGTCCTCGGCACGGAGACACCGGCCTCGGAGAGCATGTCCTTGTTGTAGAAGAGAGCGACCGTGCTGACATCGGGCGCCAGTCCGTACACCTTTCCGTTGTAGGTGCCCGCCGACAGGATGCCCTTGGCGAAGCCGCTGGAGTCGGTGCCGTACTGGTCCAGAGGGGTCAGCGCGCCGGTCTGCGCGATCTGCTCCAGGTCGGGGTTGTCCAGCATCAACAGGTCGGGGAGGGTCCGCGACGAAGCCTGTTGCAGGACCTTGGGGATGAGCGACGCCCCCGGAACGCTTGTCTGCTCGACCCTTACGCCGGCGGTCTTGCCACAGGCGGTGAGCACCTCGCCCCATTGGGTGTGCTCGTGTTCGTCGGTGTAGTAGTCGAGTGCGGTGATGGAGGTGACCTTGCCGGTGGCGGACCCTCCACCGGTTCCGGCACCGCACCCGGTGGCCGCCAGCACCAGGGTGAGGGTTCCGGTCAAGAGGGCGGCGATCCGCCGCGTCGGCGGTCTGGCCGGTGAGATCATGCTGGCGCCTTTACCGAGTGACGTCTGTGGCGAGGTCGATGTCGGGAGGATGGGCGGAATCCGAGGGCGCCGTCAAGACGGTCTATACCGGCATCTTCCGTTCGAATGCATGTTAGAGGATGCTCGGTGGCCGATGGCGTGGAGTTTCGGGAAGACCGACTTCCGTAGGGCGTAGCGGCGGCCCGTGTACACGAAGATGTGTGATCACCTCTTTCACGTGTTCAGAAGGCCTTTCGCGGCCCGCCGTCGTCGTGACCATTGCCTCGTCCGGCGGCTTCCTGGATCATCGCCACGACGGCGGCGGGCTGCGACAGCACAACGGCGTGCGAACCGTCCAGTACGTATTCGGTGGCCGCCATGCGCTGTGCCATGAAGCGCTGAGCGGTGGGGCTGAGCATTCGGTCGGCGGTCGCGATGGCGTACCAGGACGGCCTGGAGGCCCATGCCGGGGGTCCTGATCTCCCGGTCAGCGCGCTGCAGGCGATCGGGCGTTGTGTCACGGACAGCACACCGTTGACGTTCGGCGGGAGGTCGGCGGCGTACACCTGAGGGAACTGTTCCTTACGGATGTAGAGCTCGCTTTCCGGGCCGCGGGGAATCTGGGCGGGGAGGGCCGCGGTGACGGTCGCGTCGGCCACCGGCACGGGGGGGAAGCGGTTCGTGATGTCCAGGACGCACTCGCCGGCGTCGAGGCCGAACGCGGCGACGTAGCACAAGGCCACGACGCTGTCGGCGTCGGTGGCGGCGTGTGTGATGACCGCGCCGCCGTAGTCGTGGCCGACCAGTACGACAGGGACATCGATGTCGCGCAGCACGCTCCTGATGTAGGCGGCGTCCTGGGCCAGGCCGCGCAGCGGGTTCGCCGGGGCGCGTACGGTCAGTCCGGCGGCGTGGAGGAGGCTGATGACCCCCGCCCAGGACGAGGCATCGGTGAACGCCCCGTGCACAAGCACGATGGTGGGGGGTGGGGGGACAGGTGGCATGGCGGCGGTGCCCTCCGATTGAGTTACGTTTCCCATCCAAGTGGGTCCAGGTACGGCGGGGCATCGCGTGAACGTACCAATCACCCACAGGTCCGCTCAGCTGTCGGACAAGGCCATGACCAGGTTCGCAAGCTGAACCCGGGAGTTGACCGACAGCTTGCGGAAAACGGAGGTCAGGTGAGTGTTGACCGTGTGCGGGGAGACGACGAGCAGGTCGGCGGCCGACCGGTTGGTGTGGCCCGCTGCGACGAGGCGCGCGATCTTCTTCTCCGAGGCCGTGAGGGCCCCCCATCCCTGCACGGGGCGTTGCGTGGCCGCTGCCCTGCGGCTGTCGTTCCCCGCACCGTCCAGGTCGCGCTGTAGTCGTGCCGCTGCGGCGTGGGCGCCTGACGCGGCGAACAAGCCACGGGCGTGCGTCAGGGCGGCCACTGCCTGGGGCTTCCGGCCTGCTGCCTGGAGCGCCTCTCCGAGATCGGCGTAGGCGGCGGCCCGGACCAGCGGGCGAGGGCTTGCCCTGAGCAGTTCCACGGAGCGTTCGAGCATGGCGAGATCGTTTTTCACGAGCCCGAGGGCCTGTGCCGCGATGCCCGTGGCGGTGGGCACGGCAGGGTTGCGTTCGGCGTGGGACTCGGCCTGTGCGGCCAGGTCCTCGGCCAGCTCCTGATCCGCGCCTCGCAGGGCCATGCGTATCGCGGAATCGACCCAGTTGCGCAGTAGCCGCCAGCGCATGAAGAAACCTTCCTGCTGCACTTGCCGAATCTTGTCGACGGCAAGCCCGACGTGCCCGTCGGCCTCGGCGTGGACCGCTTCCAGGAAGCGCACCGCGGCCGTGTTGCCCGGGTTCGGGCTGACCGCCAGCCGTTCTCGCGCTGCGGTCAGGTGCCGGCGCGCCGCTTCCCGATCGCCGCGCAGCAGGGCGATCCGGGAGCGGATCACGCG
Source organism: Streptomyces sp. NPDC086519 (assembly GCF_040686075.1). Lineage (NCBI taxonomy): Bacteria > Bacillati > Actinomycetota > Actinomycetes > Kitasatosporales > Streptomycetaceae > Streptomyces > Streptomyces sp. NPDC086519. The sequence continues at coordinate 32,236 of NZ_JBFBJL010000059.1, forward strand.
AGCGTTCACCTGCTGGACGGGTACCTGTACGTCGTCTTCCAGGCGCTCCATGGTCACGAAGTCGGCGTCGGCGTCGTCGAGGCGGCCGAGCCCCAGATCGTGCTGGCCGTGCGCCCACAGCATCATCGCCTGACGCGTCGCCCCGGCATTGTCCGCTGCTTGCAAGAGCAGTCGTTCGCTGGACTCGAAGTCGTCCATGTGCAGGTGCGCGACGATCTCTTCGGGAAGGAAAGCGGAATCGACGGCGCTGAGCGCGGCAAAGCGCTCCAGCGCGACGGAGTTCTCGCCCGCGTTCTGCGCGATCTCGCCGAGCCCGGACAGGGCCAGGACGTGTGCCTCCCGGTCACCGATCGCGGTGGCGGCACGGAGCGCGGTCTCGCCGGCCTCACGTGCCGCGACGAGGTCGTGGTCCCGTGACAGGGTCAGTGCGCGCAGGGCGGCGAGTCTCGCCCCGATCTCCGGGGCGGCGCTCTCCATGGCGAGGGCGGTTTCGGCCCGGCGGCGCAATTCGCCGGCGAGATCCATGTTCCACAGCGTCCCGCCGAGGGCAGCCTGCAGCCGGCTGAACGCCTCCAGCGGTGGTCGGTCGGCCAGCAGCCGGTCGCCGGCCGACAGCGCCTCTCGGTTCCTGCCGGCCCGTGTCAGGCAGAGGATCGTCTGCTCACCCACTTCGAACCTCAACGGCCGTGCTGGTGGTACCAGTTCGAGGGCGTGCGTCATCAGGTCGGCCGCGAGGCCCGGCGTGACCGGCAGTACGTCGTCAGCGGCTCGCCGCAGCAGCGCTACGGCTTCCTCGTCTCCGGGCAGGGCTCCTCTGAGGATGTGTGGCACCGCGTCGATCGGCTGGTGGCCCGCGGAGACGAGGCGGTGGGCAGCCTCTCGGTGCAGAGCCTTCCGGGCTGACGGCGGGATGTCGGCGTAGACCGCCTGGCGCAGCAGATCATGCCGGAAGACCAGATGATCGCCGTCGTCGTCCAGGAGTCCGGCGCGCACGGCTTCCTCGAGCGCCGCGATCAACGTGGCGGTTGTCTGACCGCAGAGCGCGGCGGCGTCGTGGAAGCCGAACCTGCGTCCCAGCACCGCTCCCATCTGAAGGAAGCTCAGAGTGCTGGGCTGCAGGGACCTGAGTCTGCCGCGCACACCCACCACGAGCCGCGGGGGCACCAGCTCGTCCGAGGCCTCGGACGTCCGCAGTCCCGCGAGCATCTCGACCGCCAGAAACGGATTTCCGCCGGCCCCGTCGAGCAAGTCCCGTACCTGCTCGTCAACCGCTGCCCCCAGGGTGTCGCCGGCCAGTTGGCCGATGGCCGCGCCGGACAGCGGTCCCAATGGCACAGTGACCACCGGGAGGTTGCCGGTCGCGGCTGCGACGACCTCATCTGCTGGGCCGGCGGGCTCCCGTCGCCCGGTCAGCATCCACAGAACCGGTGAGGTCCGCAAGCGTGTCGGCAGCTGCTTCAGGGCAAACCGGCTCAGCGGGTCGGCCCACTGCACGTCGTCCAGGGCGATCAGCACCGGCGCGCTGCCGGCTCTGGTTTCGATCGCCTCTGCCAGGCGCTCCACCAGCCAGATCCGCTGATCGTGATGGTGCGCGAGATCGACAAAGACAGCGTCGGACAGCAACGGCTGATCGCCGTGCAGAATGCAGGCCGCCAACGACGAGAGCGGCACGATGTGATGCAGCTCATCGGCCCTGCCGAAGCCGACTGAGAATCCCGCCGCCCTGGCCCTGGCGGCGGCCTCCGCGAGCAGCGTGGTCTTGCCGATGCCCGGTTCCCCCTGGACCAGCGCCAACCCGCCGCTTCCGGTGTGGACCACCGAGGCGATCAGTGTCTGAAGCTCTTCGAGCTCGGCCTCCCGGCCGCGCAGACCGCTACGGGACAGCGAACCGCCTGACCCCGCCACGTACGCCCCCTAACGTCCGCACCGGCCGGCGCCGGGCTCGGCAGCACATCCGGCCCCGTCCGGAAATCCTTTCAACGGGATCTGGGGACGCGCATCGCACGAGTCCGGCTGATCGTTCGGGTAGGTGTGGGATATGAAGCAGTCACTTTCCGTGTTCGCGCGCCTTGGCCAGGCGGGCGAGCTCGACCCGGGAGGTGATGTCGAGCTTGTGGAACGCGTGCCGCAGGTGTGAGCTCACGGTGTGCGGTGAGATCGCGAGACGCTCCGCGGCCTGCCGGTTCGTCAGCCCCTGCGCCACCAGCCGGATCACCGCGACCTCTGAGACGGTCAGCTCCGGCCACACCTTGACCGACCCCGTGGACGTCGTACGGCGCCTGGGTGCCCCCAGGGCCCGCAGGCGACGCCGGACACGTGCGGCGTCCCGCTCGGCGCCGGCCCGGGTGTACAGGTCGAGTGCCTGGTCGAGGTGGGGCACGGCGTCGACAGTGCGCCGTGCGGCCAGCTTGCGCCCGGTGTCCTCGAGCGCCGAGGCACGGGGAAGCAGCCGCGGGATGCCGTCGTACAACTCGACGGAGCGCAGGAGGAGGACCAGGTCGTTGTCGAGCAGCCCCCGGGCGTGCGCGGCCGCTGCCGCCAGGACCGGGAACTCCGGGTTACGGGCTGCGCGGAGCTCCGCCACGGCGACGGCGGCCGCGGCGCGCTCGGGCGCACCCGCCCGCAGGGCCATGCGGACGAAGCCGGGCGCGTCGGCCGGATCGTCCGGGCTGGCCAGGGAGGGGCCCTCCACGTCGAACGTCCCGAAGGATTCGTCGAGGAGCGTCATGGCCCGACCAGGATCGTCTTCGGCGTCCGCCACCAGCGCCAACAGCCAGGAGCCGACGTTGCGCACGAGGATCGCCGGGTCGTTCAGCATCCGCTTCACCTCGGCCGTGTACGCTCGCGCCGCCTTCAGGTCGTTCATGTGCAGGGCGACGCGTACCAGCGTGTACAGGAGGGTGGCGTCGGCGAAGTTGCCCATGCCCAGCTCGTCGGCCATCGCGGACGCGGCCTCGGCCTCGGCCCGGGCATCCTCCAACCGGCCCGCGTCCAGCAGCACCCGGGACCTGTTCATCATCCACATGCCCATCGCCGCGGCCTGGCCCTGCCGCTGCGTCTCGCGGATCCCGGCCTCGGACTCGGCCAGCGCCGCGTCCGGACGGCCTGCCGCGTTCAGCAGGAACGCCTTCCACAGCGCCTCCGGCACCCACAGCGAATGCTCGATCCCGACCTCTGCCGCCCATGCGGCGCCCTGGTCCGCCCCCTCGAACGCCCGGTTGAAGTCCATCCGGTAGAACTGCACGACCGAGTCGACAGCGATCGCCGTGGCCTGGGCGACCCTGTCCTGCGCATCCGCAGCGGCCGCGAGCGTGTCCGCGACGGCTTCGGCTGTCGCCTCGAAGTCCCCGACCATCGACAGATTGAGGCACCGCAGCGCCAGCAGCTGGGCGCGCAGCGAGGACGGGATGCCGGGCAGGGCAGCCCCGGTGCGGGCCTGGCGCGCGGCCTCCGTGAAGTCGTACTGGCTGGATACCCGCGCCATGCCGAGCCGCACCCGCGCCTCGGCCTCCGGCGGCATGCTCCCCGGTAGCGCCGTCGCGGCGAGCGCGCGGGCCTGTGCGGCCTGGCCGGTCTGCCAGAGGAGCAACATCGTCTCGGCCATGATCTCCGGCCGATCCGGGGCCTGCTCGGCGGTGAGTTCCAGTGCCTGGCGGCTGAGTTCCACTGCCGACGACGGCGCGGACGTGGCGAGTTCGGCCGCTGCGGCCCGCAGCAGCTCCACGGCCTTGCGGTCGCCTGGCTCCGCACTGTCCACCAGCAGGGCGGCCGCTTCGGTCACAGGTGCGCCGCGCGCCACCAGGACGTCGGCGGCATGGCAGCGCAGAGCCCGGCGTACGGACCCGGGCAGGCTGCCCTCGACGGCCTCGCGGATCAGGTCGTGGCGAAACAGCAGCCGCTCGTCCCGCTCGACGAGCAGATGAGAGTTGAGAGCCTCCTCCACCGGTGCTATCAGCGCCGCCGTCGGCTTGCCGAGCAGCTCGGCCAGGAGGCCGATGGTGACCGTGCGGCCCACGGCGGACGCGGTCTGCACGATCTCGCGGGTCGGTTCGGAGAGCTGATCGAGACGCTCTCGTACGGAAGTCTGGAAACGGGCGGGAAGACGTCCGCCCTTCAGACGTGCCACCTCGTTCTCGACGATCACCGCATGTTCGTCGCGCAAACCGCGGAGCAGTTCCACCAGGAGCAGGGGCACGCCTTCTGCACGGCGGGCGACCCTCAGCGTCCCCGGATCCGGAGCGGCTCCGAGTACGTCCTCGGTGATCTGGGCGACCGCGGTGTCGGGCAGGGGGCCGAGCCGGAGCCGGTGGGCACCGGCCTGCTCCAGTCGGGCCAACGTCGTGCGCACTCCTGGTGCCGTGGTGTTGCTGCGGACGGCCACCAGCCACAGGATCGCGTGGGAGGACAGCCGGGCCGAGAGCGTGCGCAGGGCGAGCAGTGTCACATCGTCCAGCCACTGGACGTCGTCCAGGATGATGATCAGCGGAGTGTTGAGCGCGGCCTGTTCCAGCCGGTCCTGCAGCTCCTGCAACAGCCAGAACCGCTGCTCGGGCGCCGCGGCCAGGTCACGCAGCCTGTCCACGTCGAACAACGGCTCAGAGCCGGTCAGCAGCCCGTCCAGGAGCGGGCCCAGGGGGACGAACTGCCCGTCGGGATCCGCGCCTCCCCGAAACACCTCCAGGCCACGGAGCACTGCGACGGCCTGAGCCTCAGCCAGGAGACGGCTCTTGCCGCTGCCGGGCGCGCCCTCGACGCACACGATGCCGCCACGGCCCTGAGCCAGCGCATCGAACCGTGCGCCGACGAAATCCAGCTCCTTTTCCCGGCCCCGCACTGGCGGCTGCAGGCCACCGATTCCATCAGTCGGGAACAGCTGTTGAAAGCGGTGCAATGCGGTCCCCGTGTGGGTGAGTGGCCCGAAGGCGATGGAACATGTGGAACTGGGCGAGTACCACCGCAGCATGCCACGTCGCTCCCGCGCGGGAAACGGCAACGTCCGTCACGCGAGGCGCACCCTCACCTGCCTCTTGGACGGGCCCAGGCCCGCCAGGAGCGGGCACCCGGCGTCACCGCCTTGTCCTGCCCGGCTCAGCCGCCGCACGCTGTCGGCGCTCGGTGGTCCGGTAGAGGAGTGCGACGAGGGGGGAGGACGGGGCCGAGGACGGTCGGCTGGGCCGACCCCACGTCGTGCTGATCGCCTTTGCCGCGATCACCATCTGCGCCGCTGGCTGCGCGAGCGCGGCATCATGCCGCGGATCGCCCGCCGTGGCATCGAGTCCTCCCACCGCCTCGGCAGCCATCGCTGGGTCGTGGAACGCACGATGTCCTGGCTTGCCGGCTGCCGGCGCCTGCATCGGCGATATGAGCGCGAGGCCGAGCACTTCCTTGCCTTCACGGGTATTTCCGCGGCCCTCATCTGCCTCCGCCGCCTCGTTCGTGCGGACGCGCAGAACCGGTCAGCCACGTGATCGTTGTCTCGTCCGGCCGATCGGGTACTCAGGTCCTGCAAGGCCGGCCAGCGGTCAGCCGCCGTGAAGACCCCACTCGTCAAGGCCACCGTAGACATGGGCTTCAAGGCATCCCGGAGCGTCCATGCCGACGGCCTCGCCCCGGTACAGGGCGATGAGCGAGTCCCTGCCCCGCCACCAGGTGTCGGTCAAGCCCCGCACTTCAGGTACCGGCTCGTACCCATCGAGGTCCAGGGAGTCGACGGCCTTGCCGGTGATCCTCGTGATGGTTTTGGCCCAGCGTCTTGCATGGCCGGCCAGCGCCAACGACTCCACCCAGCCTTCGGTACTGGCATGCAGTGGTGCCCAGTGGTAGCCGTGAATCCCGAACTCGCCGCCAGAGCCGATCATGAATCCGTAGGCCATGGAATATCGGCAGTCCCCGGCCGGGATCCACCAGCCCTCAGTGGCCGAGCCCTCGGGAACGTCCGCGCCGAGGATGCGCGGGCCGCTCTCGTAAAACGGCGCCGGCGGCAGCGCGAGACCGCCCCAACGGGCCTCGAAAGCCACTGCGCGATCGATCTCCGCGGCCGGGATACCGTGCTCGATCCAGGCGTCGCGGTGACGCTCGATGCCCTGCCGGGCAACACAGATGCCTTCCGACTCGACGAACGTCCTGGCCCTGCGGGTCAAACTGGCCGGCGCGACCGGGACAGGCGATACGGGAGTGGCGGCCATCATGGCCTCGGAGTCTACTGGCGAGTCTGGTAGCGCGTTGGACAGAAGCCCGCCCGTTCCGGTGTGGCCCAGGACTTGCACTCAGGCACCAACAAGCATGCTCAAGAGCCAGCTTTCGTGCTAAGAGATCGTCTCAACTGGCTTGATCACCAGGGTGGCGGCCGTGATGGCGATGGTGGAGCGTCTGGTGCCGGACGGGTTGTGGGAGTTGTTTCAGCGGGTGGTCCCGGCTGCGCCGGTGCGTCCGCAGGGCGGCGGCCGACGCCGCTACGGTGATCGCGAAGTGCTGGCGGCGATCCTGTTCGTGGCCACGACGGGGTGTACCTGGCGGCAACTGCCGCCGGTCTTCGGCCCGTCCGGACCGACCGCGCCCCGGCGGTTCACCGAGTGGAGCCGGGCCCGAGTATGGGGCAAGCTCCACCGCCTGGTCCTGGACGAACTCGGCGCGCGTGGCGAGTTGGACTGGTCCCGGTGCGCCATCGACTCCGTGAACATGCGTGCGACGAAAGGGGGGACCTGACGGGTTCGAATCCCGTAGATCGCGGCAAGAAGGGATCAAAGATCCACTTGATCACCGAGCGGACCGGTCTGCCCCTCTCCATCGGGATCTCCGCCGCGAACACCCACGACAGCCAGGGGCTCGAACCCCTGGTGCGCGGCATCCCGCCCATCCGCTCCCGCCGCGGGCCGCGCCGACGACGGCCCGCCAAGCTCCATGGCGACAAGGGGTACGACTACGATCGCCTGCGCTGGTGGCTACGCTCCCGGAACATCACCCCGCGCATGGCCCGCAAGGGCATCGAGTCCTCCCAGCGCCTGGGCCGTCACCGATGGACCGTGGAACGCACAGGGGCCTGGCTTGCCGGGTGCCGCCGTCTGCACCGCCGCCATGAGCGCAAGGCCGAACACTTCCTCGCCTTCGCCGGCATCACCGCCGCGCTCATCCGCTACCGGCGTCCGGATGCGTGAGCCGGTTCATGCGGCTCCGAGGAACCCCGGGTCGGCGCCGTCGAACTGCAGGCACGAGTCGCGGCTCAGCCCCAGGAGTTCCGCCATGGGCACCGCACGGCGACTGGTCGCCAGCAGGTCCTGGCGGGCCTCGGCCGACCACAACGGCGGGAAGAACGACAATCCCTGGCGGCCGTTCAGCACGGACACCTCGCTGCACCAGCCGTCCCACCGCAGGCCCCCGTAGAACTCCTCCAGCCCTCCGGAGAGAATCCAGGACAGCCAGGCCGAGTGCCCGGCGCCCAGCGCCTCCCAGCCAAGGGAGTCGGGGGCGAAGTACAGGATCTCGCCCGGCTCGCCGGGCCGACCGGCCACCCGGGGGTTTCCCCCGTTGAGGGCGAACACCCCGCCCAGCACATCGTGCGCAACCACGAGTCCCGCCCCTGGCCGCCAGGCCGGATCGAACGTCGAGGGCATCGCGTTGATCTCCGCCAGGCCCGGCAGCCTCTCGGCGTGGGCGTCACCCGGGCTTCCGAAGATCCGCAACCAGCCGCTGTCCACCAGCAGACCGCCGCTGTTCAGGATGATCCCGCCCAGATGCGACCGGGCCGAGACCTGGAGCTGCAACAGCGAGGCACGGCCTGTCTCGGCATCGCCGGGCAGCACCTCAACCGGTACGTCAGTGCCGGACAGCTCCTGGAGAAAGAGCGGCCAGGCTGGATCATCGACGCTGAGCAGCTCATCGGCATCGCGCATCCCCGCATCGTCGCACCAGCACTGAAGACACAGCCCGCCGGGGCACCTTCACTTCAAGCCACCAAACGAGATGATCTCTAAGGGGCGGGGAAGGGGATGCGTCCCCGGACGGACGGGGACGGGGCGCCGCGTGAGCAGGGCGCCTCAAGGTTCCGCGACAGTCCGAACCGGCCCTGTCCGCAGATGATCGTCCGGCCGGGCAGCGGAGAGCGCCGCCGGCCGAAGCCGCCACGCGGGCGGCTGGCGCCACGGGCGTCCGCGTCGCGGAGGAACGGCTGCCGGCCTGTGGTCGAAGCACGACGGCAAGGGGCCGAGGGGCAGGCCGTGTCAGAGGGCGGTGGCCCGGACGGCTTCCTCGATCAGCTTGATGACGCACTCGGGATGGGCGAGCATCACCAGGTGCGAGGAGTCGACCTCGACGGTGGTCATGCCGGCGCGCTTGTAGCCGAAACGCTCCACATCGGGGTTGATGGTGTGGTCGGCTGCGGCGACGAGACCCCAGGAGGGCTTGGTCTTCCAGGCCGCCTTCGGCGCTTTCTCGCTGAAGGCCTGTGCGGCCAGCGGACGCTGGGAGACGGCGAGGACGGAGGCGAGGCGGGGGTCGACATCGGCGGCGAAGATGGACGGGAACTTGTCGATCCGGACCGACACGTCGGTGCCCGAAGTCGTCGAGCCCTCGATCGGGAACGGGGTGTACACGAGCGCGGTGGCGAGGTCGGAGTCCGGGAAGCGGCCCTGCAGTTCGCTCAGGCTCTCGCCCACCTCCAAGGCGTAGCCGGCCAGGTAGACCAGCGCCCTGACGTTGTCCTCCACGCCAGCGACGGTGATGACGGCCCCGCCGTAGGAGTGCCCGACCAGGACGACTGGTCCGGGTGTCTGACGGATGATCGTGGCGATGTAGTCGGCGTCGCCGAGCAGGCTGCGGTTGGGCACCGCTGGGGCCACCACGTCCAGGCCGCGGGCCGTCAGTTCGGGGATGATGCGGGCGAAGCTGGACGCGTCGGCGAAGGCGCCGTGGACCAGGACGACGGTCGGGCTGTCGGAACGGGACATGGCACAACTCCCTTTTGATGTCTCGGTGATCGGACGATGCGCGGCCGGGTGATCGGGCTCAGGCTCGCTGTCGTGTCGGGGCGAGCGGCGCCAGGAGACACGGACAGCTGCCCCGGTCCAGGCTTTTCGCCGGGCGGCACCGGCGCAGACCGTGTTCGAGCCGGGCGACGGGCCGCAGGCTTGAACAGCACATTAGGGGCGGCCGGTGAAGGCGCCTTGTCTGTCGGTGCATCACCTGTTGTCCGTCCGCGCCTCCGAGGGGCGCCGGGAGGGACGTCATCGTAGGCCTTGCGTAGCAGCGGGCGGGGACGCGTGCCCCTCCTGGCCTTACCAGGCAAGAAGCGATGCGCCCAAGGACGACGGACGACGAGACGTTCGCCCTGGAGTGATGACATCCCGTGCCGCGAAAGCCCGGACGGCGGAAGCTGATGGCTGACTTCACCTGGGCCAGGACGGCGACACCGGTGACTTCCCGGCCAGCGTCCACGAACTCGATCCGACCGTCGATCGCGAAGTCACGTTCGGCGTTGTTCCACGCGAGGCCGGCGTCGGAGACGGCCTCGTCGACGGTGGTGCCCGCCGGTCACCGACGGTACGCGTCGGCGCTCTGCCGGCGAGGCGGATCCGATGCGGGCGGGGCGCCGCTTCACCGCCCCGCCCGCACTCTCGTCACGGCCGTGGCGTCACACGCGCGGCCGGTGGCGAGGGCGCTTCCCGCCCAAGCAGCTCCGTACGCAACTCAAGCGGGGTCGCTCCGTGCCACCGGCGCACCGCTCGCCGTAGTGCGCTCACGTCGGCGAAGCCGGCCTGCCGGGCGATATCACGGAGGGTGAGCTCCGGTCGGCGCAGCAACTGCTCCGCTCTCTCGCGGCGTACCCCGTCGACGATCGCCTCGTAGGTGGTGCCGCAGTCGGCCAGGCGGCGACGCAGGGTGCGTTCGCTGGACGCGCGCCGACGCGCCTGCTCAAGGAACGAGGGGACGACCGGAAGGCTCTGGGCGATGGAGATCTCCAGCACCTCGAGGAGTTCCTGCTGGTTACGCTGCGATGCCATCTCCCTGTCCAGGACGTCGAGCGTTGAGGCGTAGGTGATGGGGTCCCGTCCCGGCATGGCGGCCTGGGCCCACCGGGTGAGGATCACCATGCGGTTGCCGGCGGCGTCGAAGCGCACCGGGCAGCGGAACAGCTCCTCGAACGGGCGTCTGTCGCGCGGGGCGGGGAAAGCGAAGTCGATTGCCTGCGGGGCGAACGAGGCACCGACGTTCAGACGGAGGAGGGTGACGACGCTGGAGTACCCCTCCTCGATCAGGAAGACGGCAACGGTCGGATCCAGCGCGGGATCCGGCAGATCTGCGCGCAGCACGTACCCGGCGTCCTCCCAGCCGGCCGACCACACGGTCATGGCCCCGGACAGGTTCTGATAGCGCACCCCCGTCTCGATGGCCTCCTGCTGGGTGTCGGCGGCCATCATGGCGAAGCCGAGCAGTCCCCACGCGGTCAGGTGCTGCGCCGCGCCCACCCGCAGCCCCAGATGTTCGTCCCCGGTCTGCTCCACCGCCTGGCGGATGACGTCACTGCCCTGTCGGTAGGAGACGCGCAGCGCTGTGGATGCCATGACAGTCGCGTCCAGCCCGACCCTGGTCAGCAGCGGCTGCAGATCGACGTCGTAGTCGTGGGCGACCCGAGCGAGGTAGCGCAGGATGGTCGGCGCGATGGTGGCCGAGGTGCTGCGGCTGGTTCCCGGAGAAGGGGCCGGGGCCGGGGCGGAAGCATCGGGCATCGCGTTCCCTCTCACCAGTGCGTTTCTCGCCTCACTGTAGGCAGAAGTGCCAAACCTGTCGCGGGCCTGGCCGCCAGGGCCTTTCATCCGGCCTCCGACGCACTGCACGTGGTTTCCCCGGCTTTCTAGCGTTGCGGAAACCCGCCCGCCCTGTCGTCCGTGCCCCCACGGACCTCTGGCGCGAGAGCGGCAGAAACGAAGGATCGCCATGACCGCACCTCTTCAGACGACGGCTCCGCGACGAAGCCCGGTCGCGCCGGCCCGACGGGTCACGGCGACGGTGTTCGCCGCCCAGGGAGCGGCGATGGCCGCCGTTTCCACCACGGTGCCCGCCGTGAAGGAACTGTTCGCCCTGTCTCCGCAGTTGATGACCGTGCTCGTCGTGGCCGTCGCCCTGAGCGCGGGTGTCGGCAGTTTCGTCGGACTGGGGGTGATCCGGCGTCTGGGCCTGGTCGCCGCCATGCGGACCGCCGTCGTGGCGACCGCCGCGGCTCTGCTGCTGATCGGCTGGGCGCCCGGCCGAGCCGCGGTCGCGGTGTCCTACTGCCTGTTCGGCATGGCGCTGGGCTGCATCGACGTGTCGGCGAACACCCGGGCCGCGGCGGTCGAACGCCACTACGGCCGGAGCGTCTTCGCCTCCTTCTACGCGGCCTGGAGCACCGCCGGTGTCGCGGCCGCTCTGCTCACCGCGGGTGCCGCGCACCTTGGCTGGAGCGTCGAGTACACCCTGACCGCCCAGGCCGCGCTCGTCCTGACCCTCGCCCTGACCATCCGCTCGCACATGCTCCCCGCCGACTCCCCGACCCCCGTGCCCGACCATGCCGCGGGCCCGACCGGACTCGATCGTGGGCTGTGGGCACAACTCGCTCCCTTTGGTTTCGTCCTCCTGGTCGCCTACGTCATCGACTCCACGGTCTCGTCCTGGTCGACGCTGTATCTCCACCAGACCCTCGACACCGCCCTGTCCGTCGCACCCCTGGCCTATGCGGCCTACCAGGTGGGTACCGTCACCGGGCGGGCGGCCGCCGACCTGCTGGTGCGCAGGATCGGACCGGCGGCCGTGATCCGTGCCGCCGCGCTGCTCACCGCCGCCGCGCTGGCCGGCCTGGCAGCCGCTCCGGCCTGGCCGTACGCGATCCTGGCGGCTGCGTGCACCGGGCTCGGAGTCTCCGCGCTCGTTCCCCTCTGCCTGGCCTCCGCCGGACGCCTGCGACCGGGGGCGACGGAAACGGTCCTGGCACGTCTGAACGTCTTCAACTACACAGGCGTGCTCGCCGGCGGAGCGGCCAGTGGGACTCTCGGATCCACCGGCCACTTCAGACTCGCCTACGCGATACCTGCCGGACTGGTCCTGACGCTTGTGGCGACCGCACGATTCTTCGACAAGCCGGTTCCGGCCGCAGACCGCGCGTAGCTAGCCCTGCTTGCTCTCGGTCAGCAGACCTCGCAGGGCCCGAAGCTGGGCGCGACGCCAGGCCATGGGTTTCGTCCGTCCGGTCGCGAAGGTGGCGCGCAGGCGGTGGACGGTGGCCGCCACAGCGGTCGCGGAGATCTCGGTGAGATGCGGCATCGAGCGCACCTTTCGTTGAGCGTCCGTTCGCTCTGGTCCGACGGGCGCTGCGACACGGGCCGGCCTCCCCACGAGACCCGGCGTGCGACCGCTGTGCGCCATGGAGGGAAAGCGGCGACCTCGGGCCGGTCGGAGGAAGGCATCCGATCAGGCCGGCGAAGGTCGCCCGAGGGCCGGCCGCCACCGAGCCGTCAACGCGACTCCAGCGCCGGTGCCGTGGCGGCGAAGGCGTCCGCGGCGGCGAGGTCGAACTCCCCGTGGTCGCTGCCGAGCCCCTGGGCCACCAGCGCCGCCGCCGCACAGCCGAGCACCGCGCACTCCCGCAGCGTGCGGCCCAGCCCCAGACCACGCAGGAAGCCGGCCGAGAAGGCGTCGCCGCAGCCGGTGGTGTCCACCACGTCGACCACGAAGGCCGGAACCTCGATCACCTCGTCCGCAGTGACCACCAGCGCCCCACGGGCACCCCGGGTCGCGGCGACACAACCGACCCCTGCCGCGAGGAACCTGCGCGCGCCGTCCTCCAGCGTGGCTGCGCCGGTGAGGCCGAGCACCTGTTCCTCGTTGGGCAGCAGGTGGTCCAGGTACGGGAGCGCGGGCGCGACCCAGTCGAACAGGTTGCTGTCGCCGGAGGCGAGCAGGTCGGCGGAGGTGACCACACCCGCGGCCCGTGCGGGAGCGAGGATCTTCGCGGCAGCCTCCCCACCCATCAACTCCGGCGCCCCCATGTGCAGATGACCGGCCCCGGCGATCTCGGTGTGCGGCGCGTCGTCCGGGCCGTAGGCGATGTTCGCGCCCAGGACGTGGAAGGCGGGACGGCTGCCGTCGGGGCGGATGGGCAGCACCGAGGCCGAGGTCTGGGTGTCGTCGCGGCGCAGGACGAGCGAGGTGTCCACGCCATGCGCGGCCAGCATGCTCAGCAGCAGGTCACCGATCGGGTCGGTGCCCACCGCCCCGGCGGTCCGCACGACCGCGCCCAGCTTGGCCAGCGTCAGCGCGGTACCGGCGGCCGCACCCGCCGGGCTGAACCGGATCTGGTCCACCAGAGCCGCGCCCTGCCCCTCCGGGATGGCCTCGACCGGCCGGACCTGCACGTCGAACACGTGGGCCCCGAGAGCTATGACTGTCTGTCGCATCAGCGGCTCTTCTCCTCGGTGGAGCGGGTGGTGTCATCGATGGGACGGGGGGTGCCGTAGCCACGTCGCATCGCGGCGCGGATGACGGCGGCCTGCTGGTTCTCGTCCAGGACCCGCGGTACGCCGAGGCAGGCGGCGCGCAGGTAGAGGCCGCACGCCCACTCCAGCAACAGCGCGTTGTCGACGGCCTTTTCGAGCGTCGGCCCGTACACGAGCGCGCCGTGGTTGGCCATCAGCGCCGCCGATCGGCCGTCGAGCGCTGACAGGACATGTTCGGCGAGTTCCGGGCTGCCGAATGGGGCGAACGGTGCGACCCGTGTGGTGCCGCCGAGCACGAGCTGCTGGTAGTGGACGCACGGAAGCTCGTCGAGCACCAGGGACAGCGCGGTCGCCTGCGGCGAGTGGGTGTGCACCACGGCGCCGGCGTCGTACCGCCGGTAGACCCCGAGATGCAGCTCCACTTCGGACGTGGGCCGAAGGTGCCCGGCGACCACGCGGCCGTCCGGGCCGACCACGGTGACCTGCTCGGGAGTGACCTGGCCGAGGACGACGCCGGTTGCGGTGACCGCGATCCGGTCGCCGGTTCGCATGCTCACGTTGCCCGCCGTGCCGATCAGCAGCCCGGCTTCGGCGAGGCGATGGCAGGCAGCCGCCACGGAACGCCGCTGTCCTGCGAAGAGCTGAGGGGACTCCGGCATGTCAGCGTGCCGCCGTCGAGTTCTCGGAACGCAGCAGTGTGTCGAGGTTGGCCATGGACGTGCGCATACCGGCGCGCATCGCGGGCTGCTGGATGCAGTCCAGGAGGAGCCCGAGGGGGCCGAGGCCCATGGTGTATTCCACCTGGTAGGTCATCTCCGTGGCGTCCTCGCCCTGCGGGCCCTTCACGGACTGGAACTCGAAGACGTTGGTCACGTCCCTCAGCGGCGCGAAACCGGTGCCGGTGTCGACACGGCGCCGCATGGGCTCGATCTCCCGCACGGTCCACACCGAGCGGGTCCGCAGCGGGCCGAGGGTACGGTTGTGCTCGGCATACGTCCGGCCCACCGTGGCGATTCCGTGGTGGTCGGTGACCTCGATGGCACCGGCGACCCACTCGGCGTACCGATCGGTGCGGGAGACGACCTCCCAGACTCGCTCGACGGGAGCATCGACGACGGCCTTCTCGGTGACGACGTACTTGTTCACGACAGGGTTCTCTCTCTGCTTGCGTCTGTGGTGCTCAGCTGTGGTCGAGCAACTCGGCGGCGGCCTGCTTGCCGGAGCGGACGGCGCCGTCCATGAAGCCGGTCCAGTACGGGGAGAACTCAGCGCCCGCCCAGTGCACGCGGCCGAAACGCCGCCCCATCCACTCGCCGTAGCCGGTGAGCACGCCGGGCGCGGCGACGGAGGTGGGACCGCCCTGGGTCCACTGCTCGGCGGTCCAGTCCTGCTCGACGTAGTCGACCGTGTCGAACGCCCGCTCCCCGACGACCCGGGCGAAACAACGCAGCACCGCGCCGCGCCGCTCGCCGGCCGGGCGGTGCGCCCACTTGCGCCATTCCTTACCGCCGAGGAAGCCCATGAGAACACCCGGCCCGCCGTCGGGCGGGGTGTTGTCGAACATCTCACGGATGGGGGAGCCGTCGCGCAGCAGGCCCATGCCGGAGAGGCCGTCCGCCCGCCAGAACGGCTTGTCGTAGACGGCCACGCACTTCATGAGGGTGCCGAAGGGGAGCCGCTGGTAGAGCTGGTCCTGCTGCGGCGGCAGCAGCGGGTCCCAGACGATCCGGGAGGCCAGCAGCGGCGGAACGGCCACGATCACCCGGCCGGCCCGCCAGTCCCCGGCGTCCGAGACGACGGTGACGCCGGTGGAGTCCTGGCTGATACGGCGCACCGGCGCCGCGAGCCGGACCCGTCCGTCGAGTTCGAGGGCCAGCCGCTGTGCGACCAGTTGGGAGCCGCCGACGAACCGGCTGTCCTGGGCACCGCCCTCGGTGCCCGTGCCGCGTTCCATCGTGCCCGGATGCGTCTCGTCACCGAACGTCGAGACGTACCAGAGGCTGAACAGCGCGGACGCGTCACGCGCCTCGCCGCCGTACGCGGAGTTGAGGAAGATGTTGACCAGATCGACGGCGGCCCCGGTGACCTCGGCCTTGCGCAGCCAGGTCTCGTAGGTCATGCCGTCCAGCTCACGAGCCTTCGGCGCCTGCCGTGGAGCCAGCGGGGACAGCTTCCGCACCGCCTGGCCGATGCGCGCCAGGGCGATGCCCATGTCCGGCAGCGCCAGCAGGTCCGGGAGCGTCTGCCCGGAGAACCGCTTGGCCCTGCCCGCGTGCACGTAGACGCTCTCGCCGGGGACCGTCGCCTGGTACGTGGCCACGCCGACCTGTTCGGCCAGCGCCAGGATGTGGTCCTGGGTGGGGCCGACGAACTGTCCGCCGATCTCGGTCACCTGTCCATCGCCCAGATCGTGGTTGAGGAGCCGGCCGCCGACCCGGTCGCGGGCCTCCAGGACCGTCACGGACAGCCCCGCCGCAACGAGCTCGCGTGCCGCGGTGAGTCCTGCCAGGCCCGCGCCGATCACCACGACGTCGGCTTCGTTCCTCCGGTGGCCGCTCGTGGGCGCACTTTCCTGCGAAACGGTCATGGTCACTCCAAGATGTGTTCCAGCGCCCCTGCTGAGTTCCGCCGTGCCGCGTGACAGCGCCGCGACGGCAGGCAGCGCCCGGCGTTGCGTGCCGGGGGATTCACCGCACAAGAGCTCGAATCGATCGGTCGGACCGGCAGATGAAGCCGCACCCCTTCCGGCCGATGTGGCCCCGTGTCGCAGGGCCCGAAGAGAACCTATGCACCTGCCGGTCGCAGGGAACCGGTCGGAACGGTCAGAGGCGGGGCCTCAGCGGCCAGACGGGTGTCCCTCCGGAAGACCCCTGCCTCAGCCGTGGGCGAGGCGCAGACCAGGCAAGAAAGGAGGAAAAGGGATCAGGTTCAGCTCGGCTCTACCTCGCCCGCCAGCCAGACCTGGCCACCCGTGTGCGCGCGGCGGACGAACTCGACCACCATCTCCGGGTACTCGCCCGGCTTCGGGAAGCGGCCCAGGACTCTTCCGCCGCACGGGCAGGAGCCGTTGCGGCAGTGCGCGGCCCCGGTCCGCGACATGCCTCCGATGCAGCTGCTCCCGGTACCGCCCTGGTGGCCGGGCCTCATCTCGGTTTAGGGCTCGGACGGCACCCGGTACACCCTGTCCACCCGCGACGACCTGCCCCCGGACGTACCACGGTGGGGACCGGGGCAACGCACGACTACCCAGGTGGGACGGCCGTCAGACAAGGTCAAGAGGGGATGATCACCCGGCCGGTGCCGCGGGGAGGCCTCGATGTGCAGGCCGGTGAAGAAGGGGGGCCGCACGGAACAGGGCGGCCAGCGCGGTGTGATCGAGGACTGCCGTCAGGTTCATGCAGCCGCGTCGCCGTGATGGGCGCGGATCTTCGCCCAGGCGCCCTGGTCGGCCCGCTGGATTTGGCCGGTGTACCCGATGCCAAGCGCACGGGCAGCCTCGACACCCCGCTGCTCCCGCTCGGCCGCCGTGAGTTCCAGGGCGGCGATTTCTTCCAGCAGCTCCGTGATGGTGGTGCCGCGCTCCTCGGCGAGAACGCGAAGCCGGTCACGTACTTCCTCGCTGGTCTTGATACTGGTCGGCTTGCTCAGGCACCGAATCTACCGCCGGTAGAATCGTGGGCGCATCAGGTCGGCGGGCGCCAGGACGCGAACGTCGTGGGTGAACAAGGGGAGTTCGGTCAGGGCTTCGCCCACGGCGGTGCGCGCTTCGGGTGCGGCCCGCTTGACCGCCACCTTGCTGCGTGCCGGGCTACCCTGCTGGCATGCCCATGCGCGGTACGGATCGTGACAGAGACCGGGAAGCCGATTCCGGAAGTGGCTGAGGAACCGGGCATCCACCCGGGGACGTCGAGCTGGATGCCTCGAGGCCGCCCTCCTGTACGGCCCGGTCCCGGCGACCCGACCCGACCCGACCGCACCCTTTCCACCACCTGAAGGAGATACGTTCCGTGGCCAGCCCCACCGAGACGCTGGAGTTTCAGGCGGAGACCCGCCAGCTGCTGCAGTTGGTGATCCACTCGATCTACTCGAACAAGGACATCTTCCTGCGCGAGCTGATCTCCAACGCCTCCGACGCCCTCGACAAGCTCCGCCTGGAATCTCTCACCCACACCGACCTTGATTCCTCCGACCTGCACATCACCCTGGAAGTCGACAAGGACGCCCGTACTCTGACCGTGCGGGACAACGGCATCGGCATGACCCGCGACGACGTCGTCGACCTGATCGGCACCATCGCCAAGTCCGGCACCGCGAGCCTGCTCGCCAAGATCAAGGAAGCCAAGGACGCCGACGCGGCGCAGCACCTGATCGGGCAGTTCGGCGTCGGCTTCTACTCGGCGTTCATGGTCGCCGACAAGGTCACCCTGTGCACCCGTCGCGCCGGCACCGGGCAGGGCACGCTGTGGGAGTCCGACGGCGAGGGCACCTACACCGTCCAGGAGGTCGGCGGTCTGCCGGTGGGCACCTCGGTCACGCTGCACCTCAAGGCCGAGGACAGCGAGGACGGTCTCGGCGACTACCTGGCCCAGTGGAAGATCCGCCAGATCGTCAAGCAGTACTCGGACTTCATCCGCTGGCCCATCCGCATGGCCGCCGAACCCACCGACACCGCCGACGCGGACACCGGCGCCGAGGGGGAGACCGCGGGCGAGCTGGAGACACTGAACTCCATGAAGGCGCTGTGGGCCCGTCCGCGCAGCGAGGTGACCGAGGCCGAGTACAGCGAGTTCTACCAGCAGATCACCCACGACTGGCAGCCCCCGGCCGAGACCATCCACATGCGCGCCGAGGGCACCTTCGAGTACGAGGCGCTGCTGTTCCTCCCCGCCCACGCCCCGTTCGACCTGTTCTCCCGCGACACCAAGCGCGGTGTGCAGCTGTACGTCAAGCGCGTGTTCATCATGGACGACTGTGACGCGCTGATGCCGAACTACCTGCGCTTCGTCAAGGGTGTCGTCGACGCCCACGACCTGTCCCTCAACGTCTCCCGCGAGATCCTTCAGCACGACCGCCAGATCACCGCCGTGCGCCGACGCCTCGTCAAGAAGGTCCTCGCCGCGATCAAGGACATGCGGGCCACCAGGACGGACGCCTACACGAAGCTGTGGGAGCAGTTCGGGCGCGTGATCAAGGAAGGCCTGCTCGAGGACCGTGACAACACCGACGCGATCCTGGAGCTGGTCTCCACCGCCTCGACCAACGATCCGGAGAAGACGACCACGCTGCGCGAGTACGTCACGCGGATGAAGGACGGCCAGGACACCATCTACTACCTGACCGGCGAGAACCGCGCCATGGTGGAGAACTCCCCGCACATGGAGGCCTTCACCGCCAAGGGCTACGAGGTCCTCATCCTCACCGACCCCGTCGACGAGGTCTGGACCGACCAGGTCCCCGCGTTCGACGGCCACCGCTTCCAGTCCATCGCCAAGGGCCAGGTCGACCTCGACAGCGACACTGACGGCAGCGACGAGGCGAAGGCGGAGAAAGTCCAGCGCGAACAGGACTACGCCCCCCTCCTCGCGTGGCTGCAGACCACCCTCGACGAGCAGGTCAAGCAGGTCCGCCTCTCCACCCGGCTCACCACCTCCGCCGCGTGCCTCGTCGGAGACGCCCACGACCTGACCCCCACCCTGGAGAAGATGTACCGGGCCATGGGCCAGGATCTGCCCAACGTGAAGCGGATCCTCGAACTCAACCCCACCCATCCCCTCATCACCGCCCTGCGCCAGGCCCACGAGGCGAACGTGGACGATCCGGCCCTCGCGGAGATCGCCGAACTCGTCTACGGCGGCGCGCTGCTCGCGGAAGGCGGAGACCTGCCCGACCCCGCCCGCTTCACCCGGCTCCTCACCGAGCGCCTCACAAAGGCCCTGTAGCCGCTGCGGCCGAGCAGGAGGCCGGCCCGCCGCGACGAGGGAGAGCGACGGGCCGGCACACCCCCACCACGTCACAGCTGTACGCCTGTCGTACGACGCGACGGCGAGGGTGAAGCCACCCCCGTCTCAGACGCGGCAGCAGGGAGTTCCTCGGAGCCGCGAACGCGAGTCCTACGGCCGTCGCAGCCGCGCGAACTCAGTGTCCGGCCGGGCGGCCTGCCGGGCCGTTTTCCTGCCGCCTCCCACCCGAACGGGAGCGTCCGGCCTGCTCATCGACGGCATCGGCAGTCGCGGGTGACGGTCTGGGCGGACGGCGTGCAGCAAAAGAGCCGGTTCGCGCCGGTGCGTGCGGCGCACTTCGCGTGGCACGAGCGCCCCGTGGGAAAATCCGCACGCTCTACCGGTGCCCGCGGGCGGCGGAAATGATGAGACATACCGCATATGGACCAGGTGGTCCGCACCCCTGTCCCTCGGCCAGGCGGACTTGCGGCGGAAGGAGCTCATCGTGTTGCTTCTCATCTCCCCGGACAGCGTGGAGGAGGCCCTCGACTGTGCGAAGGCGGCGGAGCACCTGGACATCATCGACGTCAAGAAGCCCGACGAGGGCTCGCTCGGCGCCAACTTCCCCTGGGTCATCAAAGAGATCCGCGACGTGGTCCCGGCCGACAAACCGGTGTCCGCCACCGTGGGAGACGTCCCGTACAAGCCCGGCACGGTGGCTCAGGCCGCGCTCGGCGCGGTCGTCTCCGGCGCCACGTACATCAAGGTCGGCCTCTATGGCTGCACGACGCCCGACCAGGGCATCGAGGTCATGCGCGCGGTCGTCCGGGCGGTGAAGGACCACCGGCCCGAAGCGCTCGTCGTCGCCTCGGGCTACGCCGACGCCCACCGGATCGGCTGCGTCAACCCGCTCGCCGTACCCGGCATCGCCGCCCGCTCCGGCGCCGACGCGGCCATGCTCGACACCGCCGTCAAGGACGGGACCCGGCTGTTCGACCATGTTCCCCCGGACGTCTGTGCCGAGTTCGTCCGGCTGACCCACGCCTCCGGTCTGCTCGCCGCCCTCGCCGGCAGTGTCAAACAGACCGACCTCGGTCAGCTGACCCGCATCGGCACGGACATCGTGGGCGTGCGCGGAGCGGTCTGCGAGGGCGGCGACCGCAATGCCGGAAGGATTCAGCCGCATCTGGTGGCCGCCTTCCGGGCGGAGATGGACCGGCTGGCCGAGCAGCACGCCGCCGGCGTCCCCGCCGTGAACTGACCACCGGCATGCCGGCCTCTGAGCCCGACCGCGTCCCCGGACGCCGGGCCGCGCACTTCGCCGTCGTCGACCCTGCCACCGGGGAGACCTTCGACGAGGCCCCCGACCAGCAGCCGAACGAGTTGGACGCCGTCGTCGACCGGGCCCACCGAGCCTGGCACGGCTGGCGCGCCGACCCCGCCGCCCGCACCAGCGCGTTGCGCGTGGCGGCCGACGCCGTGGAGACGGCCGGCGAGGACCTCGCCCGGTTGCTCACCCGGGAACAGGGCAAGCCCCTGGCCGAGTCATACGCGGAGATCGCCCGTACGACGGCCCGCCTGCGCTACTTCGCAGACCTGGCACCCGCAACCCGGCGGATCACCGACGGCCGGCCCGTGCACAGCGAGATCCGCTGGCGGCCCCTCGGACCCGTCGCCGCGATCGTGCCGTGGAACTTTCCCCTCCAGCTCGCGGCGGCGAAGTTCGCACCCGCGCTCGCGGCGGGCAACACAGTGATCCTCAAACCGTCCCCGTTCACCCCCCTCGCCACCCGGCTGCTCGGCTCCGTCCTGGCCACCGCCCTGCCCGAGGACGTACTGACCGTCGTCACGGGCCGCGAACCCCTCGGCGCCCGCCTCGCCTCCCACCCGGGCATCCGCCACGTCACCTTCACCGGCTCGGTGCCCACCGGGCGGGCCGTCGCCGAAGCGGCGGCGGCCTCGCTCGCCCGGGTCACCCTGGAACTGGGCGGCAACGACGCCGCCGTCCTGCTGGACGACGTCGAGGTGGACCGGATCGCGGACCGGCTGTTCTGGGCCGCGTTCCGCAACTGCGGGCAGGTCTGCATGGCGGTCAAACGCGTCTACGCCCCGGCCCGGCTCCACGCCGAGGTCGTCGAAGCCCTCGCCCAGCGCGCGAAGACCGTCGCCGTCGGGGCCGGCCTCGACCCGGAGACCCGGCTGGGCCCGGTCAACAACGCCCCCCAGCTGGCCCGGGTCGAGCAGATCGCGAAACAGGCCCTGGCGGACGGCGCCAGGGCGGCGGCCGGCGGCCACCGGCTGGACAGGCCGGGCTACTTCTTCGCGCCCACGATCCTCACCGATGTCCCGCCCAGCAGCCCGGTGGTGACCGAGGAACAGTTCGGACCGGTCCTGCCGGTGCTGCCGTACCGGAGCCTCGGCGAAGCCGTCGACGCGGCCAACGGCACGGGCTTCGGACTGGGCGGCTCCGTCTGGGGCACTGATCTCGACCGGGCCGAGGCGGTGGCCGACCGGCTCGAATGCGGCACGGCCTGGATCAACCACCATGCCGAACTGTCCCTCGCCCAGCCCTTCGCAGGCGTCAAGAACAGCGGTGTCGGCGTCGCGGGCGGACCGTGGGGGCTGTACGGCAACCTCCGGCCGTTCGTCGTCCACCGCCCGCAGGAGGAAGGACGATGAGGTTCCAGGCGGCCGTACTGCGCTCGCACGAGGGCCCGTTCGCGGTCGAGGAGGTGACCCTGCGCACGGAACCCGCCGCCGGCGAGATCCTGGTCGAAGTCGTGGGCTGCGGGATGTGCCGGACCGATCTCGCGGTCCGGCGATCGGCCGGCCGCAGCCCGCTGCCGGCGGTGCTCGGCCACGAGGGGGCCGGGGTCGTGGTGCAAACGGGCGACGGCCCGGACACCGGGATCGCCGTCGGTGACCACGTCGTGCTGAGCTTCGACTCCTGCGGACACTGCCGGAACTGCCGCGGCGCGGCCCCTGCCTACTGCGACTCCTTCGCCTCCCTCAACCTCTTCGGAGGCCGCAAGGAGCACGCGCCGCTCCTCACCGACGCGACCGGGGGAGCACTGGCCCCCCGGTGGTTCGGCCAGTCCTCGTTCGCCGAGTACGCGCTCGTCCCGGCCCGCAACGCCGTCCGGGTCGACCCCGCACTGCCCCTCGAACTGCTCGGGCCGCTCGGCTGCGGCTTCCTCACCGGCGCCGGAGCCGTCCTGAACGCCTTCGCCGTCGGCCCCGGCGACACCCTGGCGGTCTTCGGCGCGGGAGCGGTGGGCCTGGCCGCGGTGATGGCGGCCACCGCTGCCGGCGCGCTGACCGTGGCCGTCGACCGGCATCCCCGACGGCTGGCCCTGGCCGAACGGTTCGGCGCGATCCCGCTCCCCGCCGAAACGGCCGGACTGCCCGAGCAGATCCGGCGGCTGACCGACGGCGGCGCGCAGTACGCGCTGGACACCACGGCCTCGTCCCCGCTCATCAACGACGCGCTGCGGGCACTGCGCCCCACCGGCAGCCTCGGCCTGGTGGCACGGCTCCACACCGTGCTGCCGCTCGAGGCGGGCACGCTGGACCGAGGCCGCAGCATCCGCCACATCTGCGAAGGGGACGCCGTACCCGGGCTGCTGATACCCCGGCTCACCGGACTGTGGCAGACCGGGCACTTCCCCTTCGACCAGCTGATCCGCACCTACCCGCTGGCCGACATCAATGAGGCCGAACGCGACTGCGACGCGGGCCGCGTGGTCAAACCCGTCCTGCTCCCGGAGGGAAGAAGCCGATGAGCCAGGCATGCAGCATCGCGCACTCACCGCATCCGGCAAGCAGGCACCTCGCAGTCCCCACTCCCGCCAACGGAGGAAACATGGTCAGCACGGCGCCGCAGCACACGGACGGGGAGGGCGTGGACGCAGGCGTGGGTGTGACTGCCCTCCTGGTCGCCGCCGCGCGGGCGATCGAGACCCACCGCCACGACAGCCTGGCCCACGACGTCTACGCGGAACACTTCGTGCGCGCCGCCCCGGCGTGCGCCGACTGGCCGGTGCGCATCCAGCAGGTCCCGGACGGGGACGGCAACCCGCTGTGGGGACGGTTCGCCCGCTACTTCGGCCTGCGGACCAGGGTCCTCGACGACTTCCTCCTCCGGTCGGTCCGTACGGGTGCCCGTCAAGTGGTCCTGCTGGGCGCGGGGCTGGATACCCGCGCCTTCCGGCTGGACTGGCCGCCCGACCGCGTGGTCTTCGAGATCGACAGGGCGGCCGTGCTGGCATTCAAGCACCAGGTGCTCAGGGAACTGTCGGCCACCCCGAAGGTGAAACGCGTTCCCGTACCGGTCGACCTGCGCGCCGACTGGGTCACCGCGCTGACCACCGCCGGCTTCGCCCCGGCCGCACCGAGCGTCTGGCTGGCCGAGGGACTGCTCTTCTACCTGCCCGGCCCCACCGAGACACACCTCATCGACACGGTGCACCGGCTGACCACCGAAGGCAGCGCACTGGCCTTCGAGGCCAAGCTGGAGAAGGACCTGCTGGAGTACCGCGACAGCGCGATCTACACGGCGACGCGAGAACAAATCGGCATCGACCTGCTCCGCCTCTTCGACAAGGGGCCACGACCCGACTCCGCGGGCAACCTGGCGACCAAGGGCTGGTCCACCTCGGTACACACCCCCTTCGACTTCACCCACCAGCACGGCCGCGGCCCCCTGCCCGAGCCCAACGACGCGCTCGAGGGAAACCGGTGGGTGTTCGCGCACAAGCCCCGGCTATGACATCCGCAGCGCGTACGTCTTCATCCGCACAGGGCCGGGCATCCAGCAGCCCACGGGCACGACGGCGTCCTGCTCCCGGACTACCCGAAGGGGCCGCAGGACGGGCCGTTCCTGGACACGGTCGACCTTTTCCTGGCTGTGGCCGCACGCTCGTGGCTAGCGGGCCGGACGGGAGTCCTCCTCCGCCAGCAGAAACGCCGAAACCACCTCCGTGAACGCCTCCGGCGCCGCACGGTGGATCAGGTGTCCGACCGGGATGGTGACCACTTGCCCGCCGGGTACGCGGCGGGCAAGCTCGGCGATGCCATCCTGGGGCACATGGCTGCGTGGGCCGCCGGCCAGTACGAGGGTCTCGGCAGTGATCTGGCTGAGCCGCTCCAGCCACCTGGGGTCAGGCGTATCGATCTGCCGCCTGATGGCCAGCACCATCTCCCAGTCGAAGGTCAGGTCGCCGTCCGGCCTGGCCGGGATGGCCGGCTCCCGGGGCCGCGCGACCGAAACGTCCTCCAGGACGAGCCGGCTCACCCGCTGCGGATGGTCCTGTGCGAGCAGGTAGGCCACGATCCCGCCCATGGAGTGCCCGATCAGATCCACTCGGCCAAGTCCCAGCGCGCGCAAGAACCGGAGCACATCGGCCTGCATGAGTTCGAGCGAGTAGTCCCCTGGCCAGTCGCTTCGGCCGTGACCGCGCAGATCAAGGGCATACACCCGTCGGCTACGGGCCAGCACGGGCGCCACTGCCTCCCAGTCGGTGGCATCCTCGCCCAGCGCGTGCAACAGGACGAGCGGCGAAGCATCCGGCGGCCCCGACACCTGATAGGCCACCCGGACCCCTCCCACGTCGACCGAGCGGTGATCACCCATGTCCGGAGGATATGCGGAAAGGTCCTGTCGGAGGATCGGCGTTCACCAGGGGCCGACCCGGCCCCTGGTCAGCACCTCGGATCCTCAGCCGTGCGGCCCTCGGCCCGATCTCCGATAGCCGACCACGTCGTCAGCGGGCCGGAAGGCCGCGACGGGGCCACCGACCGCTCTCTGACCGAAGAAACGCAAGCTGCGACGCTGACAACCAGAGGGGTGATGGGGGGGGGGGGGGGGGGCCCCCCCCACCCCCCATCCGGCGCCCAAGGCGGCGGGGGGGGGGCCGGGCAGGACCCGGCAACAAACCG
>NZ_JBFBJL010000060.1:0-56421 GCF_040686075.1 Streptomyces sp. NPDC086519
TCCACGGTGAAGTCCCCACGGCCCGGACAACGCCCAACTCGCCTACGAGGCACGGCCACCAGGGCTGATGTACCTCATTGTGTTAGCCGTTCTTAGACGTCGTTGCAATTGGTCAGCTCTCCTGCCGTTGCCCCAGCAGGCGGGTCTGTTCCTTCTTCAGCGCGGAGAATCCCTGACGCGCGTAGGCGGCGAGTTCCTCGCTGGGGAACGACACCACCGAGAGGTGCTGGTCGTGGTTTCCCTGTGCCCACCGGGCAGCTGTGATCTCGTAGCCCGACACGTGCGCGCACAGCTGGAGCAGGAGCGGTGGCATCTCTGGTTCGCTCAGCAGGTCCGCGTGCTTGATGACCAGGTCGCGCATGGCCTGGATGTTCGGCAGAAAGACGGTAGTCACCCACAACCGCCACTCGGTGAGCTCTTCTGGAGTGGGCGGGGTCTCATGAACGAACGGTGACGTTCCACCAGGGCGAGCATGACGTTCCAGGAACGCACCGAAGGTGCGACTGTTCGCTTCCGTAAGGGCGAACAGGGGCCCATAGAAGTCGCTGAGCTGGCGATTCACGCGGGCCAGGTGTTCTTGCCGCTGCGAGAGGCGCAGGCCGTTGAGGTAGGTGACAACATAGCCGACGAACGCCAGCCCAATGGTGACGACCACTGCGATCATGAGGGGCGATGCTAGCGAGCAGGGCGTCCCCTCGTTAGACGGCCGTAGCAGATAAGGGTTGCTGCGATGCCTACGAAGACCAGGAAGTGTTCGGCCTTGCGTTCGTAGCGGCGGTGGAGTCTGCGGATCCCGCCGAGCCAGCTGACCGTCCGTTCGACGGTCCAGCGGTGTCGGCCGAGCCGGGCCGAGGAGTCAACGCCCCTACGGGCTATCCGGGGCACGATGCGGCGGCTGCGGAGCCATCGACGCAGGTGGTCGTAGTCGTACCCCTTGTCGGCATGGAGCTTGGCGGGACGGCGTCGTCGGGGACCGCGGCGGGAGCGGATGGGCGGTATACCCCGCACCAGCGGCTCAAGTCCCAGACTGTCATGGGTGTTTGCGGCGGAGATCCCGATCGAGAGAGGCAGACCGGACCGATCGGTCAGTAAGTGGATCTTCGAGCCCTTCTTGCCTCGATCCACAGGATTCGGGCCTGTCAGATCCCCCCTTTCAGGGCCCGCATATTCACCGAGTCGATCGCGCACCGCGACCAGTCCAGATCCCCTTGCGAGCCGAGCTCGTCCAGGACAAGGCGATGAAGCTTGGCCCATACCCGAGCCTGGCTCCACTCGGCGAAGCGCCGGTACACCGTTGACCACGATGGTCCGAATGCTTCCGGCGTCTGTCTCCACGTACAGCCGGAGGCTGCTACGAACAAGATCGCGGCCAGTACGTTCCGGTCGCTGTACCGTCGCCGGCCGCCTCCTTGGGGTCGTACCGGCGCTGCTGGCACAACCCGCTCGAACAACTCCCACAGCCTGTCAGGGACCAGACGCTCCACGATCGTCACGCCCGAACACTAGCGATCGAACCAAATGCAACGACGTCTTAGCCGCAGGAGGAGGTTACAGATCCACGGTTCGCCCAGGTCGGCGGCCCAACTGCCCCAAGAGCTCGCAACTTCCCAAGCTGAAAGCTTCCGTGCCGTCGTCACAGACCCGCCCGAGGCTTGCTCTGGCCGGCGGCGGACACGCACTGAGACCGGTGGAGGTGCAGCGAGGCACGCGTGCGTAGTCGGTCGGCTGGACCGGCCGCCGCGGCTGTCTGTCGTCGGCTGAGGTACCAGTGCACACCGGGCGCGTTCGCGGCTATTGACACTCCGCCGACCTCATTCGGAATTAATTCGCTCATTCGCAGCACCCACAAGCATCCTAGCCCGCGTCCTGATGAAAATCTCGTAATCATCATCAAACAGCTCATCGGGTGGGCACAGGGCTCGCCTTAAAACGGTTTCTTGGTTAGAAATTCGAGCCCTATAAGCACTTGGCGCGTCACCGCCGAGGACCTTGTTATCAATAGCATTAATGAAGCACATATTCGCTAGCGGACTTTGCCTGTCGGTGGGGACGCCGACGGTGCGCAAGAAGGCCTGCGGATAGAGGTGATGGAATTCGTTCCTATTGTACGCCTGCAACGCCTCAGAGAGGCTGATGGCTGAACCGCCGACCAAGCTGAGGGGGCGCTCTTGAGCCAGAAGGAGGACGAACGTCTTAGAACTGACTGCATTCAGGTTAAAGTTGTTCTCCAAGAAGAATCGATCATCTACCTGAACAGGGATATCGTCGAGCTCAGAAGGCTCACCATTCTTGAGCTTAATGATCTCTTCGATGTCAACCTGAAGATTGCGCTGAACTACTCGGCCGTACCGTGCAGAAAAGCAAGCTTTCCAGAACCAGCGCAATAGGACAGCTCGCTGATCGCTCGAAATCTTCACAGACTTAGAGTCGGGAACGGCAAAGAATACTGCGAGAGGTACCAGAAGCGTCGCATGGGGTAGGTTGTCAAGCTTCTGAACACGCAACTCCTTCCGCACAAAATCGATCGCTCCCTTGATCCCATTCACTACATGCTGGAACTGCTCTCGAACCTTCGTGCCGTTCAAAGCCATCAGGGTCTTTGGTGAAGCATCGCCATCGACTACAGCGGCACAGCACCGCAGCAGCAGCGTGATATCCTCCCCGACTCCTTTGAATCCGAAAGGTTCGAGCTCTTCGCTTAGATCCTCGAAACGCCGCTGCAAATCGAAGTCGTCCGACCAAGTCCAAGCACTCAGCAATTGCAGTGTATCGAGCTCTACCCCAAGTCTATTAACTCGCTCGAAAACAATTGCAACGCCGGCGCGATCGTCGGTAGTGAATGTTTGCACCGGCACGTCTGCTTCCTTGAAGCGACTATACAGATCATCAATCTTAGGCGTGACCTCTTCAGGGAGAGCGCGAAATGCGGGCCCATATTTAGCCGCATCGAAAAATACATTGAGTGGGAAGTGGCGCTCCGGGTCAACCTCACTCTCGTCAAGAGATACAAATAGACTCTCTTGAGCGTCTGCATCGACACGATAGTCGAAATAAATGTCGGACCAGACAGCCTTCTCCTTCGGGTGAAGCTCGGTCTGAAAAACGCCAAAAATACTTGTCAATCTCTGCTGACCATCAAGTACATAATCGATCGGATAGTCATCTGGTCGCGGAGGCAACTGGAACGGGCCCAAATCGCGCTCGGTTTTAAGCTCGGCGCGAGTTCGCCAAAAAAGCAGGGCGCCAAATGGGTAACCTTTGTAAATGCTGTCCATTAGCTGAGCGACGCGATCCGCATCCCACACAAATCCTCGCTGAAAAGCTGGGATTCGAACGCGGCCATCAGATACAGCTTCAATCAGCTGACGAATGGACGGCATGAGGGCTCCTCACTCTAGTTGAGCGCAAGCGTAGCCGGATGCCTGGCTTCTAATGCCGGTTTTGCTCAAAATGGTGCAGAGCGAACTTTGGATACCTCGGCAGCCTCGATGAGCGATGAGCTGCACGCGATCACCCTCACCCAGTACGAGCAACTCCTCGCCGATGCCCACCCCGACGCCTTGGCCAGCCTCAACAACCTTGCAGGCGCTCGACTTTCGGCGCGGAGCAGGCTGCACCACAACCGCACCAGATCGAGCGGGGAACAGCGGGGAACCACGGTGACAGCAGCCTGGGCCAGCGAGACCTCAAGGCGACCGTCCATGCAGGTCAGCGCCCGAGCCTGCCGTGAATGCTCGCAGCTTCCCAAGCTGAGGTTCCAGGCGCGTCCGCGCAGAGGAAGCCGTAGGGTTCCGTCCATGGTGACTGCGACTGTCCGCGAGTGGGACGACGAGGCAGGGTGGGGCGTTCTCGACTCCCCCGATACCCCCGGCGGCTGCTTCGGCCATTACTCCAACATCCAGGCGACAGGCTTCCGCGCGCTGTCGCCCGGACAGCAGGTCGAACTCACCTGGGAAGCCCCTGGCTTCAAGCAGGACGGGTACGACTACCGCGCGGTGAGCATCGTGCCTCGGCCTGCCTGACATCCACAGCTGACATCAACGACGGCGTACACCCACGGTCCCCAGCGGTCCGCTACGCCAACGCATCCTTTACCGCAGCATGCAGTAGCACCCAGTTGATCGAACTCCTAAAGCGAGTGTCACAAGGTGCGAGCCGTGCCGGGGCACCAGCACACGCACCCAGGACGCATAAAGGCCGACCAGGGTGCTCCGGGGCGTCGGCCCCTTGACCGTGATCACCCGTGGGAGAAGGATCCTCCTCCTGATAAAGGAGTTGTGATGCTGCGGTTCATGGACTGGTCCGTGGTCGCGATGGGGTGCTCACTGGTCCTCATGAGCCTCGGCGGCCAGTGGTGGGAGCGGACCAGGGTTCGGAAGGGAAAGAGTCCCGATCAGGACATGCGCTTCTATCGGGCATGGCTCCCTCTCCTCGTTGGTCTGGGGTTGATCAGCGCCAAGGTGCCGAGCCTGCTGCTCGCACCCCACCCCATCGTCATAATCATGGACACTCTCGACGGCGCGCTCTGGGTCACAGTGCTGATCTTGGTCCTTCGGGCCGGGCATCGAGTCTCCCGGGCGCGGAGTCCCCGCACCTGATTGCCGGCAGCGCTGCTGGCAACGAGCGCGAGGGATGAGTGTTTAACTGCGTGACAACGCCGACGCACAGCGGCGGACGGGCGCGTAAGCCTACGGACGGTCAGCGCAGGTGAGCACCACACCAGCCCAAGGCAGCACCCCCACCCAAGTTGCTTCGGGACGAAGAGGTCCTCACGCAAGGTCTCACCGCCACGCTTCCGCCGGCGCAGCTTGCTCTGGTCGACGGCATGGCAGCGTGGCTGAGGCCAGTGGGGGTGCAGCGAGGCACACGCGTGCGTGCTCGGTCGGCGCGCCCCTCCGTCGTGGCTGACTGTCGTCGGCTGAGGACCAGACACTCTGGAGCCCCAGCTCCACCAAGGGACTTTCGAGGCGGAGAGACCGTGCCATTCGCGTGCCAGATCCTGCGGGGAACCACGGGGAACAGCGGGAAGTTGCCCAAGGTGCGACCAGAACTCCAACAGGACTCCGAGGCAGTTCAGCGCAGCAACCGCCACGGGAAAACCCAAGCTTCCCAAGCTCAGGGCGCTCATCCCGTTTCCGGTGGCGTGGCCTCTTGATACGAGCTCTGTGGCGAGTTGCACGTGAAGCGCGGCCACGTGCAACTGGCCACTGTCGGGCGTCACCCCGCTCCGGCACGTTCCTTCGCTGATGCTTGCCGGGGCGTCGGGGGGTCCAGGTGGACTATTACGGTGGTGTAGAAGCGGTGCACGGCGTCGTCGACGCTTCGGATGAAGCCGGATTCGGCGTTCCCGCGGCTGCTTCCCATGCTTTTGAAGAGGGACAAGCGGAAGCCGGTGATGTGGGCGTCGTTGTTCTTCGGGAGCATGTCCGCGGGCTCCGGGCGGAGCCGTTCCAGCGTGCCCCGTGGCCCCCCGGTCTCTCCTTCGACCAGGGTTTCGATGTGGAGGTCTGCCGGTGCCTCGGCCAGGCGGCGAATGAGGCGTTTGGCCCAGGTCAACGGGTATCCCTGCTCGGGTGCGGAGATCTCGATGGAGGTGCGGAGCTTGGCGGTACGCAGGTCGGCGATGATCGCCAGAATTCCTGGTGCGCCCTCGATCCGGAGCTCTGCCTGAAGCCTGCCGTCGAGGCAGAGCTGATCAGCCAGGCGGCTGCGGCGTGCTTTCGGATCGGCTCCACGCTTGGCGCGCTGGACGGGCAGTACCTTCTGTCCGAGTTCGCCACCGAGGCTGAGGCAGATCTGACGGATGAGCCGTTCCCAGCTCTCGACCACATCCAAGGCGCGCAGGTCGCCCTGGCACAGGGTTTCGTCGTCGATACCGTTGCGTACGGGGACCCAGGCCGATCCCATGTTCTGGAAGCCGTGGCAGCCGGAGTTCTCATGCCGCAGGTAGTGCAACAGTTCCTGGAGCAGCCAGGCATGTACCTTGTCTCCGACGCCCTCGTGCCGGATCAGCATCTGGGCCTGGTGGGTGACTTCGGCCCAGGACAGGTGCCAGAGAGCCACCTTGTGCTTGCGCCGGCCGTCGATCTTGACGTCGACGAGCGGGCTGCCTTCAAGCGCAACGTCGTTCGACAGTGTGATCACGGCCTCGTAGCCACGGCGTGCGGCGATGTCCACGTATGCCTGCACCTGCTCGGGCTTGAGGTCGTTGCCGTTGGTCTTGGTCTCCACCAGTGCAGTCCACAGTTTGCCTGCCCGCTCGACACGGATCACCCCGTCAGGGCGTCGCGGTGTATCGCCGTGCGGCAGGGAGACCTCGGTGAATGTCTCCATACGGCCCGCCGGTGCTCCGAACGCCGCCGTGAGTCTCCGGCCGAATTCCGGCACCTGCGCCATCACCGACAGTAGTACCGACGTAGCGCGCATCTCCCGGTCCCGGTCGCTCTTCAGCACCGAGACCGGAAAGAGCCTGGCCTGCTTCCAGGACTCATTGTCCGCCAGAGACTTCCTGGCCACCCTGGGCACCGTGACCTTCTTCTTCGCGGTGCGAGGCCGTGCCGCCTTCTTCGGCCCCACCTCGTCGCCAGGCGGGCGGGGAGCCGGAACCAAGCCTGGTGCCACCGGCGGTTCCTGCTCAACGGCTGAAGCCGGAACTGCCGTATCAGCCTGCTCGCTGCTCTCTGCGCCGTTCAGCGCTTCTTCTGCGCCCGCGTCATCATCGATGTCGACACCGAAGTCCGTCGCCAGACCGGCCAGGCCTGTGTCGTAGCCCTGTCCGACAGCACGGAACTTCCACTCTTCCCCACGCCGGTACAACTCACCGAAGATGATCGCGCCCACCGTTCCGGCGTCATCAATGGCGAACCTGAGGAGGCTCTCGCCGCCCCCGTCGGCCAATGTCACCTTCAGGTCTTCCAACTCCCCGAAACCGGCTCCCTCGTAGCGGCTCGCCGCCACCACGATCCGGTCGATGCCGGGTGGGACCGCCGTCAGGTCGAAGCTGATCCGGTCTTCGTCGCCGCTCTCCGTCGGCGTCTTACCCAGCAGTTGCACACTCCCGTCAGCGGCAACCGGGTTGTTGTAGAAGTAGAAGTCGCTGTCACTGCGCACTTTGCCGTTCGCATCCAGCAGCAGGACGGACACGTCCGCATCGCCTTCACCGGTCGGACTGACCCAGCTCAAACTGACGATCAGCGAACCGGCGTTCTCACTGAGCGCCGCCAGCGCCACGTTCGAGCCCTTGACCATCTCATGCATGAAGCCCCCCAGATCATTGCAGCTCGGGCACTTGGCTGCCCCCACGCAGGCCACCCACCCCACGCCGCCAATATGTGACGTACGGCACAACGAGAGACTTTAGTACCTGACGACGAGACCGTGGCAGCAGCCGAAAACAACAAGCGACGAGAACCAAGGGTCAACAGAGCAGCTCCACAAGCCCCGCCAGCCCGACCGAGGGACACCCCGGACGTGGATCACGGAGCATCGCTCACGAATCTGCCGGCATAGTCCCGCCGTCTCACTTTCCGTCTCATTCACTTGCGTTCACGGCCGTTCAGACGGGACCCGAACCCGTCCCAGCGCCGACGGCCAGCCGCCCATGAACCCTGGTGAACGCCCCTGAACCCAGCCCAGCACCCCACCATCACAGTTGGAAAGCGTGTTGGGGGCAACCCCTCACGAGTTCGAATCTCGTATCCTCCGCAGCCGCCTGAACAGGCGAAACGAAGCGGCCCCGCTGATCACAGCGGGGCCGCTTCGTTGTTCACTCAGGCGCCGTTGTCCTGGTTTTTGTCCACAGGGGAGCTTCCGGGGCTCCCCAGATGGCACCGGCGATCTTCCGGGCCACCTCCTGAGCATGGCGTCCGGCACGTGCAGGCACCTCGCCCGCATGCTTGCGGATGTGCCAGGCTCCCACCCCGTGATCTGATCGATGACCCGGTCCGGGAGACCGAGCAGCATGAGCACGGTGGCGGCCGCGTGCCGAGCGTCGTGCAGCCGGGCGTTCCGCACCCCCCGCGTCTTCCAGCAGCCGCTTCAAGTAGTGATCGTCACTCCTCCGCCGGTGCCTCACCGGGCAAGACTCCGAAGGGGCCCACCGCGAGGTGGAAACCTTCGATGAGCGGTTAACGGGGCGGCCGAACAGCCACGGAGCGGTTGCCGTCATTCCAGATGTAGACACCGCTGGTACCTGCGCCATACCAACTCTCCGGCCCGACTTCGGCCGTGAGAGACGGGTACTCGCTGATGTAATCCCAAACCTCGGCCGGGTCCACCTGTCTGTACGGCTGGTTGAACACCAGAGCGGGCCTGCCGGTGGTCCGCGAAAGCCACGTGGTCGTGTGGTCGTAGAACCCCGGCCTGCCTCGGCATTCCCTCTTGGCGCAGCGGCCCCTGCCGAGCCAGTGGAGTCCGGACGAACACCCCGTGTTGCCACTCTTGAGGTCGTGCCGGTCCGCCCAGTTCAACAGGTCCGCGCGCATCTGGACGTAGATGTTCGGGCCGTAGGGCCAGTGCACGCCGTCGGCGTCACGGTTGAGCACGCCCCGGGCGTGGTCATCCAGAGAGCTGATCAGTTCCTTCTGATCGGTGCTCTGGCAGCGCCAGCACCACCACTTCGCTTCTCCGATCCCGGAGCCGAAGAACAATCCCTGCCGGGACTGTCCGCATCCCTCGCAGTCGTACATGGTCTTACTCCTTCGCTTCTCGTCGGACCCGACTCGGTGGTTCCCTCCCTGTAGAGGAGAGAGAACCGCAGAACCATCCGGCTCCCGCGCGGCCGTCCGGGGGCGTTCGTGGGGACTCAGGGAGCAGGTCAGAGGGGGCCCGTACGGCGGTGAACGGTGGCGGCCGGCGATGCAGGGGGCAAAGGGCAAAGGGCAGGACAACAGACGTCCTTGTTGGATGTCACCATCCGCGCTATCGGGGGTTTTCGTGCGACCGAAGCCGCCGACGCGGAGCCGCTCGACGGATCAGCAGCGCACCGACCATCCACATGCGCCCTACCAACCCGTTCCATGCCGGCGTCACCACGGAGGGTGGGACGTTCGCGCGGCCTGCCTTCCGATGTCGCACTCGGCCGGCGGCGGCCAGCCCTCAGTCCCATCTCCTCGCGAACTCGGCTCCGGCCAGCAGGTCGACGATCCGCACCATCGGATCATCGAGACCCATGGCCACCAACACATCGGCGGGAAGGACTACGTACTTCCCCTTCTCTTTCGTGACACGGCAGGGGAAGCGGCCCGCCCTCACCAGTCCGCACGCCTTCGCTGCGTCGACCCCGAGAAGATCTGCCACCTTGCGGAGGGGCATTGGCTCGCCCAGCCACTGCGACAGTCGCCTTGCGCTCGGGTTCACTCGGCTTCCTTCTGCCGTCCGTCGAGTTCGCCGGACTCACCCCCGGGCACCTGCCCCGAACCCGAGGCGAGGAACGCGGCCAAGAGCCCGAGGCGGTGCAAGGTAGCGCCCATGCGTTCGCCGCTGATGCGCTCCCCCAGCAAAGAGTCCACCTCACCGACGGCCTGGATGTCCGACTCGTTGCGGATGGGCGAGTAGCCGCCGTCAAGGAGGCTCGCACGGTCGACAAGGCTGTGCGGATCCGTCGTACGCTCGGCCGGGTCAGACCGCTCCACCGCCCAGCCGGCGGCATTGGCAGCCCGGATGACCTCATCACGGACGTCGTCGGCTTCAGCGGCCAGTGCCAGCCCGTACAACGCGCCGACGAGCATGGCTGACCTCACCTCTGCGACATCGACGCAGAGCCTCCTTGAGACTCTCGCGGCCGACTTCCGCAGGTAGGGGATGATGAAGTACAACGCGAGCAACTGGCCACGCTGAGCCAAGTTCGGCACGTCGCTTCGGGCATCGCGGCCCACGCACCGCCACAGCGCATCCCGCACAGCAGCGTCAGCGGCATTCCGTGCCGCCGCTTCCTTCGCCTCCGAGAGCGTGAGGTGCTCGCCGACCGAACATCTCTCCCCGGGTACATGTGGACAGACCAACTGTCCACCGAGCAGCTGCGGAACCTTTAGCTCGATCGACCTGAAGACGTCTGCCGAAGGCAGCAGGGACATGGACTCTCCTCCTGTCGTTCCGTCAACGGCAGGAGGCTCACCACCGCGAAGGACAACCATCCTCATCCGACGCAGCATGCGCTGATGAGAGTGAACGGCACGCGGTGGCCGAGTGAAGCGGTACAAGTCGGCGATCACGCATGGGCAGGGCTCACGGATTGGCCATTGGCCTCCTTGCCCTACGGGTCACGAGAATCTGGTCGGGGCATTCACACCAAGAGTATGGTGACTTGTATGGCAACCAAGAAAGTAACGGTGACGATCCCCGAAGATCTCCTGGACGAGATCCGCGCCGAGGCAGCTGAGCGGGGACTTTCGGCGTACGTCGCCGAAGCACTGCGATTCAAGCGCGACCGGGACCGTCTGCTGGAACTCGTCGACTGGCTGCAGGAGGAACACGGCGCGGTCACCGAGGACGAGCGCGCGGCAGCACTCTCGGAGCTGGAAGATCTCGACGCCGAGCACGAGCGTCGCCTCACCGCCGGAGGACACAACGCCGGAGAGGCCGCGTGACCAAGCGGGCCAGTGAGCACGGGCAGCGGCCACTGCGCGCCTTCGTACTCGACTGCGAAGCCCTGTCCCTCGCTGTGCGTGGCGACCGGAAGATGATCGCCTGGCTCGATCTCGCAGCACGGGGCGAAGCCGAGGTGGTCACGTCGCCCATGACGCTGGTGGAGGCGTACGACGGCAGAACCACCGAGCAGCGCTGGGACTGGGTGCTCTCCCGGCTCAAAGTCGCCGACATCGGGAAGGACGAGGCCCGCCAGGCCCGCCGACTCCTGTCCGACGCCAAGCTTCACGGCCACAAGTACGCGATCGACGCAGTGCTCGCCATCATCGCCCGACAGCAGAAAGGGCAGGTCACCATCTTCACATCGGACGTGGACGACCTGGAGAAGCTGGTTCCGGAATCGATCGTCATCAAGCGAGTATGACCGGCGCCCTGGTCTCAGTTCTGGTCTCAGTTCTGGTCTCATTCGTCGCCGTCCGGCGCCGTTCACCAGCCGTCCGGTGCCCTACTCCACCCCAGGTCAGAACACCCCCGTCCCGCCCCGAACCCGCAGACGAACATTTGGAAAGCGTGTTGGGGGCAACCCCTCACGAGTTCGAATCTCGTATCCTCCGCAGCCGCCTGTACAGGCGAAACGAAGCGGCCCCGCCGATCACAGCGGGGCCGCTTCGTTGTTCGCTCAGGTGCCGTTGTCCTGGTTTTTGTCCACAAGGGGTGTTTCCGGGGCTCCATGACCCGGTCCGGGACTCCGAGCAGCATGAGCACGGTGGCGGCCGTGTGGCGGGCATCGTGCAGCCGGGCGTTCCGAACCCCCGCGTCTTCCAGGAGCCGCTTCCAGTCGTGATAGTCCGTGTTCGGGCTGAGTGGGCCACCCAGCGGCTTGGTGAGCAACGTAGTCCGACTCGATCCACAGGTCGCCGGCCTCCTTGCGCTCGCGCTCCTACGTCTCGGCATGGGCACGACGCATGGCGACCAGCGGACCCGGCAGGGGCACGGCGCGGCGGCCGGTGCGGGACTTGGTGTTCTTGGTCTCGTGCCGGATCTGCGCCTTGTCCGGGCAGTATCCCGGCTTGCGGCCGCACGGTGAGGCCTCGGGGCACCCGTGCTTGTACCGGGGCCGCAGACGGCTCCGGCGCAGCTTCAGGTATTCATGGGCCAGGTCGACATCGGCCTGCCCCAGCCCGAACGTCTCGCAAATCCCACACTCTCCGCACAGGCCGGCGAGGGCGCTCACCAGGGGGTGCCCTGGACACGGGGGCACCCCTCTGGCATTCACCGCACCCCGCGTGGCGCAGCATCGCGGTCGCTCTCGTCAGGCGTGCAGCTCCCGGTGGAGGTTGCTGTTCCGGACCGTCAGTACAGCGCCTTGTAGACGCCCCAGCCGCTGCCGATCTTCACGCGTGCGCCGAAGCCGCCCTTGCCGTTGCCCGCCCAGCGGTACAGGTTGCCCGCGGTATCGCGGGTGAGGAGGTCGTTGCGGCCGTCCTGAGTCAGGTCGCCGACACCGACCAGGGCGTTGTAGGCGTTGAAGCCCGAGGCGATCTTCACGCGCCCCCCGAAGCCGCCCTTTCCGTTGCCGTACCAGTGATAGAGGTTCCCGGCCTTGTCCCGGCCGAGAAGGTCTCCGGTTCCGTCGCCGTTGAGGTCGCCCACGCCCACCAGCGCCGTATAACCGGACAGCCCGGTGCCGACGCGCAC
Organism: Streptomyces sp. NPDC086519; assembly: GCF_040686075.1. Lineage (NCBI taxonomy): Bacteria > Bacillati > Actinomycetota > Actinomycetes > Kitasatosporales > Streptomycetaceae > Streptomyces > Streptomyces sp. NPDC086519. The sequence goes on from NZ_JBFBJL010000060.1 coordinate 12,283, forward strand.
CCGGGCCTTGAACGTGCCCTTGCCGGTGCCGGCGTAGAACCACAGGACTCCGGCCCGGTCACGGGCCAGCAGGTCGGACCGGCCGTCACGGTTGAGGTCCCCGGACGACGTCAGCAGGTTGTACGTGTTCCAGCCCTTGCCGATGACAGTGGACTTGTTGGTTCCCCGGGCGAAGTACACCTGCCCGAAGCCCCAGTACGCACGCAGTTCGCCGGTGGAGTTGCGGACCAGCATGTCCGCGAACCCGTCGCCGTTGAGGTCGCCGGCCGGCACCAGGGTGGAGGAGGTCGGCCAGTCCGCGGTGTAGCTGCGGTTGTAGAAGTACCCCTTGGGATGCCCCTCCCATGAGTCGGTCCGGCCGTCCTTGCGGACCGCCACCATGTCCGGAAACCCGTCGCAGTCGTAGACATGGGTCGGCAAGGCGCCGCACATCACGTCCAGGCCGCCGCTTCCCACCCGCACCGGCACGGTTCCACCGTCGAACCTCGCGGTCAGCTGCCAGGTGTAGAGACCGCTCGGGGCGGGAGCACCGTTCGGCTCCCGGCCGTTCCACGAGGCCGAGATGCCGTTGAGACCGCGCTCGGCCCCACCGCGCACCACAGCCACCCGGCGCCCGGTCGTCTTCTGGACGATGCCCAGTTCCCAGGAGTCCACGGGGCGGCTCAGCAGCAAGGAGGCTGTCCAGGTCGAGTAGTTCGACGAAGTGGTCCTCGGCGCGACGCTCCCGGAGGTATACGCCTCCCCTATCACCGGAGCGGAGTCCGGTACCCCGTCCGCGCTCACATGCACGCGGCGATCGGCGTCCACGTAGGCGATGTGGCCGCCGTACTTGTCCACGGTCCACGTGATCCTGCGGTCGTCCGCGAGCGTTCCGGCCGGGAGGTCTGCTACGGAGCGCTCCGCGAGCGGGCTGCCGGTGTGGAAGTCCGTCAGCTTGAGTTCGCCCGCGTCCCGGTCGTGCCGGACCACGTAGCCGTCACCGAGCATGGCGGGACCCGCCGGCACAGCGAAGCCGCGGTTGTTCGTCAGGTCGTACACCCCGGCCTGCTTGTCGGCACCGCAGGACCAGTAGAGCCAACGCGCTGTCGCCTGCAGTTCGGTGGGCACGCAGGCGGCACCGGTCCGCACGGTGCGGACGGGTTTGCCGGGCGTGGCCGCGTCCGCGTTCAGCCGCTCCGCGGTCAGCGTGCCGGGGCTGCCGGGGGTCGCGCTCCACAGGGTGGAGTACCAGAGCGCCGCGGCCTGCACCGGGCGGCTGCGTACCACCTTGTTGTAGCCCGGGTAGATCAGGTACTGGGTTCTCGGGGACTCGCCGTCCACCACCACGTACGAGGAGGACGCGTCCCTGACCTCGCCGCCGCTGCCGGGCAACGGCACCTGCACGTGCGACGTGTAGGCGTCCACGCGGGTCTCCAGGTACGTCCGCCCTCCTGTCTCGGACAGGAAGGACAGGCCGTACCAGTTGCCCTCCACGATCCGCACGCAATCCGCACCCGTCGCACAGCGCACGGCGGAAGTGGGCATGCCGGCGGGCAGGGGCTTGGCCGCTCCGGCGACGGGGACCGCCCCAGTGCCGACATCCTGCTGGTAAAGGGAGAGCCTGCCCTCGGTGCTGTCCACCCGGTTGAGGGTGCCCCGGTACAGGTTCAGTCCCAGGACGTCGGCAGTCACCGGGGGCAGCGGCTGGACCACCTCGTGCGCCGGCTTCCCATCAGGGCCTGCGGCGAAGCGGTGCACCGCCCAGTCGCCGGTGCCGGAGCCGCCGACGAGCAGGGCACTCCCGTCCGCCGTCTGCGGTGGATAGTCCGACACGAGCGCGATGTGGTCGAGTGCGGTGCTCGGCTCCCCGCCGTCGAGCGGCCGGGCCGTCAGCCGCCGGCCGAGAGAGGTGCCCGAGGTGGCGTCCGGGCCCGAGGTCAGGAGGGTGTCGCCGAGGAGGGCCACGGGGGCCGCGTCGGCGGGGAACGGGAACTCCTGCGTCCCGGAGGACACGTCACCGCGGGGCAGCCAGCGCAGCCCGGTGAAGCCCTGCCCCCACCAGGCAATGCGGTCGGCGCTCAGCAGGATGCGCAGGCCCTGGCCGCTCATCGCCTCCGGGAGCGGGGTGATCACGGCGGTACCAGGGTCCAGCAGGCCGTAACGGTACGCGCCGTCCTGCCGGAAGGAGATCACCGCGCCGTGGTCGTCCGTGGCGCCCTGCTGCAAGGAGAGGCTGCTGAGCTGAGCGCCCGCGGGCAGGCCGGTGATGTGCAGCGGTTGCGCGGGATCGGTTCCGGTGTCGAGGAGTACACCGGCGGAGCTGGTGGTGCTGGTCGCGGACTCCAGCGCCAGCACCTTGCCCCCGACGGTCCCCCGGAACGTGTAGCCGGCTGGGAGCTGCGCCTCCCGGCGCTCACCGGTGTGCGGATCGAGCAGGGTGTACCAGGCGGTGCCCCGGGCCGGGCTCGGTGAGACGGCGAGCAGGTCTCCGCCGGCACCGACGGGGCGTACGAGCGCGTTGGCCGGCAGGGTCTGCAGGCCGAGCACCTGCGTCGAGGTGCCGCTCGCGAAGTCGGTCCAGGTGTAGCCGTCCCTGCCCTCCTGCTGGTGCAGGAACCCGGTACTGCCCACCGCCAGTGGGGTGTCCACACGGGGTGTGGCCCGGTCGGCGGGCGGGATCACGACCTCCTGGGACGAGTCCGCCGCGGCCGTCGTCTGGACGGCCCACGCGGGCGGCGCGTCCACGGCGAGCGGGACGGCCGTACCCGCGACCGCCAGAATCGTGCCGACCGCGAGGCCCGCGCCACCTCTGCGGCGGCGACCTCCGTGCAGTGGTTCAGTCGACGTCCGGGTCATTGCCCCCACGTCTCCCCCCATTGATGTGATGAGCTGCCGTCGCGCGGCGCCCCGGCGTGGCCGGACGCGCTGCCGCGTCACCCCCTGTGGCCACGGTGGATCTTGCCAGCCGCTCGTGCGGTAGACGCTAGCCGATCAACGAAGTCCCGGTCCGCCCTCACGGGATTACGATCAGACAACCCGACGCCCCGGCGGGCGGCCGGGGAGCGACCATGCGAAGGCGCGGCCGGAGCCCGGGTTCGTCCCCCATGGAGCTTGTGAGTGCCCAGGCCGGGCACGAGGTGAACGCGTACGTCGACCTCGTACCCGTCGTACGTGTCACCCGTGCGAGCTACGCGCGAGAGACATCTGGAGGGTGACGCCTCCGGGCTGCCGAATCCGTAGCGTCTGTGGTGTCGCCGCCGCACACCGGCAGAGGCGCCGGACAAGGGTCCGCGCACCGTCCGGGTGGGGGCCCGGACCCCACAGCCCTGCTGCGACTTTCCGTTATTCCGCCTGGAGGCCCCCGTGAACCGCATGCTCAAGACCATTGCCGTGGCTGCCACGTTCTCCGCCGTGGCCGGCGCGGGCTTCGTCGGCCACGGGGAACTCACCGCCAGAACGCAGACGTTGACGCGGACACAGAACGTGGTGGCCACCAAGACTGTGCGGCACGGTCACCTGGACTCGTTCACGGGGACCAGGAAGATCCGCGTCAACGGCTACTCGGTGAACGTCTCGTGCTCCGGCCGTACGGCGGCTCGCAAGCCGGTCGTCATGCTCATGGCCGGTGCGGGCGACGGGCTGGACACGATGGCCGGCCTGCAGAGGACCTTGAGCAAGGAGGACAGGGTCTGCTCCTACGACCGGCTCGGCGAGGGCCGGAGCGACCAGCCGAAGGGCCCCCAGACCATCCGCGACAGTGGCGAGATCCTCACCGGCGTGCTCGACCGGATCGCCGGTGATCGCCCGGTCGTGCTGGCCGCCCACTCCCTTGGCGGGCTGATCGCCGGCCGGTACGCCCCCGACCACCAGGACCGGGTCAAGGGTCTGGTTCTGATGGACGCCACGATCCCGGCCCTGAAGGCGAGCATCCTGAAGGTGATCCCCGAGACCGCCACCGGGATCGCGGCCGAGGTGCGTGCCCAGGTCATCTCGATCAACGAGGGCCAGAACCCGGAGCAGATCGTCATCCCCGACGCCGAGGTCCGCTCCGCCGGAGACATCCCGGTGCAGATCATCAAGCACGAGGCACAGTTCGGCGGGATCCCCGACTACGGCCCCGCCCTGGAGCAGGCGTGGTCCGAGGGCCAGCAGCAGTGGCGCGCGCTCTCCAGGCGCAGCGTCCTCAGCACCGCCGCCGGCAGCGGTCACTACATCCACGTCGACCGCCCCGACCTCGCCGTCAAGGCCATTCAGACGGTCACCGACCAGGCCGCCGCCGCTCGCTGGTAGCCGCGGAGGGCCCGGCCGCCGCGCTGTCGATCCGGCCCGTCTCCGCTCGGGAAGCTGACCGCCCCTGACCACGATCTCGTGGCCGCGGAGGGCGCCGACGACGACGTCAGATCCGTGCCAGGTCGAGCCGGGGAAAATGGGGGAAGACCGGGGAACACCAGGGGGTTGTGGCTCGGCTCTTCCGCTCTCTGGGGGGAAGCTGCGCTCATGCGGCGCCCGCTGATCACTGGCGTGCGCCATCCTTGAACCCGGCGTCGCCGCCTCGGGAAACCGGACGGTGCGCACCCTCAGCCGCCTCATGCTCGACCCGCCCTACCTCGAGGCCTGGTGCCACCTGTGAGAAGACGAGCGCGTTTTCACCCTCTCCCGAATCCACAGCGTCATGAGCCCCGTGCCTGAGTAAGAGGGTCCTGCCCGCCGCTCCGGCGATCGGCGGGCCGAGGAGCACGACCTGGCCGCGCTGCAGAAGCACCGGGCAGCGATCACCGACGAGCCGGTACAGCTCGTGCCGGTCTCCGGGGCATGGCGTGCCCGCTCCGGGCTCGGTTCTGACGACGTTCGGGCGACCAGGTACAGTCTCCGCTCGTCTCTGGAGGCACTGCCGCCGTCGTACTTGTCCGGGCCGGGCCGTATCTCGTCGGGGCGGATGAACGGGGGAACGGGGGAACGGAATGGACGAGGAGTGGGGTCGGTGAGTGGCGACGAGCGGGTGGGACCGCCCAGTTTCGGCAGTGAGCGGGACATGCTGCGGGCTTTTCTCGACTACCACCGGGCGACCCTCGCCATGAAGTGCGAGGGGCTCACCGACAAGGAGTTGCGGCGGCGGTCGATGCCGCCGTCCACGTTGTCGCTGCTCGGTCTGGTGCGGCACATGGCGGAAGTGGAACGCGCCTGGTTCCGCCGGGTGTTCGAGGACCAGGACGCGCCCATGGTGTGGTCCGACGAGATCGACTTCCAGGCGGCGTACGACGCGAGCGAGTCGACCAGGCAGGAGGCGTTCGCCGCCTGGGAGGCCGAGGTGGCCGCCTCGCGCCGTATCGAGCGCGCGGCCGGCTCCCTGGACCAGGCCGGATACCAGCCGAGGTGGGAGGAAGAAGTGTCGCTGCGCATGGTGATGCTGCACGTCCTCCTGGAGTACGGCCGCCACAACGGGCACGCCGACTTCCTGCGCGAGGGCGTCGACGGGACCGTGGGCGCCTGAGCGGGCAGGCGCCGCGCTCAGGGTTCGGCTAGGCGGCGATCCGGATCTTCTTCGTCACCGTCACCTGGTCCAGGTCGGACACCCTCACCGTCACCGTCATCGTCCACTCGCCCGCGATGGGGAGGTTGACGGAGTCGGCGGCCCAATAGCCGCCGCGGTCGGTCACGCTGGCGGGGAGGGGACCGATCTTCTGGGCGGCGAGGGTGAAGGAGAGGCGGAGTTCGGGGACGGAGGAGATGCCGCCGTCGGGGCCGAAGGCGACCGCCTGCACCGAGTTCGCGCCGACCCGGCCCGGGTCCAGGGTGATCTGTACCTTGCCGTGGCCGTTCGGGGTGCCGACGTCGAAGGGGACGACGGCGACGGCGGCCGCGGGGATGCCGGTCGTGCCCGACGCCGTACCCGACTCGGCCGCCTCGGCCGCGGCCCGGCCGGGCAGGGTGCCGGTGAGGATCGTGGTGATGCCCAGGACGGCGACGCCGACGGCCACTTCGGTGAGGACCGAACGGCGCAGGGCGGCCTGGTGGCGGCCGGTGGGGGTGGTGGCGGGCGGTTCGTCCGGGCTTGACGGTTTGCCGAGGGGGGATGGTTTGCCGAGGGGGGACGGTTCGGCCGCGGGGGGTGGGTTCTCGGCAGTCGGTGGGTTCGCCGGGGCCGGGGCACCGACCGGCAGGGGGACGCGGTCGGGAGTCGGCACGGCCGGGGCCGTCGCCAGCTTCGCCGTCCAGCGGCGGGACTGCGAGGCCGCCGCCAACAGCAGGGCGACCGCGGCGAGTTTGAGGAGGAGGAGCCGGCCGTACGACGTGTCGGTGAGCGCCTGCCAGGAGCCGAGGCCGCGCCAGGACTGGTAGACGCCGGTGCCGACGAGGACCGTCACCGCGGCGAAGGCCACCCGGGAGAAGCGGGTGACCACGGCGGCGGGCAGGGGCGTGGCGGAGCGCTGGAGGGTGATGAGGAGGGCCGTGAGGCCGCCCAGCCAGAGCGCCATGGACAACAGGTGCAGCACGGAGGACGTCATCGCCAGCGGGACCTGGATGCCGGCCGAGGCGTGTTCCGCCGCCGCCCAGGTCAGGGCCAGGGCGATGGAGAGGACGGCGGCCGTGGCGAGGAGGGGGCGGGACGGTCGGGCCCCGTTCACGCGCTTGCGGAGGACGAGGTACAGGGCCGCCGTGAGGGCAAGCAGGGCCACCCGGGTCAGCAGGGCGAGGCCGGGGCGGCCGGTCGCGGACTTGGCGAGGGCGGAGAGGTCGAAGGCCGTCGCCGGGGAGGTGCCCTCCTCGTACGGGGAGCGGAGGATGAAGAGGAAGAGGGTGGAGGCGAGCAGGGTCCACCACGCCGCGCGGACCGGTCGGCGCAGAGGGGCGGGGTCCGGCGGGCGGCAGACGGCCATGAAGGCGACGGCGCCTATGAGCAGCGCCACGGCTGCGTACGCGACGTAGCGGCCGATGTTGTAGAGGCTGTCGGTGACCGGGTTCTCGCCGGGCCCGGTGGCGACGGTCGCCCTGGTCGCCGACGGCTTGCCCACGGAGAAGGTGAGGGCGCCGGAGATGGGGTGGCTGTCCGCCGAGACGATCCGCCACGCCACCGTGAACGTGCCGGTTCCGAGTTTCTTCGGGAAGGTGATCCGGGCGGTGTCCGAGCCGGCCGGGCCGTGTTCGGCGTCGCCGGTGGTCACCCGGTGGTTGGTGGGGTCGTACACCCGGAACGAGTCGTCGAGGAGGCCGACGGACTCGGTGAAGGTGAGGGTGATGGATCGGGGCGACGACTTGAGTACGGCGCCGTCGGCGGGGTCGCTGCCGCGCAGGGCCGCGTGCGCGGTGGCGGGGGTGGCGGAGGCCAGGAGGAGGGCGGCGAGGAGAGCGCCGAGGAGTGCGAGGGCGCGCAGGGTCCTGTTCCTGTGGTCGCCGGTCGGCGTCCTCCGCCGCTTGTCGTGTCCTTCGCTCACGTCACCCGCTCCGAGGTCGGAAACACGCGTTCCCAGGTCGTACGGCTGATAAGGCTGTGGTGCTCATTTTGCCTGCGGGATCTGCGGGATCTGCGAGTGGTGGGATCTGCGGGTTGGTGGAGGCTACGGGTTGGTGGGGGGGCGGGCCTGACCACCGCCGCCTTCGCCGTGCTGTAGTGGGCGTGGCCGGGGGCCGGATGGCCTGCCTCGATGGAGGCGATGTGGGTGACCGTGCCGCCGCCGGGCTGGGCGCGCATGATCTCGGCGGCGGCCTGGGTGCAGGCGAAGACGCTGGTGAGGTCGGTGTCGACGACCGCGCGCCAGTCGGCCGCGGTCATGCCGGGCAGCGGCTGTACGGGCTGGACGTCCGCGTTGTTGACCAGCGCCGTCAGCCGTCAGCCGGCCCACTCCGCGTACCGCCGTACGGCTGGGGGGTACCCCCTCTGGGGGAGCACGGCCACCGCCGCCCCCTCCTCCGCCAGGCGCCGGGCGATGACCCGGCCGATGCCGCCGCTCGCGCCCGTGACCAAGGCGGTCTGTCCGTCCAGCAGATGAGGCGGGCGAGGTGGACGAGGTGGATGAGGCAGGTGGGTCGTCATGGACGGCAGAGTTCCGTGATGCGGGCGGCTTCGGACGGGTAACGCGCCGTGAGGTGGGCCGGGTTCCCGTGTTCGTAACCCTCGAAGGTGAATCCGGGGGCCATCGTGCAGCCGAAGAGGGTCCAGGCGCCCGGGGGTGCCACGCGGGCGCCCATCCAGGTGCCGGCCGGGACGGTCAGCTGGATGTGCTGGCCGCCGAGGAGGTCGGGGCCCAGGACGGGGGTGCTGGTGGTGCCGTCGGGGGCGAGAAAGAGGAGGTTCAGGGGGTCGCCCAGGTAGAAGTGCCAGATCTCGTCGGTGGGGAGGCGGTGCAGGGCCGAGTAGTCGTCGGCGGTGAGGAGGGCGACGATGGCGGTGCCCTCGGGGCGGCCGTCGGCGCGTGCGGGACCGGCCCAGGTCTGCCGGAACAGGCCGCCTTCGCGCGGGATCGGCTCCAGGCCGTAGTGGGCGATGAGGTCATCGGGGGTCGGTGTCGGGAAGGACATCCGGGAAGGCTACCGGCCGCGTGAGAAAAGCCAGTTGAGCGTGCTTTTCGGGCAGGTGGACGTCGGGGAGGTCGATCTCGGGGAGTACGACGGCGGGGCCGGGCTCGAAGCCGTGGCGCCGGAAGCGGGCGATCGCCTTCTCGTTGCGGACGTCGGGGTCCACGACGAGGCGGTGACGGTCGGGAGCGCGCAGGACGTACGCCGTGAAGGCGGTCAGCAGGGCCTGCGTCCAGCCGGGGCGGGGGCCGTCGGGGCCGGCCGGGGCGAGGAGGACGTGGATGCCGATGTCGCCGGGGCGGACGTCGTAGCACTCGCTCACCCGGTCGGCCTCCGGCTCGTACGTCTGGAGCAGCCCGACCGGGGTGCCGCCCTGCTCGCCGAGGTGGGCGAGATGGGCGAGGTAGGCGTGGTGGGTGTCGAGGGTGGCCATGTGGGCGTAGATCCCGGCGACCTGGGAGCGGGTGAGGCCGGTCATGCCCCAGAAGGCGGCGCGTTCCGCGCTGACCCAGGTGTGGACGACGTCCGCGTCGCGCTCGGGGTCGAGGGGGCGCAGCCGGACGGTGCCGAAGCCGGGGGCGGGGTGTTCGAAGGCGGGGTCGTGCTCGTGGTGCTCAGACATCGGTGTCCTCCGCGTGTTCTGTCAGGTGTACGCGTTCCAGGCGGGTCCAGTCGGTGACGACCGGTGCCAGTTCTCCCTTGAGCCACAAGGGGAGTTGGTCGGTGTGGTGCGGTGCGCCGGGGACGCCGTCCGTGCCGAACGGGACCACCCAGAGGCTGTTGTCGCGGTGGGCCAGGTCCCAGACGTAGCGGGCGGCCGGGCCCCGCGCGAAGCGGTCGGTGAGGCCGGGGACGGCGGAGGTGCACAGCACGCAGTCGTGGTCGCCGGACAGCGCCGGTCCGTCGTACGGCGACGGGTCGGGCAGCGCCTGCCAGGGGGCGAGGCGGTGGGTGTCGCCCCAGGTGCCGGCGGGTAGGTCGGCCGCGACGTCCTCCACGGCCGCGCGGACGGCGGCGGGGCGGTCGACGCCGTACAACTCCTCCGCCCTCAGGAGGTGTTCGAGCGCGTAGCCGATACGGGGGGTGAGGGCCAGCCACGGGAGCAGGACCTCGGGGTGGGCCGTGGGTTCGGCGAGGGCGGCGAAGGCGGGGTGGGCGGCGAGGTGCCGTACGACGGCGGAGCGTACGGCCGCGTAGGCGGCGGCGTCGGTGCTGTCGGCGTCCATCCGGCGGTCCCAGGCGAGGAGGCGGTCGCGGAGGTCGGTGGCCTCGGGGGTGAGGCCGTCGAGGGCGGCCAGGTGGTCGAGGAGGGGGGCGGCGGAGGCGAGGTGGGTGTCGGTGTGGATCGCGCGCAGGTCGGCGGCGGACCAGGTGCGGCGCTCGTCGAGGAGGGCGCGGATGCGGTCGGCTCGGTGGGGTGGGGCGAACTCGACGCCGAGGGGGGTGGCCGGGCCGCGCTGGTTCGCCATCACGGCCACGCCGTCGGTGAGGTCGCCGTACGGCATCTCGTGCCAGCCGAGCCATTCGTGGCCGGGGAGCCAGGCGGGGGCGAGGCGGGTGCGGTTGGTGTGGGAGCGGACGGGGACGCGACCGGCGACGCGGTGCAGGAGGCCGCCGGCGGTGTCCGCGGCGTGGACGACGTTGACGGGCTCGGCCCAGGCGTCGAAGGCACGGTCGACGTCGGTGACGTGGCGGGCGCGGAGGAGGGGGAGGAGGGCGCTGAAGCCGAGGTCTTCCGTGACGCGGGGCGGGTACCGGAGCGCCAACGCCTCGGCTTCGCCATCGGCGTGTGTTCGCCCACCCGCACCACCCGTGACGGTCTCGTGGTCTGGTGCGGGTGGCCCCTGCGGGGGCTGAGCACCGTCGGCGGGTGCCGGTGCGTGGAAGGGGAGAGACGTGCCGGATTCGGGGGCGGGCTCGGGTTGCCCCTGTGGGGGCTCAGCGGCGTCGGTGGGTGTCGGTGCGTGGAAGGGGAGAGACGTGCCGGATTCGGGGGCGGGCTCGGGTTGCCCCTGCGAGGGCTCAGCGCCGTCGGCGGGTGCCGGTGCGTGGGAGGAGGGTGCCGTAGTTTCCGGGACTTTCGCTGTGATGGTTTCCGAGGTGTTCGGGGGCGCGGTGATGATCGGGCCCCGCGGGGTTTCGAGTAGTTCGATGTGCAGTGGGGGGTTGCCGGAGATGTCGATGGTCTCCGTGTGTTGTTCGACCGGGGTCCAAGCGCCGTCCGGGGCGAGGGCCTCCACTCCGGTCTCCGTGCGCCGCAGGCGCTCCCGGTAGACGTCCTGGTAGTCGGCCATCGCGTTGGTGATGGACCAGGCGACCGTGCCCGTGTGGGCGAAGTGGGCGATGCCGGGGACGCCCGGGACCGCCAGGCCGATGACGTCGAAGTCGGGGCAGGAGAGACGGATCTGCTGGTAGATCCCGGGGGCCTCGATGAAGCGGTGGGGGTCCCCGGCGAGGAGGGCGTGGCCGGTGGTGGTGCGGGGGCCGGCGAGGAGCCAGCCGTTGCTGCCGGAGGTACCCGGGCCGTCGGTGGCGAACAGGGGGATCGCCGCCTCACCCAGGTGCCGTACCGCCTCCTCGCGCCACAGTTTGGCCGGGAAGCCGGCGAACAGGATGTGGGCGGTCAGCCAGATGCCGAGGGGATGCCACGGCTCCCAGGTACCGGGGGCCAGGCCGGTGCGGGCGAACTCGGGCGTACGGGCGGCGCCGGGCGGCAGGCCCTCGTTGACGCCGGCCACGTACGCCCGTACCCAGTCCGCCGTCTCCGGGTCCCGTCTCTCCAGCGCCTCGAAGCAGCGGCTCGCCGTGTCCGCCAGGCGGGCCCGGCGGGCGAAGACGTCCCAGGCGATGGCCTCGGTGCCGAGGAAGGACGCCGACGTGCCCTGCGCGCGGTGCCGTTCCACCTCCAGTTGCCAGGCCCGGTCATGCGCCGTGACCCGGCCCTGCGCACGGGCGAGTCCGCGGACGTCGCCCGCTCGCAGATGCGGGATGCCCCAGGCGTCGCGGTACGTCTCGATGGTCACCCGACGACTCCCCTTTCTGAGGTTAGCCTTACCTAACTCAAATCGTGGAGGAATCGTACGTGAGGGGAAGACGGGCGGGAGGGGAGGGGGAGGCCGACACCCTCGGTCGCGCGAGGCCGGTCCTCGCGCGGGATCATCGAGCCATGGACGCCAACGCCCCCGCCTTGCGCCTCGCCCAGGACCCCGAGGCCGACGAACTCCTCAGCCGCAGCAGGCTCGCCGCGCTCACCGGCATGCTGCTCGACCAGCAGGTGCCGATGGAGTGGGCCTTCAAGGGGCCGGCGACCATCGCACAGCGCATGGGTACGGACGATCTGGACGCCCATGAGATCGCCGCCCAGGATCCGGAGGCGTTCGCCGCGCTGCTCTCCGAGAAGCCGGCGGTGCACCGGTACCCCGGTTCCATGGCAAAGCGGATCCAGCAGCTGTGCCAGTACCTCGTCGACCACTACGACGGTGACGCCGAGGGCGTCTGGCGTGACGTCGACAGCGGGACCGAGCTGCTCAAGCGGCTCCAGGAGCTGCCGGGGTTCGGGAAGCAGAAGGCGCAGATCTTCCTGGCGTTGCTGGGGAAGCAGCTGGGGGTGACGCCGAGGGGGTGGCGGGAGGCGGCGGGGGCGTACGGGGAGGCGGCGGCGTACCGGTCGGTGGCCGACATCACCGGGCCCGAGTCGTTGGCGAAGGTGCGGGCCCACAAGCAGGAGATGAAGGCGGCGGCGAAGGCGGCGAAGGGCGGGGGCAGCAGCAAGTAGGACGGGGTGAAGTGCTCGTACGTCACCGCGTCACCGCGTCACCCCGTCCTCCCCTCGCGCCCTGTCACCTGATCAGCCGCTCCCTGCTGGCCCGGCCGCCTCCCCCGGTCTCAGCTGGAACCATGACCGAGCCCCCGAGCACCGGCCCCGCCGACGACAACCGGAAGGCGCATGCCACCGGTACCGTTCGGCATGAGCCCGAACCGCCCCTCGAAGGACCGCTGCACGCCCTTTCCCGGGCCGCCTGGCAGATCGTCCTGGTCACCGGGATCGCCTCCCTGATCCTCGGCGTCCTGGTCCTCGTCTGGCCCGGCGCCTCGCTGCTCGCCGCAGGCGTGCTCTTCGGCATCTACCTGCTGATCGCCGGTGTCTTCCAGCTGGTCGCCGCGTTCGGCACGCACCGGGCGACCTCGCTGCGGGTGCTGGCCTTCATCAGCGGTGCGCTGTCGATCCTGCTGGGCCTCTTCTGCTTCCGCGGCCCCATGGAGTCGATCCTGCTGCTCGCCCTGTGGATCGGCATCGGCTGGCTGATCCGCGGGATCACCCAGACCATGGCCGCCGTCTCCGACTCCCGGATGCCCGCCCGGGGCTGGCAGGTCTTCCTCGGGGTCGTCACGTTCATCGCCGGCATCGTGCTGATCGTCTCGCCGTTCAAGTCGGTCGCGGTGCTCACCCTCGTCGCCGGTATCTGGCTGGTCGTCGTCGGCATCGTCGAGATCGTCACGGCCTTCGGCATCCGCGGCCGCGCCAAGCAGATCCCACAGACCCTGTGAACGCGGGCTCCGCGGACGCCGGCTTCGCAGACGCGGGCCTCATCGACGCACGCCACGCAGACGCGGACCTCGCCGGCGCGGGCCTCATGAGCGCCGGCCTCATGAGCGCCGGCTTCATGAGCGCGGGCCTCGCATACACACGCCCCGTCGACACCAGCCCTCTCGACACCAGCCCTCTCGACACCGGCCCGTCCGCCTCGTCAACCTCGCGCCCCGCCGGTACGCCGAGCGAGCGGATCTCGTGCCCCGCGCGATGAACACCGGCCGCAACAGGGGGACATGACCGTCATGAGCAGCGGTCGCTCGACCGGACGTCACCCGCGGCCAGGCCCCGCCTGGTCGCGGGCGCTCGTGCTGCTGCTCGTCCTGCTGCTGGCCGGCGTCCCGACGGCGGCCGAGGCGCTCGCGGCCGCCACCCCGGCCGTCTCGGCGGAGAGCGTCGAGCACGACGTCCTCGACACCCCGCTACGGCCCCCCGCCCGCGCCGTCCACCGCACCGACGTACCCCAGCGTCCCGCGCCGCTGCCCGACCCGGCGCCCGCCGGCCCGGCGGAGCACCACCGTCCCTGCCCGACGGCACCGCGTCCGCCGGATGCCACGCCCCTCCTGCGCACCGTGGTCCTGCGCTGCTGACCGACCCGCCCGTCCCGCACTCCACCCCAGGTCAGTCAGCTCTACGCAAGGAACACAGCCATGTCCTCAGACCCGTACGCGGTCCTGCGCGCCCTGCTGCGCGCGGAGGCCCTCCGCAGCACGCCGAAGCCGGAGGAGACGAAGACGGCAGAGCCGCCGCGGCCACGGCCGCAGGAGCAGAAACGCGGTTGACCGTGCCGAGGTGAGCCGGGCGGCCCGTGCAGGACTCCGCTCCGGCTCACCTGCGCCTGCGGGCCGTACCGAACAGCGACCGCGTGATCTCCCGGCCGAGCTGGGTGCCCACCGACCGGGCGAGGGACTTGAACATCCCGCTGCTGACCACCTGTTCGACGAGAGAGGGCTCTTCCTTCCGGTCGGCGGCGGCCTCGGCGTCGGCCTTCGGCTCGGCCGGCGCTTGCCGCAGCTTCTCGTACGCCGACTCCCGGTCCACAGCCTGTGCATAACGCCCGTGGAGCGCGGACCCGCGCACCGCCGTGTCCACCTCCGCCGCGGGCACCGGCCCCATCAGGGACTCGGGGGCCCGCAGCCGGGTCGCCGCGACCGGTGTCGGGGCGCCGGTCTCGCTGAGCACGGTGACCACGGCCTCGCCGGTGCCGAGCCCGGTGAGCAGCTCTTCGAGGTCGTACGACGACTTCGGGAAGGTCCGCACGGTGGCCCGCAGCGCCTTCTGGTCCTCAGGGGTGAAGGCCCTGAGCGCGTGCTGGACGCGGTTGCCGAGCTGGCCGAGGACGTCGGACGGTACGTCCTTCGGGGTCTGTGTGACGAAGAAGACGCCGACCCCTTTCGAGCGAATGAGGCGCACGGTCTGGGTGATCGACTCCAGGAACGCCTTCGAGGCGTCGTTGAACAGCAGGTGTGCCTCGTCGAAGAAGAAGACCAGCTCGGGCCGGTCGGCGTCGCCGATCTCGGGGAGATCGTGGAAGAGGTCGGCGAGCAGCCACATCAGGAAGGTCGAGAAGAGGAGGGGGCGGTCCTGGACGGCGGTCAGTTCGAGGACCGAGACGATGCCCCGGCCGTCCGGCGCCGTACGCAGCAGGTCGGCCGTGTCGAACTCCGGCTCCCCGAAGAAGTCCGCCATGCCCTGCGCCTCGAAGGCGGTGAGCGAGCGCAGGATCACCCCGGCCGTGGCCGTCGACAGCCCTCCGATGTTCTTCAGTTCCGCCTTGCCCTCGTCGGAGGTGAGGAAGGCGACCACCGCCCGGAGGTCCTTGAGGTCGATCAGCTCCAGGCCCTTCGTGTCGGCGTAGTGGAAGACCAGGCCGAGGGACTGCTCCTGGGTCTGGTTGAGCTGAAGCACCTTCGACAGCAGCAGCGGGCCGAAACTGGTGATCGTCGCGCGGACGGGGATGCCGTGGCCGACGCCGCCCAGCGCGAGGAACTCGGCGGGGAAGCCGGTCGCGGTCCACTGCCGGCCGACCTCGCGCGCCCGGCCCTCGACCCTGTCGTTCGGCTGCCCGGGCCTCGCGACACCGGACAGGTCGCCCTTGACGTCCGCCAGGAACACCGGGACGCCGTGCGCCGAGAGCTGCTCGGCGATCAGCTGGAGCGTCTTGGTCTTGCCGGTGCCGGTGGCGCCGGCGACCAGGCCGTGCCGGTTGAGCATGGGGAGGGGGATGCGAACGGGGACGTCGGGACGGCACCGCCCGTCCCAGAGCAGGGCACCGAGCTCCAACGCCTGACCGGCGAAGGCATACCCGGCGGCGATCCCGGCGACCGCGGGATCCTCTGCGACGGCAGGATTCCCGGCGACGGCAGGATTCTCGGTGAACGTGGGAATCTCGGTGCCCACGGGGCCCTCGACGCCCACCGGGCCCTCGACGCCCACCGGGCCCTCGGTGGCCACCGGGCCCTCGGCGGCCGCGGCGCCCTCGGCGGCCGCAGCATCCTTGGCCGGGGTCGGGGCACCGGCCTCCTCGGCCTCACCGGCATTCATCATCGGACCTCCTGTTACCTTTTAGCCCGTTTGATGACCTTTACGGCGTCTTTTCCAGCGTCGCACTCGGTCGCCATGGCTGCGCCCGGAACGTCTGGACCGGTAGGCTTTCCGTGTGATCTTCAAGCGCATCGGAAACGGCCGGCCGTACCCCGACCACGGCCGGGAAAGCACCCGGCAGTGGGCGGACGTCGCACCGCGCCCGGTCCGCCTCGATCAGCTCGTGACGACCAAGGGGCAGCTCGACCTGGAGACCCTCCTCGCCGAGGACTCGACGTTCTACGGCGACCTCTTCGCGCACGTCGTGAAGTGGCAGGGCGACCTGTACCTGGAGGACGGGCTGCACCGGGCGGTCCGCGCCGCCCTCCAGCAGCGTCAGGTGCTGCACGCGCGCGTGCTCGAACTCGACTGACACCCGTCGGCCGCCCGGCATTTGGCGCCGGTTGACCCTTTCGGGTCACAGCGGACACCGTCGGATGATCATCTATTAGTCAACGCACCCGTGGCGCACTACGCTGCGCTCATGAGCATGCTGACTCCCCCCGGCATGGGCGGCCAGTACCGGATCACAGGGGACAAATACCCACGCATGCGCCCGCGCCGGCGGCGTGCCCGGCTCGTCCTCTCCGTGGTCGCCTCCGTCACCGCGCTCGGCCTGGTCGGCTGGGGCACCCTGCAGCTCATCGACGTCTTCACCGGCGGTGGCGGAACGGCCTCGGCGGCCGGTTCGTCGGACGAGTGCGTCAAGCGGGCCACCGCCAGCGCGAGTCCCGCGGCCGGGACGTCGAGCGGGGCGTCGGCCACGGTGCTGCCGAAGCCGGCCCAGATCACGGTGAACGTCTACAACGCCACGACCCGCACGGGCCTGGCCAAGGACACCGCGGACGAACTGAAGAAGCGCGGCTTCAAGATCGGCGACGTCGGCAACGCGCCGGCGAAGTTCGACCAGAAGGTCAAGGGCACGGCGATACTGGTCGGCCCGGCCTCGGCCCTGAAGACCTCGCTCCCGGTGCTGGCCACCCAGGTGACGGCCGCCGACCAGCGCACGGAGGCCGGCCGCAAGGGCACCGCCGTGGACCTGATCCTGGGCAACGCCTTCAAGACCCTGACCCCCCAGGCGACGGCCGCGAAGGCCATCACGGCCCTGTCCGCCCCCAGGCCGACGGCGTCGACGACGAAGAAGAGCTGCTGAGGGCCGGGCACCGCCGGGCACCACCGCCGTGGCCGGTCACCGTGGCCGGTCACCGTTCCCGCGGAACGCCCTGAAGAGGCGCGGGGCGGTGTTGGATCTGCGGCCGCCGCCGCGGGGCGCGACAAGCCACGACAGCCCCCACCCGCACCCGCCGACGCACCCGCGACCGCACCGCACCGCACTGCACTGCACCGCACCGCACCGCACCGCACCCGCGGCCCTACGGCGCCCGAGCGAACGGCCCGCTACTCGGCCGCCCCGTACAGCCGGTCCCCCGCGTCCCCCAGCCCCGGCACGATGTACCCGTGCTCGTTGAGGTGGTCGTCCACGGCCGCCGTCACGACCGTGACCGGCGTTCCCGCCAGCTCCCGTTCCATCAGTTCGACGCCCTCGGGCGCGGCCAGCAGGACGACCGCCGTCACGTCGTCCGCGCCGCGCTTGATGAGCTCGCGGATCGCCGCGACCAGCGTGCCGCCCGTGGCCAGCATCGGGTCCAGGACGTACACCTGGCGCCCGGAGAGGTCCTCCGGCATCCGCGAGGCGTACGTCGACGCCTGCAGCGTCTCCTCGTTGCGGATCATGCCCAGGAAGCCGACCTCGGCGGTCGGCAGCAGCCGGACCATGCCGTCCAGCATGCCGAGCCCGGCCCGCAGGATCGGCACCACCAGCGGGCGCGGCCGGGCGAGCTTGACGCCGGTCGTGGCGGCCACCGGGGTCTGGATGTCGACGGCCTCGGTCCGCACGTCCCGCGTCGCCTCGTAGGCGAGCAGGGTGACCAGTTCGTCGGCGAGCCGCCGGAACGTCGCGGAGTCGGTGCGCTGGTCGCGCAGCGTGGTGAGCTTGTGGGCGACCAGGGGGTGGTCGACGACGTGGAGACGCATGTCCACAACAGTAACCGCGCCCCAGCCCGCCTCGTGCAGGCCTGCGCAGGCCCGCGCAGGCATCAAACCGCCGTCCGGGGGAAAGTGGAGGTGTCGGACTGGGGTGGTGTGACGTGCCTGAACTGCCAGGGCCGCCTGAGCGGCCCGACCGCGCCTACGGCGCGCCCGAGGGCGAGACGGAGTCCGAGCGGCGGCGCCGCCGGGCCCGGTTCCTGCGCGAGCTCGCCGAGGCGCGGGCGCTGCGCGAACGGGTCCAGCCCCGCCGCACCAAGGTGGCCCGGCTGCGGCACGCGCTGCGCATGCGGACCTTCCGCTGGTAGGACCGGGCAGGACCGCCAGGAGACGGCAAGGGTCCACCGGCCCCGCCAGGCGTCGGCAGGGGTCGCCAGGAGTCGGCAGGGGAGCGCCGACCGGACGCGGCGACACTCGGCGACACTCGGCAACAGTCGTAAAGCCGATCCTTCGCTAAAGATCCACTGCTTGTGGCGCGTTGCGGTCCGTCACGGGGAAGGCCGTGCGTGGGCCGCGGGAAAACCCGCGTACGATCCGCAGGTGGCGGCAACGAGTGCGCTGGTGACTGCGTTGACGGACGCGCGGACGCCTCTTTGCATACGTGCGATCAAAACTGCCAGACACAGGGAGCCGAAGACGTCCCCTGAACGCCTTGTTTCTGCCACGATTCCGAGTGGGCGGGGCTCGGAGCACAGCTCTCCCCGCCCAGAACCTCCGCCGGGGGGACCCCCAACCGGCACGCCTATGACCAGTGGGAGAGTCACGGTGTACTTCGCCGCACTGCTCGCGCGCACCGAAGACGGGTGGGAAGCGAGCGACACAGAACTCGACGACGTGGAGACCCTGTCGGACCTGGCCGACCTGGCCCGGGAATCGGCCTCGGAGGCCGACGACACGGTGCTCGTCTTCATCGAGCAGGAAGACGCGTGGTTCGGCGTCGTCCGCGTCGACGGAGAGGAGGACCCCCGGGTCTTCGTCTCCAACGCAGCCGCCGCCGCCCGCAGCTCGTACGGTGAGCTCCTGCTCACCGACGAACTGCTCGGAAGGGAGCCCAAGGACGACGCCGACGACCTGGACGCCCTCGACCTCGACGGCACCGAGGACGGTGAGCCCGATGCCGAGGTGGACGACGACGCGGACGGTTCCGCCGTGCCGGCCGGCCCGGTCGGGGACGCCGCGATCCTGGACGACCTGGGCGTGAGCGCGAAGGAGCTGCTGTCCCTGGACGAGGACGCGCTCGGCGAGATCGCCGACGCCCTGGGCGCCTCCGACGTCCTGGAGACCGTCCGCTGACCTTCCACGAGGCATCCGGGTCCCCCGACCCGGTACGCGACCGCTGGCGGGCCGCGATGCGGCTCGCCCTGGACGAGGCCGGCCAGGCCGTCCGGGGCGGGGACGTCCCCGTCGGCGCCGTCGTGCTGTCCCCGGACGGTACGACGGTCCTCGCGGCCGGGCACAACGAACGCGAGGCAACCGGCGACCCCACCGCGCACGCCGAGGTCCTCGCACTGCGCCGGGCCGCCGCCGCGCTGGGGCAGTGGCGGCTCACCGGCTGCACGCTGGTCGTCACGCTGGAGCCCTGCACGATGTGCGCCGGCGCCCTGGTCCAGTCCCGGGTGGACCGGGTGGTCTACGGCGCCCGCGACGAGAAGGCCGGAGCCGCCGGGTCCCTCTGGGACGTCGTCCGCGACCGGCGCCTGAACCACCGCCCCGAGGTCGTCGAGGGCGTCCTGGCGGCCGAATCCGCCCGTCTCCTCACGGACTTCTTCCGCACCCGCTGACGCGCCCTCCGCGGCCCCGAATACCGATTTCGGAGCGCGGCCTCCCGTGCTGTAAGGTCTCTCTCGGTAGCGTGTCCGAGCGGCCGAAGGAGCTCGCCTCGAAAGCGAGTGTGGCGCAAGTCACCGAGGGTTCAAATCCCTCCGCTACCGCTGTCGCACGAAGGGCGGCTCCGCATCGGAGCCGCCCTTCGTGCGGTCAGGGCCGGGAGGCCAGGGGCTCGGCGCGCTTGCCCGCGTAGTTCCAGACGAGGGCCCCGAAGACCGGGGCGTGCAGCAGGAACAGCAGCCAGAGCCACTTCGGGACGTACCTGACCCGCTCCGCCGGTGTGCGGACGCAGTCGAGCACCGCCGCCACGACGAGCACGATCAGCAGGGTGACAAGGCCGAAGGCCATCGCTGTCATCAGCATCCGCGTTCTCCCTCTCGACTCCGGCTGACCCGGGTTCGCGTTCATTGCCTCGGCCCTTCATCGGACCGGACCCCGCGAGCGGTTCACGCTCCGGCGGTCCGGCAGTCCAGGGGTCCGGCGGTTCGGCGGTCCGGCGGTCCGGCGGTCCGGCGAGCGGAGTTCGGAGATTCGGAGAAAAAAACCCGGCATCCAACGTGCCGTTGGTCATACAAAACGATCGGAGCGTTACACTCGCGCCCGGCAACCGGGGGAACGGACAGGGGAGAGGCCAGGTGGCGGTGAACGCCAAGAAGATCGCCGTCTATGTGCTCGTGATCTTCGCGCTCTACGTGATCATCACAGACCCGCCCAAGGCGGCGGACTGGGTCCAGATAGTCTTCCAGGGCATATCGGACGCCGCGAAGTCCGTCGGCAACTTCTTCACCTGGCTGGCGGACGGGGCGAAGTAGACGCACTGGGAGTGCCTCATGATCCGCCACCTGGTCCTCTTCAAACTCAACGAAGGCGTCGAGCGCGACGATCCGCGGGTCGTCGCGGGTGCCGCGGCCTTCTTCGCCCTCGGCGACCGGATCGAGGAGCTGCGCTTCTGGGAGTGCGGCTGGAACGTCAGCGACCGCCCCATCGCGCACGACTTCGCGATCAACTCGGCGGTGGACGACCTGGACGCGCTCAAGCGGTACGTGGAGCACCCGGACCACCAGGCGGCCGCCGCGAGGTGGCGGGAGTTCGCCACCTGGGTGATCGCGGACTACGAGTTCTGAGCCGTACGGCCGCCTCCCGAACCTGAGCCCCTCGCCTGCCACGGCGGGGGGTTTTGCTGTGCCTCATACCTCAACTTGCCCGTATTAATACCCAACACGACGTTATCAGGTGCTTGCACACAGTGCACATGTCTTGTGATGCTATGACCGCTTTTGACGGATGATTGACCGATGAAGAGGTGGCGTTGACCGTGTCGGCCAGTTCTGCGCCGCCCCAGGAAGAGGCGCCCGCCTCCACTCAGACTCCCGCCCAAGCCGCCGCCCCCGCGCCGGAGAAGCGGCGGGGTGCCGACACCCGGGCGCTGACCCAGGTGCTCTTCGGCCAGCTCAAGGAGCTCAAGCCGGGCACGCCGGAGCACAACCGCGTGCGCGCGGCGCTCATCGAGGCGAACCTCCCGCTCGTACGCTACGCGGCCGCCCGCTTCCGCTCCCGCAACGAGCCCATGGAGGACGTCGTCCAGGTCGGCACCATCGGCCTCATCAACGCCATCGACCGCTTCGACCCGGACCGGGGCGTGCAGTTCCCGACCTTCGCCATGCCGACCGTCGTCGGCGAGATCAAGCGCTACTTCCGGGACAACGTCCGCACCGTGCACGTACCGCGCCGCCTGCACGAGCTGTGGGTCCAGGTCAACAGCGCGACCGAGGACCTGACCACCGCCTTCGGCCGCTCCCCCTCCACCGCCGAGATCGCCGAGCGGCTGCGGATCAGCGAGGAGGAGGTGCTCTCCTGCATCGAGGCCGGCCGGTCGTACCACGCGACCTCCCTGGAGGCCGCCCAGGAGGGCGACGGGCTGCCGGGCCTCCTCGACCGCATCGGCTACGAGGACCCGGCCCTGGACGGCGTGGAACACCGCGACCTGGTCCGCCACCTGCTCGTCCAACTCCCCGAGCGGGAGCAGCGGATCCTTCTGCTGCGCTACTACAGCAACCTCACCCAGTCCCAGATCAGCGCGGAGCTCGGCGTCTCCCAGATGCACGTCTCCCGCCTCCTCGCCCGCAGCTTCCAGCGCCTGCGCTCGGCGAACCGCATCGAGGCGTAGGGCCTGTCCGGCAGGCTCGTTACCGGTCCGAGACCCGCTCCGGGCGACTTGGTACGACCGTAACCGCAAACGGGATCGAGCCATCACCGGTGAGAGCGAATCGCTCACCAGCGCACTTTCCGACAGTTGGGGGACGAAAAAGCGTCAGACCCCCTTCATCCAGGGCGGATTCACGTTTCACATGTCGACATGTCACTACAGCGTGTTGCCGACATGTGACATTCTTCCGGAAGCGCGTTTGCCGGGCCTCCGGCTCCGGTATTCAGGTGAAGGCATCGTTCCTCGCAGGGAACGGCGCCGCGACCGTCCCGCGACCCAAAGGGGGTGGCATGTCCGCAGACCAGGGCAGCTCGAAGGTGCTCACGCCCACGAAGAGCGAGGCAGCGCCCAAGGAGCTCGACGCCATCGACGTGCTCGACAGCATCGATGGCGCGATCGACGGCGCCCCGGCGCTGGAGGCCCCTCCGACCCCGGAACTCCCGGTGGCCCCGGAGAGCATCGACACCCGCACCCTGTCCCGCTCCCTGTTCCTGCGCCTTGCCGCACTCGAAGAGGACAGCCCCGAGCGTGCCTATGTCCGGGACACCCTGATCGAGCTCAACCTCCCCCTCGTGCGCTACGCGGCGGCCCGCTTCCGCAGCCGCAACGAGCCGATGGAGGACATCGTCCAGGTCGGCACCATCGGCCTGATCAAGGCGATCGACCGCTTCGACTGCGAACGGGGCGTGGAGTTCCCGACGTTCGCGATGCCGACGGTCGTGGGTGAGATCAAGCGCTTCTTCCGCGACACCTCGTGGTCGGTGCGCGTGCCGCGCCGCCTGCAGGAGCTGCGCCTGGCCCTCACCAAGGCCAGCGACGACCTCTCCCAGAAGCTGGACCGCTCCCCGACGGTGACGGAGCTCGCGGCCGTCCTGGGCGTCTCCGAGGAGGACGTGGTCGACGGCCTCGCCGTCGGCAACGCGTACACCGCCTCCTCCCTCGACTCCCCGGCCCCCGAGGACGACGGCGGCGAGGGTTCCCTGGCCGACCGCCTCGGCTACGAGGACACCGCCCTGGAGGGCGTCGAGTACCGCGAGTCGCTCAAGCCGCTCCTCGCCAAGCTCCCGCCGCGCGAGCGCCGGATCATCATGCTCCGCTTCTTCGCGAACATGACCCAGTCCCAGATCGGCGAGGAGGTCGGCATCTCCCAGATGCACGTCTCCCGCCTGCTGACCCGCACCCTGGCCCAGCTCCGCGAGGGCCTGATCTCGGACTGAAGTCGCGCTCGCCGCTTCCTTCCTGACGGTGCGTCAGCCACACTGGCGCGATGCTTCTCCGTTGGACTGCGAGGACTGCGAGCACTCCGAGGACACCGGGGGCACTGGGGACACCGAGGCCCCCGGGTGGCCGCCGAGGCGCCGTCATGGCAGCTTCGGCGGCCGCCGTCTGCCTGGCCTCGGCACTCACGGCATGCGGTGGGGCCGGTGACGGCGGCTTCACGGCGGTGGGGGCGGCGGGCGGCCCGGCACGGACGCCGGCGGCGCGGCCGACGGGATCGGTGACGCTGGTCCCGCTGGACGGGGCGAAGCGGACCCGAGGCCGGCCGACGACGACCGCGGCCTCCGGGCCGGCCGGACCGAGCGGCACGGCCGGCTCCGCTTCCGGCCCGGCGGCCTCGTCCCGATCGGCCGCGCCCTCCGCGCCCCACCGCAACGGCACCCCGCCACCGGCCTCCGGCCCGGCGGTGCCCAACTCACCCCAGCCCGGCGCCTCTTCGGCATCGCCCGCACCCGCCGCGCTCACCTGGAGCACCCCCACCCGCGAGGCCACGGACCAGCGGTGGTGCGAGAAGGCGACCGTCACCTTCGTCAACTCCGGTGGTACGGCGGTCCGTTCCGGCACGGTCACGCTCGGCACGCACATCATCGACCTCCTCGGCATCGACTGGTCGACGATCAAGTCGACCGAGCCCCTGCCGACGCCGATCGCGCCCCACTCCCGTACGAGCAGGACGTGGACCGTCTGCGTGGACGACTGGCGCGTCCCCCTGGGCATGCACATCGAGACCCGGGTGGCGGCCGTCGACTGGAGCTGAGCACGACGAAAGCCCGGGGCACGTGACCCCGGGTCTTCTTCGTCGCACCGCCGGCGCGGCCGGTCGCACCGCCGGCGCGGCCGCCGCGCTACATGAGCGCGAGCCAGGCCACCGCCGCCACCACGACCACCACGGCGACGACGCCGAGGATCAGGCCGAGGCGGGGGCCGGAGGATGAGGAGTACGTGGTCGCCGTCTGCTGGG
This sequence comes from Streptomyces sp. NPDC086519, assembly GCF_040686075.1. Lineage (NCBI taxonomy): Bacteria > Bacillati > Actinomycetota > Actinomycetes > Kitasatosporales > Streptomycetaceae > Streptomyces > Streptomyces sp. NPDC086519. The sequence goes on from NZ_JBFBJL010000060.1 coordinate 36,268, forward strand.
AAGTCTGCGGGGCCTCGTCGACGAACGCGCGGAACATCTGGGTGCTGCCGGCGGGGTCGTAGTTGCCCTGGGGGCCCTGGGTGTTAGCCATGGCCCGAGACACTAGCGAATCCGCGTGTGTGGCCCAAGTGGGGGGCCTCCTGTAGGTGCGACCGACCCCACCTGCACGTTTACGATCGCAATACTTACCTTTGCCAAGTTTTTGTGCCCACTCTCGCCGGTTTATTTGCCTGCGGCAACCAAGCACTTCTATGGTTGCCCCGAGCAACAAATACAGTCGTGAGGAGGTGTGAGTGATGGCGGAGCAGGCGCAGTTCGAGGAGCTGGCGCGTCAGCTCAGCGCCGTCGGAGCCGTGAAGCGGGACCTGGGGCGCATTCTGCCGCCCGAGTGCCCCACCGGCTCGGCGGCGGTGCTGACGCTGCTCGGCCGCCACGGCTCCATGCGCATGAGCAAGCTCGCGGAGCTGCTCGCCGTGGACATGTCGGTGACCAGCCGGCACGTGGCGCACGTCGCCGAACGCGGCTGGATCGAGCGCTCCCCCGACCCGGCGGACAAGCGGTCCCGCATCCTGCGCCTCACCCCAGCGGGCGAGGCGACCCTCGCGGAACTGTCCCGGCGCAGCACCGAACTGCTCGCCGAGCGGCTGGGCGACTGGAGCGACGCGGAGGTCGACCAGCTGATCAGGCTGATGACCCGGCTCCGCGCCAGCTTCGGGGACTGCCGGGCCACGGCCCCGCACCCCCGGCCCGCCCCCGGCACCGCCCCGGCCCCGGACACCGCGAAGCCCCCGGCCAAGGCCATGGCCGCGGTCGCCCCCGCCGCCCGCGCCCCCACGCCCGTAGACGACGTACTCGAACCGACCAGCACCCGTACACCCGCATAAGACGCAGAAAAGGAAGCCCATGGCAACGACCACACCAGCCGGTGTGCGGGCTCACGCCAAGCACGGGGGAGGCAGCTCCGTCGAGCAGGCCCCGATGTCCCACCGGCAGATCATGGAGGCCATCTCCGGCCTGCTGCTCGGCATGTTCGTGGCGATCCTGTCCTCCACGATCGTCACCAACGCCCTGCCGCACATCATCACCGACCTGGGCGGCGGCCAGTCCGCCTACACCTGGGTCGTCACCGCCTCCCTGCTGGCCATGACCGCGACCACCCCGCTCTGGGGCAAGCTCGCGGACCTGTACAGCAAGAAGATCCTCGTCCAGATAGCCCTGGTCATCTACGTCCTGGGCTCCGCCGCCGCCGGTCTGTCGCAGAACGCCGGCATGCTGATCGCCTGCCGTGTCGTCCAGGGCGTCGGCGTGGGCGGTCTGTCGGCGCTCGCCCAGATCGTCATGGCCGCGATGATCTCGCCGCGGGAGCGCGGCCGTTACTCCGGCTACCTCGGCGCCACCTTCGCGGTCGCCACCGTCGGCGGCCCGCTGCTCGGCGGTGTCATCACCGACACCTCGTGGCTCGGCTGGCGCTGGTGCTTCTACGTCGGCGTCCCGTTCGCCGTCATCGCGCTGATCGTGCTGCAGAAGACCCTGCACCTGCCCGTGGTGAAGCGGGACGTCAAGGTCGACTGGGCCGGCGCGTTCTTCGTCGCCGCCGCCGTCTCGCTGCTGCTGGTCTGGGTCACCTTCGCGGGCGACAAGTACGACTGGATCTCCTGGCAGACGTACGCGATGGTCGGCGGTTCGGTCGTCCTCGGTCTGATCTTCGTCCTGGTCGAGTCGAAGGCCAAGGAACCGATCATCCCGCTGCGGCTGTTCCGCAACCGCACCATCACCCTGGCCTCGCTGGCCTCCCTGTTCGTCGGTGTCGCGATGTTCACCGGCACGGTGTTCTTCAGCCAGTACTTCCAGCTGGCCCGCGACAAGTCCCCGACGATGTCCGGTGTGATGACGATCCCGATGATCGGCGGTCTGTTCGTCTCCTCCACCGTCTCGGGCCAGTTCATCACCCGTACCGGCCGCTGGAAGGCGTGGCTGGTCAGCGGTGGTGTGCTGGTGACGGCCGGCCTGGGCCTGCTCGGGACCATCCGCTACGACACGGCGTACTGGAAGATGTCGATCTTCATGGCGCTGCTGGGTCTCGGCATCGGCATGATGATGCAGAACCTGGTGCTGTGCACGCAGAACCAGGTCGCGCCCTCCGACCTCGGCTCGGCGAGCTCCACGGTCACCTTCTTCCGGTCCCTGGGCGGTGCGGTCGGCGTCTCGGCGCTGGGCGCGGTGATGGCCCACCGGATCACGCACTACGTGACGGAGGGCGCCGCCGCCCTCTCCCCCAAGTACCAGGCCGCCCTGGCCGGTTCCAGCTCGTCCAGCGACAGCCTCCCGGACCTGGGCAAGCTGCCGGTCCCGCTGCGCACCCTCATGGAGAGCGCCTACGGCCACGGCATCGCCGACGTCTTCCTGATCGCCGGCTGCCTCGCGGCCCTCGCGTTCCTGATCAGCCTGTTCATCAAGGAGGTCCCGCTGAGGACGAAGGGCGGGCTCGCCCAGGCCGCCGAGGCGGAGAACGCGGGAAGCCCGGAGACGGTGCCCGCCGCTGCCGCCGTCGCCGCTCCGGCCGGGGAGCAGCAGGTCCCCAGCTGGGCCGCCCCGGTCCTGGACAGCACCCCGCAGGCCGCGGCCGCGCCGGAAGCCACCCGGCAGCTCGCCGCCGTGGCCACCATCGCCGCCCCCGAGCAGTCGGCGGGCTCCGCCGGCACCCCGGTGCACGGCTTCGTGCGCGGGGCCGAGAGCGCCCCGGTCGCGCAGGCCGCGGTCACCCTCATCTCGCTGTCCGGCCGCCAGCTGGGCCGCTCGGTCGCGGGCTACGACGGTTCCTACCGCCTGGACGCGCCCGGTGCGGGCTCCTACGTCCTGATCGCCGCCGCCGACGGCTACCAGCCGCAGGCCTCCACCATCGTGGTGGGCGACGAGCCGGTGCCGTACGACATCCTGCTCAGCGGTACCAGCGGGCTCAGCGGTGTGGTCCGCGGCGCCGGCAGCGCGCTCCCGGTCAAGGACGCGATGGTCATCGTCACCGACGTGCGCGGCGACCTGCTGGCCACCGCGGCCACCGGTGAGCAGGGCGACTTCCGCTTCGGCGAGCTGGTGCCGGGTGCCGTCACGGTCGCGGTGAACGCGGCCGGCTACCGGCCCCGCGCCGTGCCGGTCGAGATCGGCGGCACCGGCGTCACCCGGATCGAGATCGACCTGGACGCCGGCGCCCAGCTCCAGGGTGTCGTACGGGCCCCGCACGGCCCGCTGGCCGACGCCCGCGTGACCCTCGTGGACGCGGCGGGCAACGTGGTCGGCACGGCCACCACCGGCGTGGACGGCGCGTACGCCTTCGCCGACCTGGACGGCGGGGACTACACCGTGATCGCGACGGGCTACCCGCCGGTCGCCACGGCCCTGCACGTCACCGGTACCGGTGTCGACGGCCACGACATCGAGCTCGCCCACCCGGGCGAGTAGTTCGCACCCCGGCCCGTGGCGGGCGCGCCCACAAGGAGGCGCCCGCCGCGGGCCGGCCTCATGAGGCCCCTTTGTCGTCGTTCGAGTGTTCGCAGGGAGAAACGGGATGGGACTGACCGCGAGGATCCGCACCCGGGACGGATGGGCCGTGTCGCACGCGGTCGTCACGGTGACCGACATGACCGGTACGCAGGTGCTGCGCGCCGAGGCCGACGGCGAAGGCACGGTACGGGACCCGAATCCGCTCGCGCCGGGGGCGTACACCGTCATCATCACGGCCGTGGGCTACGCGCCCACCGCCTCCAGCGCCATCGTGACCGCGAGCGGCCGCGCCGAGGTCGGCACGGTGACGCTGGCCCGGCAGGGCGGCACCGAACTGCCCCCGCCGGGCCCGTGGACGGTGGACCCCGCGCACTCCACCGTGGGCGCGGTCGCCCAGCACCTGGGCATCTCCAGCGTCCGCGGCCGTTTCACGGACTTCTCCGCCGGCATCGAGATCGCCCCCGACGACGTCACCAAGTCCCGCGTCCAGGCGGTCATCCGTGCCGCCTCCATCGACACCGGCAACGGCATGCGCGACACCCACCTGCGCTCCGCCGACTTCCTGGACGTCGAACGCCACCCCGAGATCACCTACACCTCGACGGGCCTGACGGCGGCCGGCTCCGACCGCTGTACGGTCCACGGCGAACTCTCGCTGCACGGCGTCGTACGACCGGTCGACCTCGCCCTCGTCTACCTCGGCACCGGCGCCGACCCGTGGGGCGGCACGCGCGCCGCGTTCCGCGCGACGACGGAGCTGCACCGCGAGGACTTCGCCATGAACTACAACCAGGTCGTGCAGGCGGGCATCGCCGCGATCGGCACGACGCTGAAGGTGGAGCTGGAGATCCAGGCGGTGCAGGGGGAGTCGCTGCCGCAGGCCTAGTCACGGCCGGGGCCGGGCCGGCCCGCCCGCTCATCGCCGTACACCCCCGGGATGTGCGCGCGCGACACCGCGATGAACTCGTAGATCAGGGTCCGTGACGCCTCCCGGGCCGGAGCCAGTTCCGCACGCGAGGCGGCACCGGCCAGGCGCTCCACCGACCGGAGGGCGCGCCGCCCCAGCGCGTCGAGTTCCGCGGAGTGGGTCAGCAGCTCGGACCGGAACATCGCCTCCATGGCCGCGGCCCTCAGCCGCTGGGCCTCCCGGCGCAGTTCACGGAGCGACTCCTCCTCGACCGCGCGGCCGTCGTGCTTCGCGAACCAGTAGTCCATCTGGCCGCGCCGGTAGTTGGCCAGCGCGCCGCCGAACTCGCTGAAGGCGTCGATGCGTTCCTGGCGCAGCCGCTCACCGCGGGTGAAGTGCTCCGCCCGGGTCTCGGTACGGCGCTGGAACCGGTAGGTCAGGGCGGAGCCGAGCAGAGTCCCGAGCACGGCTATGAGGCTGGTGGCCACGGCTTGCATGAGGTCAGCGAAGCACGCCGGGCTCCCCGTCGTCCGCGTCTTGTCCCACGCCACGAGCGTGAAGGTGCGCACGGCAGTGACAGGCTGAGCGGCCCCGGCGGCCCTAGGCTGGCGCCATGGCACCGAACATCGCGACGAACACCGCCGTCTCCCTCGACGAACTGCTGGACTTCGTACGACCGCGCCACCGCGCGATCCTGCTCACCCGACGCGCCGACGGCAGCCCGCAGGGGTCGCCGCTGACCTGCGGGGTCGACGACTCCGGGCGCATCGTCGTCTCCACGTACCCGGAGCGGGCGAAGACGCGGAACGCGAAGCGGGACGAGCGGGTGAGCCTGATCGTCCTGAGCGACGACTGGAACGGGCCGTGGGTGCAGGTGGACGGACGGGCCGAGGTTCTCGACACACCGGAGTCGGTGGAACCGCTGGTGGAGTACTACCGGAACATCGCCGGGGAGCATCCGGACTGGGACGAGTACCGGGCGGCGATGGTGCGGCAGGGCAAGTCGATCATTCGGGTGACGCCGGAGAAGTGGGGGCCGGTGGCCACAGGGGGCTTTCCCGCGCGGTTGGCTTCGCCTGAGGCCTGAGGCCTGAGGACTGAGGCCTGAGGACTGAGAGCTCGGGGGCGCGGCTTGGTGCGCGGCCTCGGCCCGTGTGTGGTTGATCGCGCCCACGCGGCGGAGCCGCACCTCGGACACGGCCCCGCGCCTCTAAGCCGGTCGGCTCACCTTCGCTTCGATGCCGGCGATCAGCACGTCCAGGGCGAAAGCGAAGTCCCTGTCCAGCATGTCGGCGACGGTGTCGCCGCCCCTCGCCGCCATGAGGTCTTTCGACTCCTCGACGATGGCGGCCGTTGCCGGGGCCTCGGTCACCGCGTTCATCGCGGTGTCGAAGTACTCGTCCTGGGTCATGCCGGCCGCTGCCACGCGCTCGGCGAAGTGGCCCTCCATCGTGCCGTAGCCGTAGACGAACTGGAAGACGGCCGAGATCGCGCCGGTCACGCCGTACGCGGGCAGACCGGCGCGGCGGACCACCTGCTGGACCACCCGGGAGAAGGCGAGCGAGTGGGGGCCGATGTTGAGGTAGCGGCCGGCCAGCGGGGAGAGCCAGGGGTGGCGGACCAGCAGGGCGCGGTACTCCGTGGCCAGCGCCCGCAGTCGCTCCCGCCAGTCACCGGTGTCGGCATCGGGCAGACGCAGCTCGCCGAAGGCCGCGTCGAGGGCGAGTTCGAGCAGGTCGTCCTTGGTGTCGACGTACCAGTACAGGGACATGGCGGTCACCTTGAGCTCGGCCGCCAGCCGCCGCATGGAGAACTTGTCGAGTCCGTCGGAGTCGAGGAGCCGGACCGTGGCGGAGGTGATCCGGGCCCGGTCGAGACCGGACGGCTGACCGCCGCGACCGCCGCCCCGGGGCTTCTCCTCAAGCCACACACTGGCCCGCGCCATCGCGACACCCTCCTCCACGACCACTTCTCACGATGCTAAAGCTCCAACGCCCCGTCAGGGGCGCGGGGCTGTGTCTGACATGCGGATACACGGCGTGGGCGCGACCAGCCGCTACGAGCCCGCACCCGCCGACGGACAAGCATCCCTCCCCCTCGGGCCACATTCTCCTCCGCCCTCCCGAGAAGCCCCGCGGCCACGAACTCCCGGCCGCGAACTCCCGGCCGCGACAGCCGCGGCCCCGGCTCCCCGGCGGTTTCTCGCGGGCGTACGGCAAAGGGCGGTGGCCGAAGCCACCGCCCTCGCGCCGCTCAGGAGTCCGTCAGCTGCTGCTCGCCTTCTGTGTGAGGTCGTAGAAGGTGGACGAACCCACCGTCACCTTCTTGAAGTTCTTCTCGACCCAGGAGGTGATCTGCGAGGCCGTGCCGCTGCTGCTGCCGCCCATCATGCCGCCGCCGGTGCCGGAGGAGATGAAGTAGTGGATCTTGCCTTCCGCCACGTACTTCTCGAACTGGGCGAGCGTCGGGGACGGGTCGGTGCCGTTGAAGCCGCCGATCGCCATCACCGCGTCGCCGGTGGAGAGCTGGTAGCTCGCCGCGTTCTGGGCGCCGACGGCCGCGGCGACCCAGGTGTACTGGGAGGAGTTCTTCTGTAGCAGGGCCTTGGCTTCGGAGGAGACGGTCGCGCCGTTCAGCAGGCCGCCGACGCCACCGCCGCCGCCCATGCCGCCGGTCTCGCCCGTCAGGCCGCCGCCGGGGAAGCCGCCGGTGCCGTTCTGCGTGCTGCCGTTGCCGTTCTGCTGGTTCTGGCCGAAGCCGCCGGCCGTACCGCCGCCCATGCCGCCGCCGGGGAAGCCGCCGGTGCCGTTCTGGCCCTGCCCCTGCCCCTGGCCCTGGCCCTGCGTGGTGCCGGTGCCGCCCTGCTGGTTCTGGCCGAAGCCGCCGCCCATGCCGCCGCCGAAGCCGCCCCGGCCGCCGCCGGGACCGCCACCGCCGCCGAAGCCCATCGTGCCGGCACCCGCCGGACCGGCTGTCGGGATGGAGCCGGTGTGCGCGGAGTTCACCGTGCTGAGGGTGTAGGCCGTCGGGCCCGCCAGCGCGGCCACCAGGCCGACCGCGGCCGCCCCGAGGGCGAGCCGGCGCGGGATCCGGCCCGCGAAGATCAGGCCGAGCGCGGCGGCCAGACCGCCGATCAGGACCAGGTACTTCAGCCAGGGCAGATAGGTGGAGGTGCGGTTGAGGAGGACGTAACCCCAGACCGCGGCCGAGACCACGGCGGCGGCGAGGGTGATCGACGCCCACAGCTCGGCGCGCTTCTCCCACAGCAGACCCGCGCCCATGCCGACCACGGCGGCGATGTAGGGGGCCAGGGCGACCGTGTAGTACTGGTGGAAGATGCCCGCCATGTAGCTGAACACGATCATGGTCATCAGCAGCGAGCCGCCCCAGACCAGGAACGAGGCCCGGGTCACCGAGGTCCGCCGCAGCTTGCGGGTCGCCACCAGACCGGCGCCGAGGAGGATCAGCGCGGCCGGGATCAGCCAGGAGATCTGGCTGCCGATCTCAGAGTTGAACATCCGGTCCCAGCCGGTCTCGCCCCACTGGCCCGAGCCGGTGCCGCCGCCACCGCCGCCGACGCTGCCGGTCTCGTCGCCGCTGATGCGGCCGAGGCCGTTGTAGCCGAAGGTCAGTGACAGGAAGCTGTTGTCCTGGGAGCCGCCGATGTAGGGGCGGGAGGAGGCCGGCCACAGTTCGACGATGGCCACCCACCAGCCGCCGGAGACGACCAGCGCGCCCGTGGCCAGGGCCAGTTGCCCGATCCGCTTCTTCAGCGTGTGCGGGCCGACGGCCGCGTACACGAACGCCAGCGCCGGCAGGATCAGGAACGCCTGGAGCGTCTTGGCGAGGAAGGCGAAGCCGATCGCCACGCCCGCCCACACCAGCCACCTGGTACGCCCGTCCTCGACGGCGCGGACCACGAAGTAGCAGGCCAGCGCCATCAGCAGGGCCAGCATGGCGTCCGGGTTGTCGAACCGGAACATCAGCGCCGCGACGGGGGTGAGGGCGAGCACGGCGCCCGCGATCAGACCGGCCGCGGGGCTGAACCGGCGGCGCACGGAGGCGTAGACGACCGCGACCGTGCCGACCCCCATGAGGACCTCGGGGCCGAGGATCGTCCAGGAGTTCAGGCCGAAGATCCGGGCCGCGATCTCCATCGGCCACATGAACGCCGAAGGCTTGTCGACGGTGATCGCGTTGCCCGCGTCCAGCGAGCCGAAGAACATCGCCTTCCAGCTCTTGGTGCCGGCCTGGACGGCGGCCGAGTAGAAGGAGTTGGAGTAGCCGTTGGCGCTCAGGTTGGAGAAGTACAGCACCGCGGTGGCGACCAGCAGGCCGAGGAAGGCCGGGCGCGCCCAGCGCGGGTCCTCGGGGCGGCCGCGCCACAGTCTCCGTACGAAGGGCTGCTTCGGTTCACCCGACTCGGGGACCGGCGGGGCGTCCTGGCCGTTCCGGCCGTCCGGTGCGTACGGCATGTGCTGGGGCCGCGGGGGATCCGCGGGCGGCGCGGTCGGAGGCGGCGCGGTCGGAGGCGGACCCCACTGCGCGGGGTGGTCGGTGTTCGTACTCATCGGGTTTCCCCCGGGTCGCTGTCGTGGGGGCGCACCGGCTGCAACCGCATGGTGCTGTCCCTCCAGGTGCCGTCCGCGGCTTCACCGGCGCGGAACTGAGTGGTCGTGGTGCCGTTCTGGGCGTAGGGCTGCTGCGCCGGGCGCTGCGGGAGGGGGCCCTGCGGCTGGTACGGCTGCTGGTACGACCGGAATCCGCCGGCCGGGTAGGCCGGGGACGACGGGCTGTGCGTCGCCACCACCGTCGACTCGTGCCCCTCGGCGCCGTCACGGTCCGGGAAGACCCAGGCGCGGAAGAGCAGGAAGCGCAGCACGGTCGCCGCGAGGTTGGCGGCGATCAGCACCGCCAGCTCGGTGGAGTGCGCGGGGTGGCTGCTCGCCGCGTTCAGGGCGGCGAGGGAGCCACTGGTGAGCGCGAGACCGATACCGAAGACGACCAGGCCCTGCGCCTGGTGCCGGACCGCCCCGCCCCGGCCGCGCACTCCGAAGGTGAGGCGCCGGTTGGCGGCCGTGTTCGCCACCGCCGACACCAGCAGCGCGAGCGCGTTGGCGATCTGCGAACCGGAGAACTCCCGGAAGACGCTGTAGAGGAGAAGGTAGAAGAGGGTCGACAGGCCGCCGACCACGCAGAACCCGACGAGCTGGCGGGCCAGGCCCTTGGGCACGTCCTGGATGTCGCGGTCGCGGGGGTCGTCGCCGAACGGGCGGGTGAGCCGGTCCAGCGGCAGCGACCCGGTGGTCAGCGCCTTGCCGACCCGCCACACGCCCTTGAGGTCGTCGGTCGCCGTCTTCACGATGTGCACGGTCGAGTCGGGGTCGTCGACCCAGTCGACGGGCACCTCGTGGATACGGAGCCCGGCGCGCTCGGCGAGCACCAGCATCTCGGTGTCGAAGAACCAGCCGGTGTCCTCGACCAGGGGCAGCAGCACCTGTGCGACGTCACGGCGGATCGCCTTGAAGCCGCACTGCGCGTCGGAGAAGCGGGCCTGTAGCGAGCCGCGCAGGATCAGGTTGTACGAGCGGCTGATGAACTCCCGCTTGGCGCCGCGCACCACGCGCGACGAGCGGGCCAGCCGGGAACCGATCGCCAGGTCGGAGTGGCCGGATATGAGCGGCGCCACCAGGGGCAGCAGCGCGTTCAGGTCGGTCGACAGGTCGACGTCCATGTACGCGAGGATCGGCGCGTCCGAGGCCGACCAGACGGTCCGCAGCGCGCGGCCGCGGCCCTTCTGCTCCAGCCGGAACGACCTCACCTCGGCGATCTCCGCCTCAAGCCGCTTCGCCACCTGGGGGGTGGTGTCCGTGGAGGCGTTGTCCGCGATGGTGATGCGGTACGCGTACGGGAAGGTGCGCTTGAGGTGCTCATGCAGTCTGCGGACGCATGGGCCGAGGTCCTTCTCCTCGTTGTAGACGGGGATCACTACGTCCAGGACAGGCGTACCGGCGTTACCGGCCGGGAGGTGCTCCCGCGCCGGCAGGGTGCCGGGAGAAGAGTCGGTTCGCATGACACCGACTCTCGTCAAGCGCCCTGTTCCACCCATGTGGTGGCACTGTGCTGTGCCTGTGAGTGCGATTGCCAGTTGGTTTCGGGGGCCAGCTGGGGGGCCGCCGGGGCAAGCGCGGGCAGGTACAGGGTGAACACCGTACGGCCGGGCACGCTGTCCACGGTGACGGCACCGCCGTGCGCGGTCGCGACGGCCTGCACGATGGCGAGGCCGAGACCGGTGGACCCGGTGGACCGCGAGCGCGCGGAGTCACCGCGCGCGAACCGCTCGAAGACGTGCGGCAGCAGATCCTGCGGGATGCCCTGCCCGTTGTCCTCGACGTCGACGCACATCCACGGTCCGCGCCGCTGGATGCGGGCGGTGACCGTGGTGCCCGGCGGGGTGTGCTTGCGGGCGTTGCCGAGCAGGTTGATCAGCACCTGCTGGATCCGGGCCGCGTCGGCGGCGACCAGCGCCGGCTCGTCGGGCAGATCGAGGCGCCAGGTGTGGTCCATGCCGGCGGCCCGCGTGTCGCTGATCGTGTCGACGACGAGCGGGATGAGATCGGTGTGCTCGAACTGCAGCGGACGGCCCGCGTCCAGCCGGGCCAGCAGCAGCAGGTCTTCCACGAGCAGGGTCATCCGCCCCGCCTCGGACTCGATACGGCCGAGGGCGTGCCGGGTGTCGGGCCCGACCTGCTCCCTGCCGCGCCGGGTCAGCTCGGCGTAGCCGCGGATGGAGGCGAGCGGGGTCCGCAGCTCGTGACTCGCGTCGGCGACGAACTGCCGTACCCGCATCTCGCTCTGCTGGCGGGCGTGCAACGCGCCGTGCACGTGATTGAGCATGCGGTTGAGCGCGGAGCCGACCTGACCGACCTCGGTGTGCGGGTCGCACTCCGTCTCCGGGACCCGCTCGCTGAGGTTCACCTCGCCGGTGTGCAGCGGGAGTTCGGAGACGCGGGTGGCGGTGGCGGCGACCCGGCGGAGGGGGCGGGTGGCGACGTTGACCATCACGGTGCCGGCCAGGGCGGCGGCGATGAGGCCGGAGACGGTGAGGCTGATCTCGACGATGATCAGGGTGTTGATGGTGCTGTCGACGTCGGAGGTCGGGATACCGACGTAGTAGCCGGTGGTGCCGTTGCTCGCGTACTTGACGAGGTACGTGCCCAGGCCGGGCATCTCCACGCTGTGGACGCCCTGGTCCTGGGAGACGGAGTTGAGCACCTTGATCTGGGCGTCCGTGAGCGGCTTGGCACTCATCGAGAAGTCGTCGCTGGACTTCACGCCCCGCTCGGAGTCGGTGATGCTGCCGTTCTGGACCATGGCCGCGATGGTGCCGTCCGGCTGCGGGCCCGTCACGAATTTGGACAGGTCGGTCGTGCCGTCGTCGTTCTGCTGCTGATTCGGCCCGGTGTTGACGGTGCCCGAGGTCGTCCCGGTCCCGGTGCCGTTGCTCTTGGGCCGGTTACCGAGCGGACCACCGAAGTCGCGCGGCGCCACGCGCGCCGCGACCTCGCCCAGTTTGCCTTCCAGCTGCCCGTACAGGTGATCGCGCAGCACGAGGGTGGTGACCGTCCCGATCACCGCGCAGACCACGGCGATCAGGGTCACGGACACGACGACGAGCCGAGTCCGCAGGGTGCGCGGTTTTCCCGCTCGTCGCTTCTGCGTACGCGGCCGTCGTCGCCCGCTCATGCCGCGGCTGGCTTGATCAGATAGCCGGCGCCACGCCGGGTGTGGATCATCGGCTCCCGGCCGGCGTCGATCTTCCGGCGCAGATACGAGATGTAGAGCTCGACCACATTGGCCTGCCCGCCGAAGTCGTACGACCACACGCGGTCGAGTATCTGGGCCTTGCTGAGCACCCGCCGCGGGTTGCGCATCAGGAAGCGCAGCAGCTCGAACTCGGTGGCCGTGAGGTGGATCGACTCCCCGGCCCGCGAGACCTCGTGGCTGTCCTCGTCCAGGGTGAGGTCACCGACGACGAGCACGGAGTCGGAGCGCCGGTCGGCCGCGCCGGAGCGGCGGATCAGCCCGCGCAGCCGGGCCACGACCTCTTCGAGGCTGAAGGGCTTGGTGACGTAGTCGTCGCCACCGGCGGTGAGACCCGCGATCCGGTCCTCGACCGCGTCCTTCGCGGTCAGGAACAGCACCGGCACGTCCGGCAGCTCGCGCCGCAGGCGCCCCAGCACGGTGAGGCCGTCCATGTCGGGCAGCATCATGTCGAGGACGACGGCGTCGGGCCGGAACTCCCGGGCGGTCTGGATCGCGCCCTGCCCGTCACCGGCACTCCGGATCTGCCAGCCCTCGTATCGGAGGGCCATGGAAAGGAGTTCGGTGATCGACAACTCGTCGTCCACCACAAGCACTCGGACGGGGCTCCCGTCCGGCCTCAGCAGTTCGGTGCGCCCCTGGGGCGAGGTCGTGGTCATGGTGGACACCTTGTCCGGGTCCTCTGAGAGCACGCTTTCACTAATCTGTGATTTCCCTGAGAAACACACAGGCGCCTCTCAGGCAACGCCTGGGAATCCCATCAGGGGTGCATGAACTCGTGACCACGCTCGCGCCGAGCTGTGCGGATCATGTCCGTCCGGGCCGCGCTTCCGGCCGTTGATGAAGTGCCGATGAGCCGCTGATGATCCACTGATGAGCCCCTGATGAGAGCGTACCGACCCGGCACGGCTCCCGCGCGCGGAGGACTTCCCGCGCTGCCGGGGCTCAGAAAAGTCCTTCCTGGGGAGCGTCGAACGCCCTTACGGGCAACCGCAGTTGGCCTTCCTCCCCCGCACCGGCAGCGGTCAGCTCCCACCCGGGCAGCAAGCGCGTGTCGAGGACGACGACCCCGTGCCGGGTGGCGAGATGCAGATCCGGCCCGGCCGCCGCGACCAGCTCACCGCTCACCACGCCGCCCGGCACCAGCTCGGCCACCTCGCCGACGGCGGCGGACACCCCGTCCAGCCCGAACACCCCCATGTGATCGACGACTTGGCAGGGCTCCGGGACGAGCGACTCGGGCCAGCCGCCGAGCGCCACAGCCCGCGCGTGCAGTTCCGTGATCTCGACCGCCCGCTCGGCCCGGGTCACCGGCAGCAGGGCGCGTACGACGCGCTTGTCGCCGTACGGGATCCGGTCCGGCACCCGGAGCGCGGCCCGCAGCAGCTCCTCGGCCCGCCGGGCGGCCATCAGCGGCCCGGCGCCGAGCCAGCTGAAGCACACGGCCCCCTGCTCCAGCAGCCGGGCCGACCCCCGCTCGACGGCCGTGATCCCCACCTTGACCATCCCGGGCCCGAACCACGCCAGATACACGTGGTACGGCCGGGGATCGTCGGCGACGGTGTCGGCGGCCACGGAGTGCGCCCGGTCCAGCCGCGCACACTCCTCGCACCGGGCGCCGGTGGTTCTGCCGGACACGGGGGTCCGGGTCGGACAGTCATGCCCGCGCGCCCCTGCACACTCCCGTTTCGCACCCCCGTCGGCGCCTCCTTCCGCGACCCCGAAGGCCACGCGCTTCCCCCGGGCGAGCGGACTGCGCCGCCCACCGCTCCACACCAGCACGGGTCCGTCGTCCGACCAGCGCAGCCCCGAGCATTTCCACACCTGTGCCATCAGTCGCGAGGGTAGACGGCGGCACTGACAACGGCCCGGTGCGGTGCGGCCGGCCCGGCGGGAGACGCACGTTCGAAGCACGCGGCGCCCGAGACGTCGGCCGTCAGTGCGTCGATCCACACGGAGGTTGCAGGTCGCTCGGAAAGCGGGCTGTGCAGCTCGGCCTCGCACTGGGCGACGCCCCCGAGGGATGAGGCCTTGCAGTCGGGTACCTTGATGACGCCGTCACTGAGACCCATCTATGGCCTGTCTCCTGGATCAGGCCGTGGGGCGCCGGCGAACCCGGAGCCGGTGAACGCCCTTCACGGCGTAGCCGACGGACATGAGCACGAAGCCGGGGACAGCGATCCAGATCCAGGGTCCCGCCACCACGAGACTCAGTGGCGAGCCGACAAAGAGCAACAGGCCACCGACGGTTTCCAGCAGGTCGAGGCGCGCCTTGAAGCGCGCCGCGGAGTCGTGTCCGCGCAGTCGGCGAATGATGGGGACGAGGGCGAGGACCTGCAATACGGCTAGGCCGAGAAAGATCCAGACGAACCAATCGGGTATGTCCCCGGCGCGCACTGCATCGCTCGCCCGGACCCTAGGATCGAAGATCCAAAGGAGACCAGCACCCTAGGCGTTGATGTCAGCCGTTGATGTCAAAGGCCCCGCCGGACGAACCAGCGGGGCCTTTGACCTGTGTGCACTCGGCAGGATTCGAACCTGCAACCTTCTGATCCGTAGCTCTACAGAGATCGGTCAACGGGGGTCATAGAGGCCGTCGCACGGTCCCTGAGAGTTGCTATAGGCCATGGTCAGTTGCCGTGGTTGCTGTACTCCGCTGCTGTACGGCAATCGCGGTTCGGACGGATGTTCTCTCCCTGAGGCGCCTGGATCTTGCGCACCACCCGCGTCCCCGATACCACCGTCTCATGACAAGCGACTCCGGGCCGAAGGCCCGGTGGACCAAGGACAAGGCTGGAGCCACCCTTGCGGCCACAACCGGCTTCTTCTTCACTCGCGGGCCGGCTCTTGAGACGACGAAGCAACTGACCCAGGAATATCCGCACACAGCAGCTTCGCTCGTAAGCCTCGCGGTCGCCGTCCTCGCGTACTGGATCGGGTTGCGGGTGATGAGGAAGCTCCCCTGACGGCTCCCACAGCCGAGTGACTCGCAGAGTCTTCCTGCAGTGTCCTCGTCCAGATCTTCCGGTCCCATCAGCTTGGGAAGCTGCGATCTCGTGGGGCCGGTCTGGGCGCTGACCTGAGTGAACGGTTGCATCGTGGCTCGATCGAGCTGTCCGCTCTCACCGTGATTCCCCGCTGTTCCCCACTCGATCTGGTGCGGTTGTGGTGCAGTGCTGCGGCTTGGCCTCCGCTGTGCCCGGACGGTGGCTCATTGGATGTCAGAGGGCTGCCAGCCCGGAGGTGTCTTGGGAAGGCCGATCAAGACGTCCATATTCAGGTGTTCCTTGAGCAGCGCCTTGAGATTGCGCCCGTTGATGAGCTGCATCCTGCCGTTTCGGTGAGCGAAGTCAGCGCTTGCCTTGCCAAACCAAGAGGTCGTCACCAGGACTCCGCGACTAGCAGCCTTGTCGTGCATCACCCCCGCCAATGCCCGAACCGTCTCAACGGGCACTGCGTTTTTCGACCTCTTCGCCTGGATGGCGAAGACAGTGGTCCCGACCGGGTCCCGCTGGACCGCGACGGCGTCCACACCGTCATCTCGCGAGCCCTGAGTACGCCACGTCTCGAAGCCCATCGCTTCGAACAGTTCGCGTACAAGCCGCTCAAACGCAAAGGGGTCCATCTGCAGGAGGTCGGGTCGGCTGTCGAGTCCTGCCACGGCGCCGGCATCCGCCGTAATGCGGTATCGCGACAGATCGATCTCAACGACTGGGGGCACTGCCTCCAGGTCGTGCGGATGGCGGGAGACGACAGCGCCGAGGTACTTCAGGCTCTCCTGAGCATCGAGCTCGGGCTCGTCCAATACGAGTTCGTCGAACTGCTCACGCTGGGCGACCACGCTCACCAGGCAAGGTCGCACCGGACGCCCGGTTGCGCGATCCTTTGCACTCACATGCCCGTTGAACACCACCGTTGTGACGAGATCAGGCGGAGTGGTGGAAAGGGCCTCGTCCAGTGCGCGCAGGACAAGGCGGGCGACCAGAGTGCGGTAAACCTTCTTCGTCTCGGCCTCCTTCCGTGGCTGAGCGACGATCTCAGTCCGCTGGGCCACAACCCGGTACTCCACCATGGCCGGCACTACATCAAGCTGAGGTAGCTCCACCTCAATGAGCAGCTGCTGAGCCTCAGGTATGTACGCCGCCCCCGCATCAACACGGCACCCTTTGGGCACGGAAGAGCCACGCAGCACTTCCTCCACAGCGTCTGCAACGCCCTGCGGGCCCTGCTTGGCGAGTGCCTGCTCGACATAGGGGTGCCAGCTCTTCAGGTTCCTGGGCCGGTCCGTCAGCACCGCCTGTAGCTCCGCCAGGCGCTCTTGGGCCTGGCGGGTGCGCTTCTCGGCATCGGCCTTCAGCTCCAGCAAGCGCGTCTCTCGCGCCTGCTTCTGGCGCTCCTTCTCCACACGAGCCTGCTCCCGCTCGCGCTGCTCAGCGGCGCGCTGCCGTTCGGCCTGGCGCTTGGCCAACTCACGCTCGATACGGGCGACCTCACGCTCCTGTGCAACCTGCTCCCGCTCCAGATGCTTCTGTCCTGCAGCCACCAGACGGGCGCGCTCGGCATCGGCTTTGGCGGCTTCCCGTTTCTGACGGCGTCGACGCTCCTCAGCGGCCTTCGCGGCCGCCTGCTCCTTCTGCTGAGCACGCTTTAACTCAGCAGCCTTGGCCTGCTGCTTCGCTTTGTATGCCTCAGCGAGCACTTGCATCACTGACTTACGGCGCGCCACGAGTCCCCCACATGTCTCCCGCCACCCTCGAAAGCCGAGCTGTGCCTCGCCAGGGCACCTATCAGCGATACCCCGGTCTGCTGAACGAGAATCGTGGCGCTGCAAGCGGGGCCTGGCCACTGCAAGGCCATGAGCTTGGGAAGCTCGGGTTGTCCACGGATGGTTGCGAGGCTGACCTGCGGCGGACCCGCTACGGGCCTGAGTCGCCAGCGACCTGGTCCCCGCCATTCCCCGTGGCACGCCGCACAACCTGGCACGGTTCTGGCACGAGTCTCGACCCTGACGGACCAATTGCCAGTGCATGTACGGCAACGGCTCCGGGGGGCCGCCTTGGTCCTACGGGAAATAGCTGGTTAGGTCCTTACATCCGCTGAACTAGGTCGCTCCTGTCTACAGACAGTCCACGATTGGCCGACTGCCGTCTCAGGTGTTGGAAAGGATCAGTCGATCGTTCGGACCGTACCGAACCCAGTCAGCGTCGCTGTCCCATGCGAGTACGGGCGTCGACCACAAAGAGGGACCACGCCATTTGATTTCGAGCTTTCCTATCCTTGATCCATTGAATTGCACTGAGGGCACCACCCAAAGCGCTACCCAAGCCGGGATGGATCAAATTTCCGGCAGTCCCGATCGCTGCAGCGCCAACGGTGTGAATCTTGCCCGTACCGCTGAGATATTTTTCGAGGCTGTCACGGGCATGCTTTAGTGCCAGATCCTCAACCTCTTTAGCAAGGGCAGCCACGTCATTCGCCGGGCGTTCTAGCAGGCTCAGATACTGTCGAAATTCGGCAACTCTGGGATGAGAGCGCAGCGACTCAATGCTTTCATGGTAAGCACCCTTTGGGCCAAGGAAGTCAATTGTCTTTACGGTGGTGATATGCTCGGCTGCCTCGATTCTCCACTGTTCGAGCGTTCCCCTATTCAGGGCTGACGGAATGTCTGAGATTGAATGCGCTGCAGTGAAGGAGTTCATAATTACCTCCAACTGCATATCTAGAGCTGCCGCAACCCCAATGTCTATGATTAGGTTGTGCTCGTCAGCATTTCCCATCCCCATGCCCAGAGCGCCGCGACCGTGATTGTCCGGCGCTAGATCGAATTTAACTGACTTCCGAAGGGATTCGACCGTAGACACGTAGATGCCGGGTTCGTCTTGACTTCTAGTATCAATCTCGGGCAGATTGAAGCGTTGCCAGTATTCTGGACTCCGACGCCACTCCCTGTAGAGCTCGGTGTACTGCGAGCGTGCAGTCTGCGCTCGACTTAGCAATTCCGGATCATCCGTAACGAATTTTACATACTCAATGTCGTGCAGGGCTAGCGGGCAAGCTTCACGCGAAAGAAACCAAATTTCATCGTAGCAAAGAAGGAGACCCATTGTGTTTTCAAGAATTGGGTTGGGAATATCAGCTTCATTCTCGCTGCGTGGTCTGATTGGGTTCCTGTAGTCGTAGCACAGTGGCGTTGAAAGCCCAACGAATGCCCTTTTCATGGATTGCTCCTGTATGGGTAACCCGTTAATCGATGCTAGTGTCGGCGGGGACTGACCGCCTTAGCTCCCCGCTGCGTATACTGTGCCAGCAAGTCCCTGTCCAAGAGAGCGACTTGAGGAAATTGAGGGACAACGAGTCACGTGGTCACTCGCGCAGCGCGAGATCCGCGCCAGCTCAGTTCTCCGGGCTTGGGCATGGTGGTACCAGTGTCGCAGATCCACTTGGGTGACCTGCGGCTCACGGTCTGGGAGCCTGTCGCTACCCGTCGTCATCTGTCGTCGCCGATCCCCCTCGGACGGCCCACAGACGGCCCAGCCGGCGAAGCCCGTACTCTTGAGCGGCTCACAAGTGGACTGCTCCGCCTTGGACTGTCTCGCCTCCGGCATGTGAGTCCGCTGGGCAAGTCAAGATAAACAGGCAAGCGCTCTAGCTGAGCTGGCATCAGGGAGAGCTGAGGCTACTCCGACGGGGATCGCACCCCTTAGGACATGTGACGGGGGGACCTGTGACTGCTTCAAACGTAACGACGGAAGCAACCTCGACCATGACGGTTCAGGGGTGCAAGCTCAACCGCCGCCTCATTAACAAATGGGTGCGTGCGCTTCGGGTTGGGTTGCCTGCCGAGGAACAGCTCGATTTTTCGACGACTCGCGCGATCACGACGTATAAGTCCAACTCAATCGATGGACTCGCCCAGGCACTTGCAGAATCAACCGAGCCCGGAGACGTCGAGGTAGTTGATAATCTTGTAATTTTCGCTAGTAACATTCGACACCGCAGCAACGGCGATCCACAGCGCGTAGCCCGCGTATCGATCACGCCTGCGAGATATGCATCTTGCACTATTTCAGGCGATCCAAGCTGGGTCAATGCGCAAACTGCGATCCTTCACCCGCTGCTCAAGGAGGCGCGCCCACGGAAGTGGTGGATCTGGTATGCACCTCGGGCAGCGTGGACCAGCTGGGGCGCATCACTTGCGCTGCTGATCAGTTCCTTCTTCCATTCCACACCCCTGTCAGTACTGAGTGCGGTGGCAGGAATGGCATGTGGGTTCACTATCGGCAGCATTCTAAAGCGCATTCTCAGAGTCGAAATCTGGCTCACGCGCGATGATTTCACGCTCTCATACTGGCGCTTCACAGCGAATGAGGTGGTGACGAGCATAATTGCGCTCATCGCGATCGCCGTTGCCGTAATCTTCGGCTTTATTGCACACAAGGATACCCAGAAAGAAAGCATTGGGAAGGTACCGACGCTGACGCGTTCATTGTGAACGCGTCTCGCCGCGAGTTTGAATCGCACCGCCACACGCCACCCCTCCCCCGCTTCCATCCCGTCTGCCGTCGACCCACACACCGTGGAGCGGGCGTGGTTCAGGGCGTCAAGGTGGAGCGCGCTACTGTACGAACGACCTTGACGCCCTGGGCCGCGACTGCTCGGCTCTGCCTGGGTCGACGGCAGACGGGATGGAAGCACCCCGCGCACGCCACCGACTCGCCGGCACTCGCGAACGGCGCCCCCGCCATCTCGGAGCCTGAGCGCCCCCGCCGGAGGCTGTCCTGACCGTGGCCGCTTCTCTGCGGTGATCCACTCATGTCCCGGCTCTGGCCTCGTGGGCGCGCGTCGGCGCAGCGCGGGCGGAGCGGGCCGAAGGCAGGAGCGGCGCCCGCGGCGGAGCCGGGAGCGCGCCCGGCGGAGCGGAGCGC
>NZ_JBFBJL010000061.1:0-55460 GCF_040686075.1 Streptomyces sp. NPDC086519
ACCGATCACCCCCCCCACATCGCCACCACAGTTCGGTTATTGAGTGACGGGAGTACTTTGGTTTGATATGCGGATGTGTCCCGGGCGGCCGCCGCGGCGGGACTCGGGTCAGTTCGCGGTCAGGCGGGCGATCGCCTCGTCCACCGTGAGCTCCTCGCGCTCGCCGGTCTTGCGGTCCTTGAGCTCCAGGACGCCCTCGGCGGAGCGGCGGCCCGCGACCAGGATCTGCGGTACGCCGATGAGCTCGGCGTCCGTGAACTTCACACCCGGGGAGACCCCGGCCCGGTCGTCGACCAGGACGCGCAGCCCGGCCGCCCGCAGCTTCTCCGAGACGTCCAGGGCGAGTTCGGTCTGCACGGCCTTGCCGGCCGCGACGACGTGCACATCGGCCGGGGCGACCTCACGCGACCAGACCAGGCCGTGCTCGTCGGCGGTCTGCTCGGCGAGGGCGGCGACGGCGCGGGAGACGCCGATGCCGTAGGAGCCCATCGTCACACGGACCGGCTTGCCGTTCTGGCCGAGGACGTCCAGCTTGAGGGCGTTGGTGTACTTCTGGCCCAGCTGGAAGATGTGCCCGATCTCGATGGCGCGGTCCAGCTTCAGGCCGGTGCCGCACTTCGGGCAGGGGTCGCCGTCCTGCACGACGACGACGTCGACGAACTCGTCCACCTCGAAGTCGCGGCCGGACACCACGTTCTTGGCGTGCGTGCCCGCCTTGTTGGCGCCGGTGATCCAGGCGGTGCCGGGGGCCACGCGCGGGTCGGCGACGTACTTCACCTTCTCGCCGAGACCCTGCGGGCCGACGTAGCCGCGGACCAGGTCGGGACGGCCCGCGAAGTCCGCCTCGGTGACCAGCTCGACGCCGGCCGGGGCGAAGTGCTCCTCGACCTTGCCCATGTCGACCTCGCGGTCACCCGGCACACCGATGGCCACGATCTCGCCGTCGACCTTCACCAGCAGGTTCTTCAGCGTGTCGGAGGCCTGGACGCCGAGATACGCGGCGAGGGTCTCGATGGTCGGCGTGTCCGGGGTCGGGATCTCTTCGAGAGCGGGCACACCGGACGCGTCCACCGGCTTCAGCTCGTACGCGACCGCCTCGGTGTTGGCCGCGAAGTCGCAGTTCGGGCAGTCGGCGAAGGTGTCCTCGCCGGCCTCGGCCGGGGCCAGGAACTCCTCCGACTTCGAGCCGCCCATGGCACCGGCGGTGGCGGCGACGATGCGGTAGTCGAGACCGAGGCGCTCGAAGATCCGCTGGTAGGCCGCGCGGTGCAGGGCGTACGACTTCGCCAGACCCTCGTCGTCCAGGTCGAAGGAGTACGAGTCCTTCATCAGGAACTCACGGCCGCGCAGGATGCCGGCGCGCGGACGGGCCTCGTCCCGGTACTTGTTCTGGATCTGGTAGAGGATGACCGGCAGGTCCTTGTAGGAGGACGCCTGGTCCTTCACCAGCAGGGTGAAGATCTCCTCGTGGGTCGGGCCGAGCAGGTAGTCGCCGCCCTTGCGGTCCTGGAGACGGAACAGCTCGGCGCCGTACTCCTCCCAGCGGCCGGTCGCCTCGTACGGCTCCCGGGGCAGGAGGGCCGGGAGCAGCACCTCCTGGGCGCCGACCGCGTCCATCTCCTCGCGGACGATCCGCTCGATGTTGGACAGCACTTTCAGGCCCAGCGGCAGCCAGGACCAGATCCCGGCCGCCGTACGGCGGACGTACCCGGCGCGGACGAGGAGCTTGTGGCTGAGGACCTCGGCGTCCGCCGGGTCGTCACGCAGCGTCTTCGCCATCAACTGGGACATGCGTTGGACCGGTGCGTTCGCCATGGTTCTCGTACTCCTGCCGGAAAAGGTTGATGGCTAGGAGGTTAGCCGGGCTCGCTGTGCCGGTGGAAATCCGTTACCGGCGACGGGGTCACTTGCGGCGCAGCGGCAGGGGGGCGCCCATCACGGCGTACGGCTTGGGGGCGCTGGGGAAATACACCTTGCGGGCCAGGTCGACGTAGCCGAGGGAGTGGTAGAGGCCGCGGGCCGGGCTGTCGGTGTCGATCGCGGAGAGGATGGAGCGGGGCTCGGTGGCGTCGTCGGTGATGAGCGTGATCAGCCGGCGGCCGATGCCGCGGTTCTGGTGGCGGGGGTGCACGTGCAGTTCGGTGATGACGAAGGAGTCGTCGAGCCAGTCGGCGTTGCCCTGCGCGCGGAGGTAGGGCTCCACGACGGTGGACCACCAGTGGGTGCGGCTGTTCGGCATGCCGTAGACGAACCCCACGAGCCGGCCTTCGGCCGTGGCACCGAGGGCCCTCGCCCCGGGGTACTGCATGTGGCGGAGGACGATCTGGCGGCGGACCGCCACCTCGTCGGGGCCCAGGCCGAAGGCGATCGCTTGGACTGCCAGGGCCTCGTCCACATGGGTGGGGAGGTCCAGGGGGCCGATCACGAGGTCCATGGGGGGAGGGTACAGGGGCGGAGCGTCGCCGTCCGGGTGCGGGTGGGCCGGGGCTGGTCGCGCGCACGCGGCGGCAGCCGCATGTCGATACAGACCCGCGCCCCTTCGGGCGCGTTTCCCCTGGCGCCCTGCCAGAGAGGAACCGTCAGAACAGGACGCTCATGAACGCTCCGACCTCCTGGAAGCCCACCCTCAGATACGTCCTTCGCGCCGCCGTGTTGAAGTCGTTGACGTAGAGACTGACGACCGGGGCCACGTCGGCCAGGGCGTAGCGCAGCACCGCCGCCATTCCGGGGGCCGCCAGGCCCATGCCCCGGTACTCGGGGGCGACCCACACGCCCTGGATCTGGCAGGCCTCGGCCGTCGCCGCGCCGATCTCCGCCTTGAAGACGACCCTGCCGTTGTCGTCGAGCCGTGCGAACGAGCGGCCGGAGCCGACGAGTTCGGCGACCCTCGCCTGGTAGAGGAGGCCGCCGTCGCCGGCCAGCGGGGAGACGCCCACCTCCTCCGTGAACATCGCCACGCACGCCGGCATGATCGCCTCCATCTCGTCCTTGCGGATGCGGCGGACGTAGGGATCCGGGGCGATGTCGGCGGGCATCCGGTCGGTGACCATCAGGGGCTGGTGGCGGCGCACCTCGCGGGCGGGGCCCCAGTGCGGCTCCAGGAGGCGCCAGAGCTGGGCGGTGGCCTCGGCGGGGCCGACGATCGAGGAGCAGCGGCGGCCGGCCCGGCGGGCCCGGTCGGCGAAGGCGCGGATCGCGCGCGGGGTGGCGCAGATCGGGACCAGGTTGGCGCCGGCGTAGCAGAGGGACGTGAGCATGCCGTCCTCGTACCAGCCCCACATCTCGCCGCCGAGGCGCCAGGGGTCGAGGCCGGCCACCTGGACACGTGAGGTCACGAAGGCGTTCGCGACCGGCTCGCGGTCGAGTACCGCGAGCGCGGCGTCCAGGTCACTCGGTTCGAGCACCCGTGAGGTGGTCTGCGTCAACACGTGCGGGGCCTCACGCTGATGGGTTCTGCTGATCTCCGCACTGTACCTGCGGAAGCTTGGCCGCGCCGCCCCGTATGCAGTGAAGCGACCGTGAGCTGGGGTTCCGTAACGAGTCAGCCCCTCCGGCGTCCGAGGAGCGGGATCCAGGGGCGGCGGAGCCCCTGGGCGGGGGTGTCAGGGGCGGAGCCTCGTGAGGACGGGACGGGTGGGGGCGGCGGGGGCGCGGAAACCCGGCCGCCGCCCGAGGACGGTCTCAGCCCGCCACCGACACCGACGGCTCTCCCGACTCCGTGCCCGCCGCCTCCATCTGCTCGGCCAGCTTCATGGCCTCTTCGATGAGGGTCTCGACGATCTTGGACTCGGGGACCGTCTTGATGACCTCGCCCTTGACGAAGATCTGGCCCTTGCCGTTTCCGGAGGCGACGCCGAGGTCGGCCTCGCGGGCCTCGCCGGGGCCGTTCACCACGCAGCCCATGACGGCGACGCGCAGCGGCACCTCCATGCCCGTGAGGCCGGCGGTGACCTCTTCGGCGAGCTTGTAGACGTCGACCTGGGCACGGCCGCAGGACGGGCAGGAGACGATCTCCAGGCCGCGCTGCTTGAGGTTGAGGGACTCCAGGATCTGATTGCCGACCTTGACCTCCTCGACCGGAGGCGCGGAGAGGGAGACCCGGATCGTGTCGCCGATGCCCTGGGAGAGCAGGGCGCCGAAGGCGACGGCCGACTTGATCGTGCCCTGGAAGGCCGGGCCCGCCTCGGTCACGCCGAGGTGGAGGGGGTAGTCGCACTGGGCGGCGAGTTGCCGGTACGCCTCGATCATCACGACCGGGTCGTTGTGCTTGACGGAGATCTTGATGTCCCGGAAGTCGTGCTCCTCGAAGAGGGACGCCTCCCACAGGGCCGACTCGACCAGGGCCTCGGGGGTCGCCTTGCCGTACTTCTGCAACAGCCGGCGGTCCAGGGAACCGGCGTTGACACCGATGCGGATCGGGGTGCCGTGGTCCTTGGCGGCCGCGGCGATCTCCTTGACCTTGTCGTCGAACTGCTTGATGTTGCCGGGGTTGACGCGGACGGCGGCGCAGCCGGCCTCGATCGCGGCGAAGACGTACTTCGGCTGGAAGTGGATGTCCGCGATGACCGGGATCTGGGACTTCTTGGCGATGGTCGCCAGCGCGTCGGCGTCGTCCTGGGTGGGACAGGCGACCCGGACGATCTGGCAGCCGGAGGCCGTGAGCTCGGCGATCTGCTGGAGGGTCGCGCCGACGTCGGACGTACGGGTCGTGGTCATCGACTGGACCGAGACCGGGGCGTCACCGCCGACCGCCACGGAGCCGACCTGGATCTGCCGGCTTTTCCGGCGCTCGGCGAGCTTGGTCGGAACGGACGGCATGCCGAGAGAAATCGCAGTCATCTGCTGTGCAACCCCAAGTCGTGGATCTAGGTCCAGGCCCCGTCGTGAGCGGGTTCCAGGCTCCGAGATTACGGCACGGGGCTGAACGTAAGCACACGGCGGCACGACCATCCGTCCAATGGTGTCGCTGACAGCGGCGCCGGGCATGGCGGGCGCTCCAGAGGACATGATCTCTGGTTGAACGCCATGCCCAGCCCGCGTTGGGCTGTCAGCAGAGAGCTTCCGTGTCCAGGCCTGTGCGGATGGCCAGCGCGGGGGCCGCCTCATAGCCCAGGACCGGCGTGCCCTTGCCCTCCTCGTCGAGGAGCTTGACGATGTCCGGCCACACTCCATCGGCCAACCAGGTTCGTTGCCTCCACCGCACCTTCTCACGGTTGCCGAATCGCTCCGGAAGGTCACGCCACAGAATTCCGGTACGCAGACGGTGCAGCATCCCCGTGAGGGCTGCTTTCAGATCCAGCGGTGACCGAAAATGGTGCGCCCCGTACTTGGAACGGAGCAACTCCTCGATGCGGGCCCACCGACTGTCCGTGGGATCAGGGGGAACGGGTGTCCCCGTGCGCTCATGCCACTGCATCGTCAAGCACCTCGTCCCCTTCCGGTACCGGAACTCCGGGTCCGCGATGTCGACACGCACCTTGAGTGACTCCATCAGGCGACGTTGCTCGGAGGACGAAAGGGACCGGATGTCCGGAGCGGCCACTCCCAGAGCAGCTGTAAGCCGGGCGTCCCTGCCGTCTCGATCCTCCAGCTCCGCCAGCCAGTCCCGCGCATGGGCCAGGATCCGTTCGAAGACGTCCTTCTCCACTTCGAGCTGCCGCATCGCAGCGGCGATGACACGGCTGTGCGGTGCCTGGCACCGCAATTCGTCGAGTTCCTCCGCGCACTGCGCAACGAGCCATTCCAGCGACGTCACCCTCTCAAGGTGCCGGATCAGCTGCGTGTGTGCCTGGGCGGATGCCGGCAGTATCGGCCGACTGTGCAGTGGCATCGATGCCAGCAGGACATTCACGTGCCGCGCCACCTCTTCCTCGGCGTGACCGGCGTGCAGAAAGAGGCAGCCGCAGTGGGCAGCGGCGTTCAACCCCGAACAGCGATACGTCCGTACCCCGTCGTTGCTCCGGAAGCAACCGACGTAAGGCCGCCCGCATGGCCCATGGATTCGCCCGGTGAGCGGGTACTCCCCCAAGGGATTCCTGCGCGGCCGGGTCAGCTCGGCCAGCGCTCGCTGAAAGGCGTGGATCCTCTCTGCCGGCAGAATCGCAGGCAAGGGGATCACCACGCTCTCACCGTGCAGGGGGCGTCCGTCGTTGCCGAGCCGGGTGCAATGGCCGCCCCACTGCTGATCAGGACGCCGAAAGACGGCCTCTCCGAGAAACGCCGCGCTCTGCAACCGTCGGTGAAGGTTCACCACTGTCCAGCGCTTTCCGCTTCGAGTGGGAATCCCGCGTCCGTTCAGTTCCTCGGCGACGTCCGCCAGGGTGCGGCCGCCCTCGATCACAAGATCGGCCAGGAGCCGCACCACAGCTGCTTCAGCCGGATCGACTTCGAGAGCCGACCCGAAAGCGCCCTTCCCGCTGATTGTGTAGCCATAGGGGGCCGGGCCACCCGGCCAGCCGCCGTCAAGTGCCTTGAGCTGCCGACCCGCCTGGGTACGGGCGACGATTCGGCGGTAGTCCGCCTCCACTGCCTGCGCCAGCCGGTCGATGGTGAGCCATCTTTCAAGGCCGGCTTCCCTCAAAGACTCGACGCAGCACTCGACCCGAGCCCCGGCGTCTTCGATCTGCCAGATGCAGCGCCAGACGGCGGACTCCGTTCGTCCCAGACGGTCGAGGCGGTGAACCAGAACGACACCCACCCGGCCTTCGCCGATTTCCACGAGCAGTTCGTCGAGCCCAGGTCGCGAATCTGTCGAGCCCGATTCGCCGAGGTCTTCCCAACACCCCGCAAGCCGCCACGTCGACCGCTGCTCCACGAACATCCGAATGGCTTCGGCCTGAGCCGGAATCCCGTACCGCCCCCTTTGCTCCGCAGTCGAGACCCGCATGTAAGCGGCGACAGCGAGGGGCTCGGCGTCTCCGCCCTTGTCTTCTGCGCACGGCGCAGTACCTTGCTGCATGTCAGTCCCTTCGAGACTGGCCAGACCCCAGGGTGTTGGCGCACCGCTGGGGTCACCCATGAACAACAAGAACGTACGAAGTTCGCACTTACATCATGGGTGTAATTCGGGCCCTTCACTCGTGTGGGCTACACGAATGAAGGGCCCGAATTACATCCATGACAAGAAATGTCTTTTTCTCAGCTGATCTTGACCGGGTTAACTACATCCGCGACCAGGACCAAGAGGGTAAAGCAAACAAAGATCCCGGCCACCACATAAGCCACCGGCATCAGCTTCGCCACGTCGAACGGGCCGGGGTCCGGGCGGCGCAGCGCCTTCGCCAGGTTCCGGCGCAGCGACTCCCACAGGGCGCCCGCGATGTGGCCGCCGTCCAGCGGCAGCAGCGGGAGCATGTTGAAGAGGAACAGGGAGAGGTTGAAGCCGGCCACCAGCATCAGTGCCATGGCCAGCTGCTCGGTGGGCGGGATGTCCAGGGTGAAGATCTCGCCGCCGACGCGCGCCGCGCCGACCACGCCCATCGGGGAGTCCGGCTGGCGGGGGGCGCCGTCGAAGGCCGCGTTCCACAGGGCCGGGATCTTGCCGGGAAGACTGGCGATGGAGTCGACGGCCTCGCCGAGGCGGTCGCCCATCCAGGTCACCGAGTCGCCGAAGTCCTGGCGGACGATGCCGGTGGCGGCGCTGAAGCCGAGGAAGCCGGCGGTGACGTACTGGCCCGCGACGATCTGGCCGCTGGAGTCCTTCTTGGCGACCTGGTTGGTGGCGATCCTCGCGTGCAGGGTGACGTCCTGGCCCTTGCGGTCGACGACGATCGCGACCTCCTTGCCGGGGGTGGACCGGATCAGGTCGGAGAGCTGGTTCCAGCTGGTGGTCCGCACCCCGTTGAAGGAGAGGATCTTGTCGCCGGCCTTGAGGCCCGCGGCGGCGGCCGGGGAGGCGGCGTCGGTCTTCTTGCAGGTGTCGCGGTTCTCGCTCTGCGCGATCACGCACTGGGAGACCGAGCTGACCGTGGTGGTCTGCTGGCTGATGCCGAAGCCCATCAGGACCGTGAGGAACAGCGCCACCGCCAGGATCAGGTTCATGAACGGGCCCGCGAACATCACGATCACGCGCTTCCAGGGGGCGCGCGTGTAGAAGAGGCGGGTCTCGTCGCCGGGCTGGAGCTCCTCGAAGGCCGCCGAGCGGGCGTCCTCGATCATGCTGCGCCAGGGGGAGGTGGAGCGGGCGCTGATCCGGCCGTCGGCACCCGGCGGGAACATGCCGATCATGCGGATGTAGCCGCCCAGCGGGACGGCCTTGATGCCGTACTCCGTGTCGCCCTTGTGCCGCGACCAGATGGTCGGGCCGAAGCCGACCATGTACTGCGGGACCCGGATGCCGAAGAGCTTGGCGGTGGACAGATGCCCCAGTTCGTGCCAGGCGATCGAGACCAGCAGGCCCACCACGAAGACGACTATGCCGAGGATCATCATCAGGGCTGTCATGCACGCGCCTCCGCGGTCGCCATCTGCGCTGTCAGTTCCCGGGCCCGGACTCGTGCCCAGGTCTCCGCTTCGAGTACGTCCGGCACGGTGAGCGAAGTTCCCGTACGGGGGGTGCCGTGCTCCTCGACCACCCGGGTCACGGTCTCCATGATGCCGTTGAAGGGCAGCAGACCGGCCCGGAAGGCCTCGACGCACTCCTCGTTGGCCGCATTGAACACCGCCGGCGCGGTGCCCGCGAGCTCACCGACGTGCCGGGCCAGGTTCACGGACGGGAAGGCCTCGTTGTCCAGCGGGAAGAACTCCCAGGTGGACGCCGTGCTCCAGTCGAAGGCGGGCGCCGCGTCCGGGACCCGTTCGGGCCAGCCGAGACCGATGGCGATCGGCCCCCGCATGTCGGGGGGCGTCGCCTGCGCGATCGTGGATCCGTCCGTGAACTCGACCATCGAGTGGACATACGACTGCGGGTGCACGACCACCTCAATGCGGTCGAAGGGAATGTCGTAGAGGAGGTGCGCCTCGATGACTTCCAGCCCCTTGTTGACCAGGGTCGCGGAGTTGATCGTGATGACCGGTCCCATCGCCCAGGTGGGGTGGGCGAGCGCTTCCTCGACGGTCACCCGGGCAAGGTCGGTCCTGGTGCGGCCCCGGAAGGGCCCCCCGGAGGCGGTGACGACCAGTTTGCGGACGTCGGCCCGGGTCCCCGCCGCCAGCGACTGGAAGAGCGCCGCGTGCTCCGAGTCCACCGGGATGATCTGGCCGGGCTTGGCCAGCGCCTTGACCAGCGGGCCGCCGACGATCAGCGACTCCTTGTTGGCGAGCGCGAGGGTGCGGCCCGCCTCCAGGGCGGCGAGGGTGGGCGCGAGGCCGATGGAGCCGGTGACGCCGTTGAGCACGGTGTGGCAGTCGGAGGCGGCGACGTGTGCGGCCGCGTCGGGTCCGGCGAGGATCTCGGGGAGCGGTTCGCCGGGGCCGTACAGCGCCGTGAGCGCCTCGCGCAGCGCCGGTACGACGTCCTCGCGGGCGACCGCGACGGCGCGCACCCGCAGCCGGTGCGCCTGCTCGGCGAGGAGGGCGATCCGGCCGCCATGGGCGGACAGGGCGGTGACCCGGAAGCGGTCGGGGTTGCGCAGGACGAGGTCGATGGCCTGGGTGCCGATCGATCCGGTGGAGCCGAGGATCACCACGTCCTTCGGGCCGTCGCCCACGAGCGGGTCGTACACGAGGTGCGGGTCGGCGAGGGGTGCCGGACTGGCGGGACTGTCGGTCATCCCCCCATTGTGGCCGCATCCGGCGGGCGGGAGGACAGCGCGTCCCGCACGCGCGTGCCTTATCAGTCCTTGGTGTCGTATGGAGCGGAATTCCCTTTGTCGGGATCGCGTGAAGATCGTGTGATAACACTTCTGTCGGGCCGGCGGGGATGACCGGCCCGACCGGAAGACATCCTGGGGGGATCTCTCCATGCGTACTTCGCGCATACGCGCCGCCCTGCCCGCGCTCGCGGGCGCCGCACTGCTCACCGGCACCGTGCTCAGCACTCCGGCCCAGGCGGCCGGCGGCGTGACCATCTACCACGTCTGGTTCGACAGCCCGGGCAGTGACAACCGCTCCAACGCCAGCCTCAACGCCGAGTGGGTGCAGATCAAGAACACCGGCGGCTCGGCCGTCTCGCTGGGGGGCTGGGTCCTGAAGGACGCCTCCAACCACCGCTACGTCTTCAAGAACGTCAAGATCGGCGCCCACAAGACGATGAAGGTGCACACCGGCCGGGGCACGGACACCGCGTCGGACAAGTTCCAGAACCGCCGTGCCTACGTGTGGAACAACACCAGCGACACGGCGACGCTGACCAGGGCGAGTGGCGCCAAGGTCGACTCCTGTTCCTGGACGACGCGGGATCCGAGCGACAAGTACTGCTGAATCACTGCTCCAGCGGCCTCACCCTGGACGGCCTCACCCGAAGGGGCGGCGGACGTTCTCCCGCTGGGACGGCCCGGGGGTCGCGTCGGCGATCCACGGGCCGTCGCCCGACGGGTCGACGATCCCCCGCTCCAGCCATGCGAAGGAACCGCCGAGCACGCCCTTGACGACCTTGCGGTCCAGGTCGTCGGTGTTCGACCACAGGCGGTTGAACAGCTCGTCGACGCGGATGCGGGCCTGCCGGCAGAACGCGTCGGCGAGCAGGTAGGCCTCACGGCCGTGGTCGCCCTGGCGGCGCAGCAGTTCGGCGCGCACGCAGGCCGCGCTCATCGCGAACAGTTCGGCGCCGATGTCCACGACCCGGCCCAGGAAGCCCTGCTTGGTCTCCATCCGGCCCTGCCAGCGGGACATGGCGTAGAAGGTGGAACGGGCCAGTTTGCGGGCGTGGCGCTCCACGTAGCGCAGGTGCGGGGCGAGGTCCACGCCGTGCTTGAAGTCGCCGTACGAGGTGGGGAGCTGGCCCGGTCCCGCGACCAGCTTCGGCAGCCACCTGGCGTAGAAGACGCCCGCGTTCGCGCCCGCCCTCGCCTTGTCCTGGAGTGACTTGTCGGGGTCGATGAGGTCGCCGGCGACCGAGAGGTGGGCGTCGACGGCCTCGCGGGCGATCAGCAGGTGCATGATCTCCGTGGAGCCCTCGAAGATGCGGTTGATGCGCAGGTCGCGCAGGAGCTGCTCGGCGGGGACGGCGCGTTCGCCGCGGGCCTTCAGCGACTCCGCCGTCTCGAAGCCGCGGCCGCCGCGGATCTGGACCAGCTCGTCGGCCATCAGGCAGGCCATCTCGGAGCCGTAGAGCTTGGCGAGGGCGGCCTCGATGCGGATGTCGTTGCGGTTCTCGTCGGCCATCTGGGAGGACAGGTCGACGACCGCCTCCAGGGCGAAGGTGGTCGCCGCGATGAAGCTGATCTTGGAGCCGACCGCCTCGTGCAGCGCGACCGGCTTGCCCCACTGCTCGCGGACCGCCGACCACTCGCGGGCGATCTTCAGACACCACTTGCCGGCGCCCACGCACATCGCGGGGAGCGAGAGCCGTCCGGTGTTGAGCGTGGTGAGGGCGATCTTCAGGCCCGCGCCCTCGGCGCCGATGCGGTTGGCCGCCGGGACCCGGACCTGGTGGAAGCGCGTGACGCCGTTCTCGATGCCGCGCAGGCCCATGAAGGCGTTGCGGTTCTCGACGGTGACGCCCGGGGAGTCCGCCTCGACGACGAAGGCCGTGATACCGCCCTTGTGGTCCTCCGTCCTGGGCACGCGGGCCATGACGACCAGGAGGTCGGCGACCACGCCGTTGGTGGTCCACAGCTTCACTCCGTCGAGGACGTAGTCGTCCCCGTCCGGTACGGCGGTGGTGGCCAGGCGCGCCGGGTCCGAGCCGACGTCCGGCTCGGTGAGCAGGAACGCCGAGATGTCGGTGCGGGCGCAGCGCGGCAGGAAGGTGTCCTTCTGCTGCTGGGTGCCGAAGATCTTCAGCGGCTGCGGCACGCCGATCGACTGGTGGGCGGAGAGCAGCGCGCCGACCGCCGGGTTCGCGGAGCCGACCAGGGAGAGGGCCCGGTTGTAGTAGACCTGGGTGAGGCCGAGGCCGCCGTACTTGGTGTCGATCTTCATGCCGAGGGCGCCGAGCTCCTTGAGGCCGGCGATCACCTCGTCGGGGATGCGTGCCTCGCGCTCGATGAGCGCGGAGTCGATCTTCGTCTCGCAGAACTCGCGCAGCCGCGCCAGGAACTCCTCGCCGCGCTGCACGTCCTCGTCCGCGGGGAGCGGATGCGGGTGGATGAGGTCGAGCCGGAAGCGTCCGAGGAACAGTTCCTTGGCGAAGCTGGGCTTGCGCCAGTCCTGTTCCCGGGCGGCCTCCGCCACCTGGCGGGCCTCCCGCTCGGTGACGGTGGGTTTCTTGGTGGTGGGGGCGGACATTAAGGCTCACCTCGCCACAAAAGGGGTTGTTGAGGACCGTTCGTTACCGACCAGTGCTACTGGATCGTTGGTACCCGAAACGGGCCGCCCCCACCAGCCCTCGCGGTCCGATCGGCTGACGGGCCGACGGTCCCGACGCGTCTGTCAGCCGATGCTGACGGGGTACGACGCGGTGTCCCAGCCGGCCCGAACACCTGAAAACCTCGACTGCCGGACCCGATGCCGGAGAGGCACCTGCCACTGCTCGCCCGGCTCACCGGCGCCTGCGCCTGCGCCTGCGCCTGCGCCTGCGCCATGCCGATACCCTCGGCGGCGAGGCCCTGAAGGGGTGGGACCTCAGGACCTCGGCGCCGGACTCGATGCCGGAGCGGTGCCTGCCGTCGCCCACCCGGCCCACGGGCCTGCGCCACGGCGGCCCCCGCGGCGGCGGGTGCGACCGCGGCGGCCGGCCGTGTCTTCGCCGTCTTCGACCGGCGTGGTCTGCGGTGTTGCATGAAGGGGTCCTTCCGGGGGACGGTTCGGGGTACGACCCCTGTGACGGCCGTACGACCTCTTCGTGGCCGCCGCCCCTCCGGAGTGCCGAGCGCGCCTCATCAATTCGTTGTCGAAGCGCTTCGACAGCCTATGGACACCCACCCGCACTGAAGCTACTGTCGAACCACCCTCACTCGCCCTTGTCAGCAACGCGCACTGTCGAAGCGCTTCACAAAGCTTGGAGAGCTGGATGGTCACCCTCGCCGAGGTCGCCCAGCACGCCGGAGTCTCGGCGAGCACGGTGAGCTATGTCCTCAGCGGCAAGCGGTCCATCTCCACCACCACCCGGCAGCGGGTCGAGCAGAGCATCCGCGAGCTGGGCTACCACCCGAACGCGGGCGCCCGCGCCCTGGCCAGCAGCCGGTCGAACATCATCGCGCTGATGATCCCGCTGCGTACGGACATGTACGTGCCGGTGATGATGGAGATCGCGATCGCGGTGGCCACCACGGCCCGCCTGCACGGCTACGACGTCCTGCTGCTCACCGGCGAGGAGGGCCCGGACGCGGTACGCCGGGTCACCGGCAGCGGACTCGCCGACGCCATGATCCTGATGGACGTGGAACTGGAGGACGAGCGGCTGCCGCTGCTGAGGCAGACCGACCAGCCCTCCGTGCTCATCGGCCTGCCCGCCTCCACCTCCGGGCTGACCTGTGTCGATCTCGACTTCGGGGCGACCGGCGCGCTGTGCGTGGAGCACCTCGCGAAACTCGGCCACCGTGACATCGCTGTCATCGGCGAGGCCCCGGCCGTCTACGAGCGGCACACCGGCTTCGCCGAGCGCACGTTGGACGGTCTCCGGTCCCGGGCCCGGGAGCTGGGCCTCAGGGTGCTGCACCGGCCGTGCGAGGGCGGGTACGACGCGATGACCGCCACGCTGGCCCGGATCTTCGACGAGCGACCCGGTACCACGGGCTTCGTCGTCCAGAACGAGTCCGCGGTGGAGCCGCTGCTCGCGCTGCTGCGCCAGCAGGGCCGGGCCGTGCCCGAGGACGTGTCCGTGGTCGCGATCTGCCCGGACCAGGTCGCCGTCCAGGCCTCGGTACGGCTGACCTCGGTCGCCATCCCCGCCCAGGAGATGGGCCGGTACGCCGTGGAGCACCTGGTCGCCAAGCTGGACGGCCGGGGCAGTGACGAAGTCGTGCTGATCGCACCCGAGCTGACGGTACGGGCGAGTACGGGACCGGCGCCGGCCGGGTCCTGACCCTTTCGCAGTGCCCCGTCCCCCGGGGCACCCCTCTGTCTGCACTCCTCCAGGAGCACGTGACATGAATCAGCCTGCCGAAATCCAGTCCGCGGAGAGCCGGCCCAAGGTCAGCCTCGCGCAGTCCTCCCCCACCGTCGGCACGTTCCGCGAGCGGGACGGCGCCCTGGAGTGGAGCGGCCGTCAGGAGACGCTGCGCATCGAGCCGTGGGGTCCGGACGCGGTCCGGGTGCGTGCCCGGCTCGGCGGACCGGTCCTCGACGGTCTGCCCGGCGCCCTGCTCGACGACCGCCCGGCCGCCGAGTCGACGGTCAAGATCAGTGACGGCGAAGGCCAGTTGACGGTGGGGGCCCTCACCGTCGAGGTGAACGGCGAGGGCCTGGTCCGGTTCCTGCGCACCGACGACCGCTCGGAGGTCCTGGCCGAGGAGCGCGCCCACTTCTGGTGGCCCGGCCCGCGCCTGTACACCGCGGTCGGCAACGGCTACCACCGCCTGGAGCAGCGGTTCGCCGCCTACGAGGGCGAGAAGCTGTTCGGCCTCGGCCAGCACCAGCACGGGCGCCTCGACCAGAAGGGCCTGGTCCTGGACCTGGTCCAGCGCAACGCCGAGGTCTCGATCCCGGTCCTGGTCTCCAGCCGCGGCTACACGCTGCTCTGGAACAACCCGGCGATCGGCCGCGTCGAGCTGGCCGGCAACGGCACCCGCTGGGTGGCCGACTCGGCCCGCCAGCTCGACTACTGGATCACGGTGGGCACCCCGGCCGACGGGCAGCGCAACTACACCGCGGTGAGCGGCCGTACGCCGATGCTGCCGCAGTGGGCGGCGGGCTTCTGGCAGTGCAAGCTGCGCTACCGCACCCAGGACGAACTCCTCGCCGTGGCCCGGGAGTACAAGCGCCGGGGCCTGCCCATCTCGGCGATCGTGTGCGACTTCTTCCACTGGACCCACCTGGGCGAGTGGAAGTTCGACCCCAAGGAGTGGCCGGACCCGGCCGCGATGGTCCGCGAACTGGACGAGCTGGGCATCAGGCTGGTGGTGAGCGTCTGGCCGTCGGTCTCCCCGCTGAGCGAGAACCACCCGGTGATGGAGCAGCGCGGCTACTTCATCGGCACCCAGTACGGCCCGACGGCGCACGCCGACTGGCCGGACAAGGAGGTGGCGTCGACCGTCCAGGTGGCGTTCTACGACGCCACCAACCCGGACGCCCGCCAGTTCGTGTGGTCGAAGGTCAAGGAGAACTACCTGGAGCCCTACGGCATCACGGCCTTCTGGCTGGACGCCTGCGAGCCCGAGCTGAAGCCGGGCTTCCAGGAGAACCTGCGCTACTGGACGGGCCCCGGCCTGGAGGTCGGCAACAGCTACCCCGCCGAGAACGCCCGGACCTTCTACGAGGGCCTGCGGGCCGAGGGCGAGGAGGTCCTGACCCTCAACCGCTCGGCGTGGGCGGGCAGTCAGCGCTACGGCGCCGCGCTGTGGTCCGGTGACATCGGCACCGACTTCGCGACCCTGCGCCACCAGATCGCGGCCGGCCTCAACACCGCCCTGTCCGGTATCCCCTGGTGGAACACCGACATCGGCGGCTTCCACGGCGGCGACCCGGACGACCCGGCCTACCGCGAGGTGATGGTCCGCTGGTTCCAGTTCGGCGCGCTCTCCCCGCTGATGCGCCTGCACGGCTTCCGCGACCCGGGCATGCCGCTGGGCCCCGACATGACGGGCGGCCCGAACGAGGTGTGGTCGTACGGCCCGGAGGCCGGCGCGATCCTGGAGAAGTACCTGCGGCTGCGCGAGCGCCTGAAGCCGTACGTCCTCGACGTCATGCGGGAGGCCCACGAGGACGGTCTGCCGGTGCTGCGGCCGCTGTTCCTGGAGTTCCCGGAGGACCAGGCCGCCTGGGCGGTCGACGACGCCTACCTCTTCGGCCGTGACCTCCTGGTGGCACCGGTGCTGACGGCGGGCGCGACGGCCCGGACGACGTATCTGCCGGCGGGCGCCCGCTGGACGGACGCGTGGACGGGCGAGTCGTACCCGGGCGGTACGGCGGTGACGGTGGACGCGCCGCTGGACCGTATCCCGCTGTTCCTGCGGGACGACGCGAAGCTGCCGGTGGCGGAGCAGGAGTAGCCCGGCCGGATCACGACCCCTCTCGTTACCGGCCGGTAAATGTCTCAACTCGGCGGTGTGGGCGGATGGTTGGAGGGGGTAGGCAGTATCGCCTCCACTGTCCCCCCACGAAGGGTTCCGCTGCCGTGCCCATGGACCCGTTGCCCCTCACGCTCGCCAACCTGCTCCTGCGCCCCGGCTTCCGGGCCCGCCGCACTCCGGACCGGGCCTTCGACCGGCTGCTCGACGCCGCCGGGCCGGCGGCGGGCGACGAGCGGTTCACCGACGACTTCCGTCACCTGCTGCGCTGTTGGGCGGCGGCGGAGCATCTCACCCCGGTCGGCTGGCTCTCCGCGCGCGGACACGTCGGCCGGCATCTCGCCAACCGGGCCCGGATCCGCCGGCTGCTCGCCGAGCACCCCGAGATCGAGCGCGAGCCCGTCGAGAGACCGGTGTTCGTGGTGGGCCTGCCCCGCACCGCCACCACGCTCACCCACGGCATCCTCTCCCTCTCCGCGGACCACCGCTGCCCGCTGCTCTGGGAGTTGCTCACCCCGGACCTCGGACTCGCGCCCGAGGAACGGGAGAAGGCGATCACGACCGCCCGCCGTCTGGTCGGCGGCATCAACCTCTTCTCGCCGCGCTTCCGGCACATCCACAACCTGCGCCCCGAGGGCCCGGAGGAGTGCACCTTCGCGCTGCCGCACACGGTGATGCCGCTGTCCCAGGCGGTGATCCCCGAGTACCTGCCCTGGCACGAGAGCCATGACTTCGGCGCCGACTACCGCTACCTCAAGCAGATCTACCAGGTGCTCCAGTACGGCCGCCCGCGCCGCCGCTGGGTGCTGAAGTCACCGCTGCACCTGGAGAACCTGGACGCGCTGCGCGCGGTCTTCCCGGACGCCACCATCGTGTGGACGCACCGCGATCCGGCCACCGCCGTGGCCTCGTTCTGCAGCCTGGTCGAGCACGGCATGGCGGTGAACACCCGCCCCCTGGACCTGCACTGGATCGGCGCCACCTGGCTGGAGCTGCTGGCCCGCTCGGCCCGCCGCGGTCTCGCGGCCCGCACCGGCATCCCCCGCGAGTCACTCGTCGACGTTCCCTACTCTTGGCTGGGCGCCGACCCGGCCGCGGGCGCCCCGAAGCTCTACGCGGCCGTCGGCGCCCGCTGGACCGAGGCCGACGCGGCCCGCCTCCCGGCCGTCACCGCCCGCCCCAGGGGAACCCGCACCCACAGCTACGACCTGGCCCGCTACGGCCTGACCCGCGCGGACGTCGAGGCGGCCTTCGCGGACTACAACGCGCTGCGCGCCGAGGTCGACCGGGCATGACCGCGAAGGGGCCGGCCCCGCACCGCGGGCGGGACCGGCCCCGTTGCTCAGCTGCTGCTCACGCTCTCGCTGTTGACGGTGAAGTCCAGCCCGCCGGACGAGGACGTGATCTCGAAGCCGAACTGGAAGTCACCGATGGTGACGTTCCCGAACCAGCCCTTGGTGTCCTTGATCCACTTCAGGATCGGCAGGACGTTGACGGTGCCGGAGGACGAGTTCGAGGTGCGCACGAACGAGAAGACGTCGTTCGAGCCGTTGTTGCCCTTGTAGACGGTCCAGGTGTGGCCGCCCAGGGTCAGCGTGCCCTGCGAGGTGCCGAGCGGGCCGACGGCACCGGTGTGGTTCATCCAGAGCATGATCTCGTACTTGTAGCCCGTGTCCCAGATGTCGTACGACGTGTTGTACGCGCCGGACGACGGGACCGTGACGTTGTAGCTGGTGGAGAGCGAGGAGAGCGAGGTGATCGGCTTGCTGATCAGCGCCTTGGCGTTGGGGTAGGACTTGATGCCGCCGGTGTTGGGGTGGTCGGCCCAGACACCCCAGTTGGTACCGGAGTTGGCCCAGATGCACTGGCTGCCGGCGCCGGAGCCCCAGATGTCGTTGTAGAGGGTGTAGCCGTTCAGCGTGGTGTTGCCCCACTGGTCGCAGGAGCTCCAGACGGCGGCCGAGGCGGGGGCGGAGGCGAGGCCGACGGTCGCGCCGAGGGCGAGCGCGGGGGCTGTCAGGGCCTTGGCGATCCTGGCGAGCGTGCGTGTTGCCATGGTGTCCCTTCCATGGGTGGGGGGAGGTGCGGTGGCTACCACGTCCCCAGGGTGAGGACGTGGTCTTCTCCGGCGACGAGGTCGAGCGGCCGGGTGCCGGAGGAAGTCCACAGGTCGATGCGGAGCGTCCGGTGCGGTTTGAGGACGGCTCGCGCCCCTTGGGGGGTCCAGTCGAGGTCGAGTTCGGCTCCGAAGCGGGTGCGGATGCCGTGGAGGCGGCCCGTTCCCAGGGCGGCCGGTGGCGCCGGGAGCAGGACCAGGCGGTCCGGGGCCGACTGGACGAGGGCTTCGACGAGCACGGCGGGCAGGGTGTGCGCGGCGTCGGCGTTGTAGACGTCGCGGTGCGGGTAGTGGGCGCTCATCAGGGAGGCGTGGAAGAAGTCGCCGTCCAGGACCTGGGCGAGGGCGGCGGCGACCCGCGCGCCGTCCCGCAGTCGGGCCGCGATGAGCGCGTGGTGGAGGTGGCCGTGGGCCGAGTCGTTCTCGGCGCCGCGCAGTTCGAGCGCGCGGTGGGCGGCGGCCGCGAGCTCCGGGGTGTCGTACGGGGTGATCTCGTCGAGCGGCCAGACGCCGTAGAGGTGGCTGAGATGGCGGTGGTCGTAGGTGTCGTCGAGGCCGGGCCAGGCCCATTCGGCGAGCGCCCCGTCGGCGTTGGTGCGGTGCGGGGGCAGCCGGTCGGCGAGGGCGCGCCAGCGGTCGGCGTCCGGGCCCGGGTGGTAGTCGGCCGCGGTGCGCAGGGCGTGCCGGGCGGCGGAGAGGTCCATCGCGGCGTTGATCGCGCCCCAGCTCGCGTTCGCGGGCCGGTTCTCGGGCGAGTAGGAGGGCACGATCACGAGGTGGCCGTCGGCGTCGGTCCGGGTGAGGAAGTCCTCGTAGAACCGGGCGACTTCGGCCAGCGCCGCCGCCGTGCGGGGATCGCGCTCGCCGCGGGTCTCGTCGTGGTCGACGAGCGGCTTGAGCAGCCAGTCGGCGCCGGCCGTCCACAGGTGCAGGGGGTACTCGCGGCTGAAGTGGTAGGCCAGTCCCGAGTCGCCGTCGCTGTGCGCGGGCGCGACCGCGCCCCGGGCGCCGAACACCGCGCGGGCGTTCTCCCGCCAGTCCCCGAGCTGACGCTCGATCAGGGCGGCGCAGGCCTCGGTGACTTCGGGAAGGGCGGCCGCCGCGGCCGAGGCCGTCTGGAGGTTGACGTTGGCGTCGTTGGTGAAGGCGCCGGACCAGGCGGTGTCCCAGTCGCCGGTCCACAGCCCGGTCAGGCGGGGCGGATTGAGGCCGGAGGCGGAGAGCAGGTGGTAGCGGCCGGCGGCGAAGAGCCGTTCCAGGAGGGCGGCTTCGGCGGGCTGTTCGAGCAGCCGGGAGCCGGGGAGGGCGCGGGCGGCCGGGACGGCGGCCAGGTCGAGGGTGACACGGGTGTAGGCGGTGCGGTGCGGGACGAGGTGGCGGGCGAGCAGCGCGTCGTACGAGCGCTGCTCGGCGAGCAGGTCGCCGAGGTCGCGTGCCTCGGCGGTCACGTCGAGCTCGCCGGTGTGGCGGCGGACCCGGGTGAGGAGGAGGACGGACTCGGCGCCGGCGACGCGCACGCCCGGCGGGAGCAGGCCGGTGGTGCCGCCGGTGACGGCGACCAGGGTGACGCCGGTGTAGGCGCGGTCGCTGCCGGGATAGCGGGCGCGGAGGCTGAGCACGGCGCCCTCGGCGGTGCGCAGCGCGCCGTGGCCGACGCCCAGGCCGGGCGGGGCGCCGGGGAGCCGGTGGTCGAGGGCGATGTCGAGGTCGAGGCCGGCGGTGCCGGTGACCTGCTGCACGATCACGTCGTCCGCGCGGGAGACGAAGACCCTGCTGGTCCAGTCGGCGGCGGTGGCGGTGACCTCGCCGGTGGTGAAGTCGACGGAGCGACGGTAGCCGTCGGTCCGTCCCCGCGGCCTGCGCAGCCGGATCTGGAAGGCGGGGTGGAAGGGCTGGACCCACTGCAGCGGGCGGCCGTCGGTGAGACGCTCGGCGGCGTCCCGCTCCCCGGCGAGCAGCCTGTCCTGTACGTCGGCGAGTTCGGCCGCCAGGCGGGGCGGGCGGGCGTGTTCGCCGCCGTTCGGGCGGACGAGGGTGTGCTGGGTGACGATGACACGGTCGTCGTTCGGGTCGCCGAACACCAGGGCGCCGTGACGGCCGTTGCCGCTCAGGAAGGCGTCCTCCCAGCGGGCGGCCGGTGCGGGCTCCCAGGTGCCGTGGACGGGGCCGGTGGCGGTCATGGCGTGAGCACCGCCGCTCCGTAGCGGCCGAGGACGATCTCGTCCGTGACGCTCGTACCGGTCAGCAGATCTCGATGTGTTCCCATGACCGGCACCTTTACCTGATCACACCCGTGGTTGAACAGGAACAGCAGCTCACCCCGGCGTACCGCCTCGACACCCGTCGGCAGCCCGTCCAGCACCGGCCGGACCCCCGCCCCGGCGGCGATCCTGCCGAGCAGCGCCCGCAGCGCCTCCGGTTCCGGCAGCGTGGAGACGTACCAGGCGTGCCCGTTGCGCAGCACGGCCGGCAGCCCGTCGAGTTCGCCACCGCGGTACGGCACCGTCTCCGAGACGCCGGGCGCGGCCTCGATCTCCTCCGACCACAGGGTCCCCCGGAACCCCTCGCACGCGACGGTCTCCCCCGCGTCCAGCGGCCACCACTCGTGCAGGGTGCGGATGCCGAACAGCTCCCGCAGCCGTGCGTCCATGCCGCCGGGCCGGATCCGGTCGTCCTCGTCGGCGACGCCGGTCAGGAAGCCGCTGACCAGGGTGCCCCCGCCGCGGACGTAGGCGAGGAGGTTGTCGATCGCGGCGTCGGTGAGGAGGTAGAGCTGCGGGACGACGACCAGCTTGTAGGAGAGCAGGTCGTGTTCGGGGTGGGCGAAGTCGGTGGTGAGGTTCGCCTCCCACAGCGCCCGGTGCCAGGCGTGCAGGACGTCGGGGAGGTCCACCTCGGTGGAGAGACGGCCCTCGTGGGCACCGGCCCACCAGGAGTGCCAGTCGTGCAGGACGGCGATGTCGGCCCTGACATGACGGCCGATCACCTCAGGTCCCACGGCGGCCAGTTCGGCGCCGAGCTGCCTGACCTCCTGGTACGTACGGCCTTCCTCCCCCGCGTGGCTGATCATCCCGGAGTGGAACTTCTCCGCGCCCTGCCTCGACTGCCGCCACTGGAAGTAGCAGACGGCGTCCGCGCCCCGGGCCACCGCCTGGAGGGACCACTGGCGGTTGAGGCCGCGGGGCTTGGGGTGGTTCACCCCGCGCCAGTTGACCGGCCCGGCGGCCTGCTCCATGAGCATCCAGGGGCCGCGCGCCTGGGAGCGGGTCAGGTCCTGGACGAGCGCGCCGTGCTGGGGGCCGAGAGGATCCCGTGGGTCGGGGTAGAGGTCGACGGAGACGACGTCCTCCTCGGCCGCCCAGCGCCAGGCGTCCTGCCCGATCCACAGCGGCATGAAGTTGGTGGTCACCGGGATGTGCGGGGTGTGCCGGGCGACGATGTCCCGCTCGGCCGTGCAGCACTCCAGGAGCATGTCGGAGGTGAAGCGGCGGAAGTCCAGCACCTGGGTGGGGTTCTTCAGGTAGTGGGCGCGGCGCGGCGGCAGGATGCCGTCCCAGGTGTCGTAGCCCTGGCTCCAGAACGCCGTGCCCCAGGCGGAGTTGAGGGCGTCGAGGGTGCCGTAGCGCTCGCGCAGCCAGCGGCGGAAGGCGGCGGCGGCCTCGTCGCCGTAGTCGAAGGTGCAGTACTCGTTGTTGATGTGCCACATGGTGAGGGCGGGGTGAGCGGCGTAGCGTGCGGCGAGGTCCTCGGTGATGGCGGCGGCGTGACGGCGGTAGGTGGCGCTGGAGTGCGAGAAGTGCTGGCGGCCGCCCCACCACTCGGTGCGGCCGTCGGCGTCCCGGGGCAGGGTGTCCGGGTGCAGCCGCCCCAGCCAGGGCGGCGGTGACGAGGTGGGGGTGGCGAGGACGACGCCGATGCCGTTGCCGTGCATCAGGTCCATGAGCCGGTCCAGCCAGCCGAAGTCCCGCTCTCCCGGCCGTGGTTCGATTCTCGCCCAGGAGAAGACGCCGATGGTCACGGAGTTGACGCCGGCGGCCCTCATCAGCCGGACGTCCTCCTGCCAGGTCTCCTCGGGCCACTGCTCGGGGTTGTAGTCGCCGCCGAAGAGGATCCGGCCGCGGGTGGCGTCACCGAGCCCCGGCCGCTCGCGTCCGGCGGTCATCGGAGGGGGTCCCCGTACCGGATGCCGCGCCCGTCGGCGGCGGTCGCGCCCGGCTCCTTCCCGGCGATGACCGAGTGGGCCGCGACGTGCGCCCCGGTCCGCCGGTCGTCGCCCGAACACGCGCCGATTGCGTGATCGCCCCAGCCGGTGCGCACACCACAGGCCGGCTGGGCGGAGGCCTGTACGAGTCCCGTCGCGTCCCCGCACACGGGGTGCGCGAGGACGCCGGCGACGCATCGGGTGCCGGCGATCACCGCGTTGCGCCGGCGACACTCCTGCGGCCGGGGCTCGGCCGCGTGGGCGGTGAGGGCGGCGGTGGCGGTGCCGGCGCGGACGGTTGTGCGGCTCTGGGTGGGCATGGGGAACCTTCGGTGGGCGTGGGTTGGTAAGTGGTCCGGGGCGGGGGGCCGGGGGGGCGCTTACCGGCTCCGGCAGGGTGCCGCTGCGCCCACCCGTGCCGCCCTGGGGGCACCTCCCAGGCCCTTTGGGCACTGGGGGAGGCACGACTGCCCGCAGCTACGTTTTTTTTTGGGGGGCGCGGGGAACTGCGCGACCAGCCCCCCACCGGCCCGCACTCGCGCGACGCGCCCCCGCCGCCCCCTCAGCGGGCGACGTCGGCTACCCCTTCACCGCCCCGGTCAGCATGCCCTTCTTGAAGTGCTTCTGGACGAACGGGGACAGGACCGCCACCGGCAGCAGGGCCATCACCATCACCGCCATCTGCACCGCGAGTCCCGACAGCTCGCCCGTCTTGATCGCCTGTGCCAGCCCCACCGGGGCCTGCTGCTTCTGGACCAGCTGGATCATGACGTTCTGCAGGGGCATCTTGTTCTGGTCGTTGAGGTACAGGGACGCGTTGAACCAGGCGCTCCAGTAGCCGACCGCGTAGAACAGGGTGATCACGGCCAGCACCGCCCGCGACAGCGGCATGACGATCTGCCACAGGATGCGGAAGTCGCCGGCGCCGTCGATGCGGGCGCTGTCGGTCAGTTCCTGCGAGATGCCCATGAAGAACCCGCGCAGGACGAGGATGTTGAACACGCTCACCGCGCTCGGCAGGATCAGGGCGAGATAGCTGTCGGTCAGGCCCAGGGACTGGACCAGCAGGTAGGTCGGGATCAGGCCGGCGCTGAAGAACATCGTCGCCATCAGCAGCAGCAGGAACCAGCGGTGGCCGAGCGACCCGATGCGGGAGAGGCCGTACGCGCACAGCACCGACACGGTCATCGAGAACAGCGTGCCGACGAGGGTGATCAGGACGGAGATGACCGTGGCCCGGGTGACCTGGCCGCCGCTGAGGAGCTCCCGGTAGGCGACGAAGGTGATGCCCTTGGGGACCATCACCAGCCCGCCCGCCTCGTCGATGGTCCTGGCGGAGGACAGGCTGGTGACCACCACGATCCAGAGCGGGAAGAGGACGCCGAGGCAGGCCAGGGTCAGCACCAGGCCCTTGCCGGCGACGCCGGCTCTGGTCGGTTCCTCCTCCCACACCGGGCGGGACGGCGCGGCCCACCGGGACGGCGGCCGCTCCCGCACGGGCGGTTTGCCGATGACGGCGGTCATTTCTTGTACACCCCCTGCTCGCCCATGAGATGGGCCACCTTGTTGGCGGCGAGGACCAGTCCGAGGCTGACCACGCCCTTGATGAGCCCCGCGGCGGCCGCGTAGCCGAAGTCCTGGTTGCGGACGCCGTTCCACCAGACGAAGGTGTCGAGGACTTCCGAGGCTCCCGGTCCGACGGCGTCGCGCTGGAGAAGGATCTGTTCGAAGCCGACCGTCAGCGCGTCGCCCACCCGCAGGACCAGCAGCAGTGCGATGACCGGGCGCAGGGCGGGCAGCGTGACGTGCCAGATGCGGCGCCAGCGGCCCGCGCCGTCCATGGCGGCGGCCTCGTAGAGGTCCGGGCTCACGGACGCCAGCGCCGCCAGGAAGACGATGATCCCCCAGCCCGCGTCCTTCCAGACGCCCTCCGCCGTGACCAGGAACTTGAAGGTCGACGGGTCGGTCATGATGTCGAGGCCGTCGTAGCCGTGCTGCCGCAGCAACTGCGACAGCACGCCCGCGCCGCCGAAGATCTGCTGGAAGACGGAGATGACCAGCACCCACGAGAAGAAGTGCGGCAGGTACAGGACCGCCTGGGCGATCGCCCGTACCCGGGGCCGGACCACGCTGTTGATGAGCAGCGCGAGGCCGATCGGGATCGGGAAGAACAGCACGAGTTGCAGGAAGAACAGCACCAGGGTGTTCTTCACCGCGTTCCAGAAGGCGGAGTCGGCGAA
Organism: Streptomyces sp. NPDC086519; assembly: GCF_040686075.1. NCBI lineage: Bacteria > Bacillati > Actinomycetota > Actinomycetes > Kitasatosporales > Streptomycetaceae > Streptomyces > Streptomyces sp. NPDC086519. The sequence continues at coordinate 24,766 of NZ_JBFBJL010000061.1, forward strand.
GATCTGCTGGAAGTTCTCGACGCCCACCCACGCGCTGTGCAGCATGGAGACGATGCCGTTGTCGCTGACGTACGGGTCGTAGTCCTGGAAGGCGACGATGTTGCCGAGGATCGGCAGGTAGTTGAAGACCAGGAGCAGCAGGACCGCCGGCAGGGTCATCAGGATCAGGGCGCGGTCGCGTCTGAATCTCAGGCGCAGGCCGAGCTTCCCGGTCCGCACCCTGCTGCCCGTTCCGGTGGCGCCGCCGGACGCCACCGGAGTCCCCTGCGTACCGTCGTCGTCTGCCTCGGCCCTGCTGCGAGGCACCGTGCTGTGGGACACGGCCGTTCTCCTTGCCTCAGTGCCCGGTCAGCTCGCCGAACCGCTGTCGTCGAGCAGCTTCTGGTACCAGTCGCGCAGCTTGTCGCCGCCCTTGCTCTTCCAGTCCGAGACGGCCTGCTGCATGTCACTGATCTTCTTGCGGCCGCGGGTGATGTCGTCTTCGAGGGTCTCGAAGTTGTCCATGAGGTTGGTGTAGCGGGTCGGCTCGGTGATCATCTGGCCGAAGAAGCTGGACTTCCTGGTGAAGGAGCCCATCCGCTGCTGCCACTCCACCTGGGCCTTGGCGACGTCGGGGAAGTCGGGGTGGGCGATGGTGGCGGCGGGGCTCGCGACCATGACGTAGGCGTTGATGACCTCGTTGTTGCCCCGGGTGGTCTTGGTGGGCACGCCGTCCTTGACGGTGTAGTGGGTGCCCTCGACGCCGTAGTTGGTGGCCATGTACTCCTTGGTGCCGTACGGCGCGGCCGTGACGTTGGCGACGGCCAGCACGTCGTGGATCACGGACGGGGAGGCCTTCTTGTTGACGAAGGCGAAGATGCCGGCCGGCTGTTCGGCCCAGACCTGCGGGTTTCCGCCGTCGTGGCCGTAGACGTCCATGCCCCAGATCTTGAAGTCCGGGTTCTTGGTGGCCTGTTCGGCGGTGCGGCTCCACCACTGGCTGATGTCGTTGGGGTAGATCAGGAACTCGCCGGCGGCGAACTTGGGTCCCGGGTCCGGGGCGTTCTTGCCCAGCATGGCGTCGGGGTGCACGACCCCGGCGGCGAAGAGCTTGCGGGCCCACTCCAGCGCTTCGAGGTACTCGTCGGTCTCGATGCGGTTGATCAGCTTGCCGTCGACGAGGTTCCAGCCGAGCGGCTTCTCGCTGCCGGACAGGACGCCGAACATCTGCCAGGCCGTCCACTTCATGTCCATGCAGGCCCAGCGCTTGGCCTTGGCGTTGGTGATCTCCTTGGCCAGGGAGAGGAACTCGGCGGCCGAGCGCGGGACGTCGTAGCCCTCCTTGTCGAAGACGTCCTTGCGGTAGAGGGGCACGATGTTGGTGACGTACGACGCCGGCATCGGCAGTCCGCGCAGCTTGCCGCCGAAGATGCAGCGCCGCCAGGCGTCGGTCGGGATGGCGGCGAGGTTCGGGTAGTCCTTGACCTTGTCGCCCGACAGGTACGGGCCGAGGTCGGCGAACTTGCTGATGATGGCGGTGGGGATCTTGCCGCCCATGTTCCAGTTCGGGATGACCACGACGTCCGGGACATCGCTGGAGGCGAGGACCGCGCCGAGCTTCTGGTCGTAGGTGTTGCCGTCCTGGTTCTGCCACTCGACGTCGACGCCGATCATGTCGTTCATCGCGTTGTAGTAAGGGTTGTCCTGCTTGGGCGGGGAGCCCCAGAACGGCGACATGATGGTGACCTTGCCGCCCTTGCCGAGCTTCTTCGGGACCGAGGTCTTCAGGGTCGCCAGGTCGAGCTTGCTGGTGAAGCCGATCGCCGAGCCGTTCTTCGACGGGATGTCCGGGGCCACCACGTTGTTGGCGACGTAGGCCGGCAGCAGCTTCTTCGCGTCCTTGCCCGACGAGGAGCCCCCTCCTGATCCGCTGTCCGACGCCCCGCAGGCGGCGAGCAGCGGCATCCCGCCGGCCACCGCTGCGGTGGCGACTGCCGTGGAGGCGAGGAAACTTCTCCGGCTCGGCCCGGAGGGGGCGGAAGCGGCGTTCGGCGTCATTGCGTCAACCCTTCATGGCGCACCAGGACACCCGGCGGTGGCCGTCGGCTGCGGTGTCTCGAGTGGAACTGGCTGAGCTGAAGCGGTGCTCCGACCCGTGCCACGCGTCCCTGGAAGGAACCGGACGGTCTGTTCGACTAGTCGAAGCGCTTCGATGTTGCTGCGAGGTTAAGTGAACACCCGGGGGTGCACAAGGGTCGCTCCCAAGATTCCTCCGTGGTGCGGACCATGACCTGTTCGTATGCGCCACTTGAAATATCGGTGAGCGTCTCTTGACACCCGCCCCTGTACGCAATGAGCATCGAAGCGCTTCGAAAGGCCTCGCCGCTCCATCGCAAGGGGAACCGCACGTGACCGCAAAAACGCCGCCCGCGCCGCCTTTCCGCGATCCGCACCTGCCGTTCGCGAAGCGCATCGACGATCTGCTGGCGCGGCTCACCCTGGACGAGAAGGTCGCCTTCCTGCACCAGTTCGCACCGCCCGTCGAGCGGCTGGGCATCGCCGCGTTCCGCACCGGCCAGGAGGCCCTGCACGGGGTGGCCTGGATGGGGCCCGCGACGGTGTTCCCGCAGGCGGTGGGGCTCGGCGCGACCTGGAACCCGGATCTGGTACGGCGGGTCGGCGAGGCCGTGTCCAAGGAGGTCCGGGCCATGCGGGCCCGCGACGACCGGGTCGGCCTCAACGTCTGGGCGCCGACGGTGAACCTGCTGCGCCACCCGCTCTGGGGGCGCAACGAGGAGGGCTACTCCGAGGACCCGAAGCTCACCTCCGCCATCGCCACCGCCTACACCCGCGGCCTGCGCGGCGACCACCCGGTGTACTGGCGCACGGCCCCCGTCCTGAAGCACTGGCTGGCCCACAACAACGAGACGGACCGGGCCACTTCCTCCTCCTCGGTGCGCCCGCGGGTGCTGCACGAGTACGACCTGCGCGCCTTCCGGGAGACCGTGGAGGCGGGCGCGGTGGCCGGGGTGATGCCCGCGTACAACCTGGTCAACGGCCGCCCCAACCACGTCTCCCCGTACCTGCGCGAGCAGTTGCGCACCTGGACCGGCGAGGAGCTGCTGGTCTGCTCGGACGCCGGCGCGCCCAGCAACCTGGTCGATCACGAGCACTACTTCGCCACGCACGAGGAGGCCACCGCGGCCGCCCTCCTCGCCGGGGTCGACAGCTTCACCGACCACGGCACGGACAGTTCGGTCATCGTCGCCCGGATCCGGGGCGCCCTGGCACAGGGCCTGCTGACCGAGGCCGACATCGACACGGCCGTGCGCCGCCAGCTCTCGGTCCGTTTCCGCCTCGGCGAGTTCGACCCGGACGACGGCCCGCACCTGAACACCGCCGAGTTCGACACCCCGGCCCACCGGGCGCTCGCCCAGGAGGCGGCCGAACAGGCGGTCGTCCTGCTCAAGAACGACGGCGACCTGCTGCCGCTCGCGGCCGACGCCCGGATCGCCGTGGTCGGTCTGCTCGCCGACGAGTGCAAACTCGACTGGTACAGCGGCACCCTGATCCACCGCTCCACCCCGCTGGAGGGCCTGTACGAGCGGTTCGGCGCGGAGCGCGTGGAGTTCGCGGAGGGCGTGGACCGGGTCCGGCTCAGGCTCGCGGACGGCACCTTCCTCCAGGTGCCGACCGCCCCCGAGGCCGCCGACGAGGTGCGCGGCGCGGCGGGCGCCCTGGATCCGGCGCTGCTCGCGGGCCGCACCGATCTGCCCCCGCTGACCACCGGCACCACCGGCACCGAACTCGCCCTCGCCGACTGGGGCGAGGGGGTGCTGACGCTGCGCGCCCCGGACGGCCGCTATCTCTCCGTCGCCGAGGACGGCTTCGTCCGTGCCGCCGCGGACCAGCCCGGCGGCTGGGTCGTCCAGGAGACGTTCCGCCTGGAACCCCACGAGAACGGTCACCTCCTCAGACACCTCGGCACGGGTCGCCATGTCTCGGTCGCCGCCGACGGCGTGCGGGTTGCCGAGGAAGCCGAGGAAAACGCCTCGGTCTTCGAACTGATCATCGCCGAGCGGGGTGAGGACGCCGTGACCAGGGTGGCCGCCGCGGCCGACGTGGTCGTGGTGGTCGCGGGCAACGACCCGCACATCAACGGCCGCGAGACCGAGGACCGTACGACCCTGGCCCTGCCCCCGCACCAGGAACGCCTCCTGCGTGCCGCCCGCGCCGCGAACCCGGACACGGTGCTGGCGCTGGTGTCGTCGTACCCGTACGCGGTGGACGTGGCCCGGCTGCCCGCCGTGCTCTGGACGGCCCACGGCGGCCAGGCGGCCGGCACCGCCCTCGCCCGGGTGCTGGCCGGCGACGTCTCACCGGCCGGCCGGCTCCCGCAGACCTGGTACGCCTCCGACGCCGACCTGCCCGGCCTGCTCGACTACGACGTGCTGGGCGCCCGCCAGACGTACCTCCACTTCGAGGGCACCCCGCTCTTCCCGTTCGGCCACGGCCTGTCCTACGCGTCCTTCTCCTACGCGGACCTGGCCACCGAGGTGGCGGACGGAACGCTCCGCGTCTCCTGCACGGTCGCCAACACCGGCGACGTACCGGCGGACGAGGTGGCCCAGCTCTACACCCGGGCCGTCGAACCGTCCTCGCCGCGCCCGCGCCGCGAACTCCTCGCCCACCGCAGGATCACCCTGCGCCCCGGCGAGCGGGCCGGTCTGACCTTCGACGTACCGCTCCGCGCCTTCGAGTTCTGGGACGTGACGCGGGACGGCTGGCGGCTGGAGCGCGGCCCGTACGCCGTGCTGGTCGGCGCGTCCTGCGAGGACGTCCGGCTGCGTACGACCGTGGTCCTGGAGGGCGAGCCGGCGGCGCCGCGGCCCGCCGCCGGACACGGCCTGGCGGCGGCCGGCTTCGACGAGCAGTCGGGCATCGCGATCGTGGACCGCACGAGGACGGAGGGCGACGCGGTCACCCCCGAGGACGGCGGTTCAGGCGAACTCGTCTACCGCAGCTGCGACTTCGGCACCGGGGTCACGGCGGTGACCGTGCGGGTGGCGGGTTCGGGCACGCTGGAACTCTCCCTGGACGGCGGCCCGTTGCTGGCGGCGCTGACGCTCGCCGAGCCGACGCCGGATCCGTACACGTACACCTCGCTCACCGCCGGCATCGTCGCCGAGGGCGTCCAGGACGTCCGCATCAGACTGCGCGGCCCGCTGCGGCTCGCGCACGTCGGCTTCTCCGGTTGAGGGTCCGGAGCGGCCGGCACGAGGCAGGGGCCCGGCACCGGAAGGCATCCGGTGCCGGGCCCCTGCGTGAAGACAGGGCCCGTCGACTGGAGACGGCCGCAGCCCCCGCACAGCGGGCTGCGGCCGTCCCGGCACGCTCGGACCTGTCCGTGGCAGGTCAGAGGGCGAGGCCGGTGAGGACCAGGACGCGCTCGTAGGTGTAGTCGTCCATCGCGAACCTGACACCCTCGCGGCCGACGCCGGACTGCTTCACGCCGCCGTACGGCATCTGGTCGGCGCGGTAGGAGGGGACGTCGCCGATCACGACACCGCCGACCTCGAGGGCGCGGTGGGCGCGGAAGGCGAGCTGGAGGTCGTGGGTGAACACGCCCGCCTGGAGGCCGTACTTGGAGGCGTTGACGGCGGCGAAGGCCTCGGCCTCGCCGTTCACCTTCTGCACGGTCAGGACGGGTCCGAAGACCTCCTCGCAGGAGATGGTGGTGTCCTCGGGGACGTCGGTGAGGACGGTCGGCGCGTAGCTGGCGCCGTCGCGGTCGCCGCCGGTGACCAGGGTGGCGCCGGCCTCGACGGCCTCCTTCACCCACGCCTCGACCCGCTCCGCCGCCGCCTCGCTGACCAGCGGGCCGACGTCGGTCCTGTCGTCGGCGGGGTCACCGGTGACCTGGGCCTCGACGGCGGCGACGATGCGCGGCAGGAGCCGGTCGTAGACGGCGGCGTCGGCGATGACCCGCTGCACGGAGATGCAGGACTGGCCGCCCTGGTAGTTGGAGAAGGCCGCGATGCGGGTGGCGGCCCAGTCGAGGTCGGCGTCGCTCGCGTAGTCGCCGAGGACGACGGCCGCGCCGTTGCCGCCGAGCTCCAGGGTGCAGTGCTTGCGGGGCACCGAGTCCATGATCGAGTAGCCGACCTTCTCGGAACCGGTGAAGGAGATGACCGGGAGACGCTCGTCCTGGACGAGGGCGGCCATCTTGTCGTTGGCGACCGGGAGGATCGACCAGGAGCCGGCCGGGAGACCGGTGGTCTCGGCCAGCAGGTCGCCGATGATCAGGCCCGACAGGGGCGTGGCCGGGGCCGGCTTCAGGATGATCGGCACACCGGCCGCTATCGCCGGGGCGATCTTGTGGGCGCACAGGTTGAGGGGGAAGTTGAAGGGCGCGATGCCGAGGACGACGCCCTTCGGGAACCGGCGGGTGAGCGCGAGGCGGCCCTGACCGCCGAGGTCGGTGTCGAGGCGCTGGGCCTCGCCGCCGTTGAAGCGGCGGGCTTCCTCGGCCGCGAACCGGAACACGGACACGGCGCGCCCGACTTCCCCTCGGGCCCACTTGATCGGCTTGCCGTTCTCGGCGGAGATCAGCTGGGCTATCTCCTCGGCGCGCTCGGCGAGACGGCGGCTGACGTGGTCGAGGGCGGCGGCGCGTACGTGGGCCGGGGTGGCGGCGAACTCGTCCCGTACGGCGTACGCGGCGGCGACGGCTTCCTCGACCTGGGCGTCGGTAGGCACGCTGACCTTGCCGACGAGACGGGCGTCCCACGGGTTGGTGACGTCGAAGGTGGCCTCGCCGGTGACCTGGCGGCCGGCGAGCCAGAAGGCGGTGGTGGAAGTCATGTCGGTCCCGGCCCTTCCGTGTTTCGGGGTGTGCTGTCCTTGGTGTTCGGGTCCACGGTAGGGCGGGAGCCGCCGGGGAGCTTTTGTCCTGGCCGTACGGGTGCGGGGCGGCGGTACGCCGGTTTGGCGTGGTGGGGGGGGCGGCGACAGCAGCTCGGCGGGAAGCGGATCAGGACTGGGTCTGGCGGACGGCCGCGGTCAGGGCCTCCCGGAGGCGGTGGCCGGCGGGATCGTCCCCGGCCGGAACGTGGTAGGCGGCGCCTTCCGGGAAGCGTGACCAGTGGGCCCACACCGAGAATCCGGAGTCGAGTACCTGGTCGCGGGCGCCCGACGGGAGCCGTGGGTGGCCATGCGTTCTCATGGTGGACAGCGGTGCGGACAGCACGGTGGTGCCGCGGTGCTCCCCGTGGGTGAGCACGACGAGGTGCCGGGCGGTGAGCACGGCGACGCTGACCGATTCGGCGTCCCTGTCGGCGCTGCCGGTGAGTCTCGCGAGCAGGCCGTTGCGGTAGAGCCGGCGGCTGCGCGTGCGGCAGCACAGCACGGTGTCCCACGGTTCCGGCAGTCCGTACTCCTGGACGTGCGAGGAGATCGCCGTGCGGAACGCCGTGGGGAGCTGTGGGTAGGGCACTTCCTCGCTGCTGCGGTCGTAGAGCTTCTTGGTCATGTCGTCCTCCCTGGTACGCGGTCCGCCGCGGTCATCCGGCGGGCGGGAGGGTGCCGTCACGCAGCCACCGGGCGCCCTGGCGGCTCAGCATCACCCAGTCGCCGTCGGCGCCGGCGTCGAGGTCGTCCACCAGGATCATCCGGTGCCGCAGCCACGCCACCGCCTCGCTGATCGCCCGCATCGCCTCCGGTGCCTTGCGGTAGTCCCGGCGGATCCGCCGCACCCAGTTCTGCACGCTCGGCGAGCTGTCCCCCGGCTTGATCAGATCGTTCAGGACGCTGCGGGCCAGGGTCTCCAGCGGCAGGGCCGCCATCTGCTCGGCCGAGAGCGACGAGAGGGCGGGCGCGCGCCCCGGTATGCCTGTCATGGGCAGGAAAATAGCCCAAAGATCGGCACGTCGGGGTTACTCCGCCGATGTCGCCTTGAGGGCCAGCCACAGCTCCATGCGGACGTCGGGGTCGTCCAGGGACCGGCCGAGGATCTCCTCGACCCGCCGCATCCGGTAGCGGAGCGTGTGGCGGTGGACCCCGAGGTCGGCCGCCGCCGCGTCCCACTGACCGTGCCGCGAGAGCCATGCCCGGAGGGAAGCGACGAGGTCTCCCCTGCCGGTCGCGTCGTGCTCGTACAACGCCCGCAGCAGACCGTCGGCGAACGCCTTCACCGCGTCGTCGGCGAGCAGGGGAAGGACCGAGCCGGAGGCCAGCTGGTCGTGCTCGACCAGCGTCCGGCCCCTGCGCCGGGCCACGGACAGCGCCTGCTCGGCCTGTTTGTAGGCGGCCGCCGCGGCGATCGGGCCGGACGGGGCGGAGAGGCCGACGACCAGGTCGTCGGGCTCCGCGGCCGCCTGCTCCCGCACCGCCCGCGCCGCCTCCCGCGTGGCCGCGTACTCGGCGCACGCCGCCACCGCCGCGCCCCCGTCCGCGGCCAGCACCACCAGCCGCTCCCCCTCGGGCACCACCAGCACCGCCTCCCCGGCACGGGCCGCGGCCGACTCCACCGCCTCCGTGAGGCCGGCCAGCAACTCGCCTCCCGCGTCCGCGACGACCATCCGGAACGGGGCGTCGAGCAGGCGCCCGTACAGGTCCCCGGCGACCGCGCGCGCGTGGTCCGGTTGCCCGGCGAGCAGCATGCGCAGCACCGCCGCCCCGACCCGCTGCTCGGCCGCGTGGAGGGAGCGGGAGCGTTCCGTCGTGAGGGTGAGCAGCGCGATGGCGGAGTGCACGGCATAGCGCTCCGCCGTGCCGAGCGCCGACGCCGTGCCGACCGCCAGGGCCGCTCGCGGGCGGCGGCCGGTGCCGAGCGAGTGGAGTTCCACCCGGTCCTCGTTGTCGGGGCCGCCGACCACCGAGGACGCCGGTGCCGGGCGCTCCCGCAGGCGCTCCACCTCCGCCGTCAGGCGGGCCGCCCGGCGTCCCGCCCACTCCGGTGCCGTCGCGACGACCGCGCCGGACGCGTCGTACAGCGCCGCCCAGCCGTCCACCTGTGCCGCGAGCGCGGTGAGCAGCCCCTCCGGGCCGGCGTTCAGCGCCTGCCTGGTCAGTTCGCGCTGGGCGGCGAAGCCCGCCGTCACCGCCCGGTACTGGTCGGCCGCGATCGCCGCCGAGACCGCCTTGCTGATGGCGAGGAAGGGGGTGCGGCGCGGTACCTCCAGCAGGGGCAGTCCCTCGTGTTCGGCCGCGTCGACCAGGGCCTTGGGGATCTCGTCGTAATTGACCCCCACGGCGAAGCCGAGGCCCACCACACCGGCTCCCACCAGACGCTTCACGTACTTGCGCATCGCCTGCGGATCCTCCGCGTCCAGCTTCAGCGCGGTGATCAGGAGCAGTTCCCCGCCCTCCATGTACGGCACCGGATCGGCGAGTTCGCTGACATGGGCCCAGCGCACGGGCACGTCGAGGCGGTCCTCGCCCGCGCGCACGGTCAGTTTGAGCGCGGAGTGGTGGACGAGCGAGGCGAGCGTCGGTGGCATGAGGCCGTCAGGTCTTCTCTTCGGTCGTGAGCGTCGCAGGCGCCGTGGGCGTCGTGGCCAGGGCGGCGTCCTTTGGCCGTCTCGTATGAACGGTCTCTGTCGATTCTGCCTCACTGTACGGTCACGTGCGGCCCGGTGTTCAGAGCCGGCCGCCGCTCCTGAGGTCCACCAGCAGCGGGGGCGCGTGCTCGCCCTTGACCGTCGTCAGGGAGAGGACCGCGTGGCCCGGTGGCACGCCGTGGGCGAGCTCGGAGGCCGACCAGCGCTCGCGCTCCACCTGCCGGACGGTGACCGCCCGCGCCGTGGGCGCCTTGCCGGTGATCACCCGGCGTACGACGTGCAGCGCCTTGCCCGCCGGGGTCTCCGCGATGATCTGGCGGTCGGTGACGTCCCGGGCCTCGGTCCACTCCTTGCCCCAGACCTCGGCGAAGTCCTGCCCGTCCCAGGGGGTGAGTCCGGCGAAGGCCATCCTGCAACCGGTGGCGCCCAGGAGCGGGCCGCGCAGCGGGCGGGGTACGTCGTCCAGGGTGCGCAGGGTCAGCGCGACGCCCGCGTTGGCGGAGCGCAGGCGCTGGATGGCGCGGACCGCCTCCGGGGTCACCACGCCCGTCGCGTCGTCCAGGAGCAGGCAGGAGAAGAGCGAGCGGTCCTCCCGTACCGACACGGTCGCGGTGAACTGGGCGAGCACCAGGCGGGCCAGGATGCGGGAGGCGTCCGCGTGGCCGCGCTCGGGCAGGTCGATGCGGACCCGGACCGGGTGGTCGAGGGCCTTGAGGGAGAAGGGGCGGGACCGGCCGGAGGTGTCGAAGAAGCCGGCGAAGGCCGGGCGGTCCAGGAGGGCGATGCGGTCGGCCAGGACCCCGCCGACGTCCCCCGGCTGTCCCATCTGGCGCTCCCGCGCGTCGAGTTCGCGCAGCAGCGACTCGTGACCGGTCTCGGTCAGCCCCGTGCGGAGCGCGGCGAGCGGGCCGGGGGCGCCGTCGAGGAGCCGGCGGAGTTCGGGGACGGAGGGGAAGCGGCCGTGCACCGCCTTGAACGGGCCGATCAGCTGCGCGAGGACGGTGGTGGAGCGGCGGCTGTCGCTGCCGGGGTGCGGGTCGGCGAGGTCGCCGACGAGGGCCTCGGCGAGTATGGCGGCGGCCTCGTCGGGGTCGGTGGTGCCGCCGTACAGGTCGAGGTCGTAGACGGACTCGGGGTGGGCGATACGGACGACGACGTCGTAGGCGTCGGCGGGTCCGAGGCCGGCGCCGGCCGCGCCGACGACGACCACGGAGGCGCGGCCGGCGAGGGCGTGCAGGCAGAGTGACTCGGCGAGCGGGCGGACCAGGCTGCCGGTCTTGCCGGTGCCGGCCGGCCCGACGGCGAGCAGGGAGGTGCCGAGCAGTTCGGGGCCGAGGGCGAGGCCGGCGCCCCGGTACTGGTAGGGGTTGCGGGGGTCGTCGGCCGTGGTGCCGAGCCGGACCTGGCCGGTGAACAGGTCGTGGCGGGCGTGCCGGGCGGGCAGGTCGCGTTCGCCGGAGGGGTGCGGGCAGGCGGCGGCGCCGTCCTTGACCACGGCGGCGGTGAAGGTGGCCATGCTGTGCCGGCCGCTCCGTACGCCCTGCCAGGCGCGGGCGATCCGGGCGTGGTCCACGTCCCGCATCAGCCCGCTCCGCGCCTCCCCGGCAAGCCGGTCGGCGGCCTCGGGCGCTCCGGCGGCACGGAGGTGAGGCCACTGGGCGGGGTCCTCCTCCGGCGCCGGGGGCTCCAGCCGGGTCAGCGCGGGCCTGAACCGAGGCGCCACGAACCGCCGCCACACCTCGCCCCAGCGGCCGAGCCTGCCCACCACGAGCATGATGGTGAGGGCGACCAGGTAGGTGTACCCCTCGTAGATGAAACGGCTCGCGGTCGGTGAGATCGTGGCGTTCTGGCCCTGCCATGAGGCGGGAAGAAGCAGTTGGAGCGGCAGCCCCCACCACGCCCCCAGATAGCCGTGCGTGAGCAGGGACCAGACCAGCCAGCCCACCAGGAAGGCGATCAGGGCGCCGCTGAGCAGTTGCCGTGTGGGCAGTTCCTCGGGCTCCCGTTCCGCCCGCGGCCGGTACCCGATCCGCCACACCCCCGGCGCCGCCTCCGGCCTGGGCGCCCGCAGCCACGTCAGGAACGCCGAGCCGTCCGGCAGCGGCGGCACCGTCGGCGGTGCCGTCGGGCGCGGGGGCACCGCGGGCGCCTCGACCGGCATCGCGGGCACCTCGGTGGGCGTCGCGTCCGCGTCCCGTGGCCCCGCCGGTCGCGGCACAGGATTCGCATGCGTACGCCGCGTGTCCCGCGTCCCGTCGCTGTCCATCGCTCTCGCTCCCTGACCAGCCGTTCCGTCCACCGTCAGCGGCCAATCTAACGCCCTTACAAGGGGAGTTCACCGCTTACGCGGCCGAGGAGCGGTGAAGGCCGGACACCGGGCGCCCGACCCCACTATGTCCATCACGGACAACAACACTCCCCGACAACGCCCACATGGAGCATGCCCACCTCTCACAGCCAGCCCTAGCCTGCGAAGAAAGAAGGAAAGCGTCCGAAAACGCACCACCGGAGCAACCGAACGGAACGCGCCCGGCACGCATCGGTTCGCACCACTCATCAGGGAGCCCCCATGACCGCACTTCCGCAGGAGCGCCGCGTCGTCACCGCCATCCCCGGCCCGAAGTCGCAGGAGCTGCAGTCCCGCCGTCTCGCCGCGGTGGCGCAGGGGGTGGGCTCGGTGCTGCCCGTCTTCACCGCGCGCGCGGGCGGCGGCATCATCGAGGACGTCGACGGCAACCGCCTCATCGACTTCGGTTCCGGCATCGCCGTGACCTCCGTCGGCGCCTCCGCCGAGGCCGTCGTACGCCGGGCGAGCGCCCAGCTGGCCGACTTCACCCACACCTGTTTCATGGTCACCCCGTACGAGGGCTACGTGGCGGTCGCCGAGGCCCTCGCGGAGCTCACCCCGGGTGACCACGCCAAGAAGTCCGCGCTGTTCAACTCCGGCGCCGAGGCCGTCGAGAACGCCGTGAAGATCGCGCGCGCCTACACCAAGCGCCAGGCCGTCGTCGTGTTCGACCACGGGTACCACGGGCGGACCAACCTCACGATGGCGCTGACCGCCAAGAACATGCCGTACAAGCACGGCTTCGGTCCGTTCGCCCCCGAGGTGTACCGCGTGCCGGTCGCCTACGCCTACCGCTGGCCGACCGGCCCGGAGAACGCCGGCCCCGAGGCCGCCAAGCAGGCCATCGACCAGATCAGCAAGCAGGTCGGCGCCGACAACGTCGCCGCGGTCATCATCGAGCCGGTGCTCGGCGAGGGCGGCTTCATCGAGCCGGCCAAGGGCTTCCTGCCGGCGATCCGGCAGTTCGCCGCCGACAACGGGATCGTCTTCGTCGCGGACGAGATCCAGTCCGGGTTCTGCCGGACGGGTCAGTGGTTCGCGTGCGAGGACGAGGGCATCGTCCCGGACCTGATCACCACGGCCAAGGGCATAGCGGGTGGTCTCCCCCTCGCCGCCGTGACCGGCCGCGCCGAGATCATGGACGCCGCGCACGCCGGCGGCCTCGGCGGCACCTACGGCGGCAACCCGGTCGCCTGCGCCGGTGCGCTCGGGGCCATCGAGACCATGAAGGAACTCGACCTCAACGCCAAGGCGCGGCAGATCGAGGCGATCATGAAGCCCCGCCTCACCGCCATGGCCGAGAAGTTCGACATCATCGGCGACGTCCGCGGCCGGGGCGCGATGATCGCCATCGAGCTGGTCAAGGACCGCGCCACCAAGGAGCCGAACCCGGAGGCCACCGCGGCCCTCGCCAAGGCCTGCCACCAGGAGGGACTGCTGGTCCTGACCTGTGGCACCTACGGCAACGTGATCCGCTTCCTGCCTCCGCTCGTCATCGGCGAGGACCTCCTCAACGAGGGCCTCGACATCGTCGAGCAGGCCTTCGCGCGGATCTGAGCCACAGGCTTCTCGCCGTCGGCACAAAGGAGATCGAACCCGCGTGCCACCACCGCCCCGCCCCTCCCACCTGGCGTGATGTGGGGGGCTGGGGCGGCGCTCGTCAGGCCGTGTGAAGAAGGTGTGCGAGGTGCATGGCGGGACGCGATTCCGCCTGTCGCCGCACCGGCCCCTGCCGTAGGTTCTACCCAGATGAGAGATACACCCCGCCCACGGGGGACTGTGGGCGATTTCAGGACGGGGCCTCCCCAGCTTCGACCTGGTCGTGCCCTCGCGCACACAACCGGTGCCTCCGGCCCCGGATCTCCTCACCGATCGGACAGCCGCCCGCCCCAAACCCCCCGGGGCGCGCGGCATTCCGATCCGGACGGCCGCCCCGGAACCACCCCCCCTGTTCCGGGGCGGCCGACCTCCTTCCTCCACTTTCCCCTTGTGGGACTCCTGGGACTTCTGGGCCTGCCGGCCCTTCTGTTCGCGCTGATCACCTGGCAGGTCGTGGCCCACGGCCCCCTGCTCCGCCTGGACAGCCGCCTGAGCAGCGCACTCGTCCACCCGGACCGGTTCTCCGAGCTTCTCGCCGACCTCGGGAACGTGCAGATCGCGGTCCCGGTCCTGGTGCTCGTCATCGGCTACGTCGCCTGGCGCGGCCGAACCGCCGGTACAGACCGCTGGTGGCTGCCGCCCACGGCCGCCGCCGTCCTGATGGCCCTGGTCCCGGCGATCATCGTGCCGCTCAAGGACTGGACCGCCCGCCCGGGCACTCCGGTGGTGCCCCCGGCGGTCGGCTACTTCCCCTCCGGCCACACGGCGACGGCGGCGATCGCGTACGGCTCCGCGACCCTGCTCCTCCTCCCCTGGCTCGTCTCCGCCGCCGCCCGCCGGACCGCCGCCGCCGGCTGCGCGGCACTCGTCCTCGGCGTCTCCTACGGCCTGGTCCGCCGCGGCTGGCACTGGCCGCTGGACGTGGTGGCCAGCTGGTGCCTGGCCACTGTCCTGCTGACGGCACTGGGACTGCTGCTCACCCGAAACACGCGTCGGAGTTCACCCCCACCGCCAGCTGCCTGAGGTCGCCCTCGGGCCCGCGGACCACGGCGAATCGTCCTGCCCCGCCCCTGTCCGCCCCTTTCCGTCCCCGCCCGTCCCCGCCCGCGCTCCGCGGACGCGCCGCGTAGAGCCGCGGGGAACCTCGCGAACAGCCCCCGCTCACCCGCGCCCGGCCGACCCCCTCGCGCGAACGGCGCCTCGCCGTCGGCCGGCCCCGCCGCCGCCTCATGCATGGCGAGCTCCAGCAACGCCGGATCCGTCAGCGTCCCCGACCCGTCCGGCACCACCAGCCACCGCACCCCCTGCGTCGCCCGCCCGGGATACGGCACGACGATCCAGGTGCCGGCACCCGCCGTGCGGATCCCCGTGCCGAGCCAGCGGGCGGCCGTGCCGGGCGGCACGAAGAAGCCCACCCGGTCGTCCCCGAAGTCGACCAGGACGGGCCCCGGCCGGTCGAGGACGCGGGTGAGCACGTCGAGGGTCGGATATCCGAGCGCACTCGGCAGGATCAGTACGTCCCAGGCCCTGCCGGCAGGCAGCAGCGCGATCCCCAGCGGGTCGCGCTCCCATTCCCGGCGGCAGGCTCTGGGGTCCGGTGCGACGGATGCCAGCCACTCGACCGCCGTCTGCGCCTCAGTCATCAGAAGACCTCCCCAGCTCACGCGTGGACGCGGGCGTCGCGTCACGGAGAGAGAGGGAGGTCTCCCGGGAGCATTACGCGGGTTTCGCCGGGCTCAGCTGTCGAAGCCGAGCCCCAGCCGGTCCATCGCCCGCAGCCACAGGTTGCGGCGGCCGCCATGGGCGTCGGCGCGGGCCAGCGACCACTTGGTGAGCGCGATCCCGGTCCAGGCGAACGGCTCGGGCGGGAACGGCAGCGGCTTCTTGCGGACCATCTCGAGCCGGGTGCGCTCGGTCTCCTCCCCGGCCAGCAGGTCCAGCATCACGTCGGCCCCGAAGCGGCTGGCGCCGACGCCGAGGCCGGTGTAGCCCGCCGCGTACGCCACCTTCCCCTGGTGCGCGGTGCCGAAGAACGCCGAGAAGCGGGAGCAGGTGTCGATGGCGCCGCCCCAGGCGTGCGTGAAGCGGACGCCCTCCAGCTGCGGGAAGCAGGTGAAGAAGTGCCCGGCGAGCTTGGCGTAGGTCTCCGGGCGGTCGTCGTACTCACGGCGCACCCGGCCGCCGTAGTGGTGGATGGCGTCGTAGCCGCCCCACAGGATGCGGTTGTCGGCCGAGAGGCGGAAGTAGTGGAACTGGTTGGCGGAGTCGCCGAGACCCTGCCGGTTCTTCCAGCCGATCGCGCCGAGTTGCTCGGCGCTGAGCGGCTCGGTCATCAGGGCGTAGTCGTAGACCGGCACGGTGTAGGCGCGGACCCGCTTGAGCAGGTTCGGGAAGATGTTGGTGGCGAGCGCGACCTGCCGGGCGCGGACCGAGCCGTACGGGGTGCGTACGGCCATGCCGGCGCCGTACACCCGCAGGGCGAGGGCGGGTGTGTGCTCGTACACCCGGACGCCGAGGGCGAGGCAGGCCCGCTTGAGGCCCCAGGCGAGCTTGGCCGGGTGCACCATGGCCACGCCACGACGGTCGTACAGGCCCGCCTCGAAGGTGGGCGAGGCGACCTGCTCGCGCACCGCGTCGGCGTCGAGGAACTCGATGCCGTCCGCGAGGCCCTGCCGCTCCAGTTCCTGGTGCCAGTCGCGCAGCGCCCAGGCCTGGTAGGTCTCGGTCGCGACGTCGATCTCGCCGGTGCGTTCGAACTCGCAGTCGATGCCGTGCCGGGCGACGGCGCCCTCGATCTCGTCGAGGTTGCGCCGGCCCAGCTCCTGCAGTCGGTGGATCTCCTCGGGCCAGCGGGCGAGGCCGTTGGGCAGCCCGTGGGTGAGGGAGGCGGCGCAGAAGCCGCCGTTGCGGCCCGAGGCGGCCCAGCCCGCCTCGTGGCCTTCCAGCAGGACCACATCGCGCCCGGGGTCGCGCTCCTTGGCGTTGAGCGCGGTCCACAGTCCGCTGTAGCCGCCGCCGACGACCAGCAGGTCGCAGGTGTCGGCGCCGGTCAGCGCGGGCTCGGGGTGGGGCTTGCCGGGGTCTTCCAGCCAGTACGGGACCGGCTGTGCTTCGGAGAGAGACCTGGTCCAATTTGCCTGACGGCTCATGGCGCTCGGGGCCATGATTTCAACTCCCTACGGATTCGTCTGGGGTTATGCCTTTTGCCTGGTGCGGCGGTTGGTGATGAGCATCGAGGTCAGGACGAACAGCACGGCGACCAGGAACATGGCCGTACCGATGACATTGATCTGGACGGGGGTGCCGCGCTGTGCCGAACCCCAGACGAACATGGGGAAGGTGACGGTGGAGCCCGCGTTGAAATTGGTGATGATGAAATCGTCGAAGGAGAGCGCGAAGGAGAGCAGCGCGCCCGCCGCGATTCCGGGGGCCGCGATGGGGAGGGTGACCCTGAGGAACGTCTGCGCCGGTCCGGCGTACAGGTCCCGGGCGGCTTCCTCCAGGCGCGGGTCCATCGACATCACGCGCGCCTTGACCGCGGTGACGACGAAGCTGAGGCAGAACATGATGTGGGCGATCAGGATGGTGTAGAAGCCGAGCTGCGCGCCCATGTTGAGGAACAGGGTGAGCAGCGAGGCCGCCATGACGACCTCGGGCATCGCCATCGGCAGGAAGATCAGCGAGTTGACGGCACCGCGGGCGCGGAACCGGTAGCGGACCAGCGCGAAGGCGATCATCGTGCCGAGCACGGTGGCGCCGATCGTCGCCAGGGCGGCGATCCGGAGGCTGATGGAGAGCGAGCCGCACATGTCGGCGACGCCGCACGGCTGCTTCCAGGCGTCGAGCGAGAACTGCTGCCATTCGTAGTTGAAGCGCCCCTTCGGTTTGTTGAAGGAGAACACCGTGACGATGACGTTCGGAAGGAGAAGATATCCGAGGGTCAGCAGTCCCGCGATGACGACGAGATTCTTCTTGAGCCAGTTGACGAAGGGCATTTAGACCAGATCCTCCGTCCCGGACCGGCGAATGTAGATGGTGACCATGGCGAGGATCGCGGCCATGAGGATGAAGGAGAGCGCGGCCGCTGTCGGATAGTCGAGAATCCGCAGGAACTGCGTCTGGATCACGTTTCCGATCATGCGGGTGTCGGTCGAGCCGAGGAGTTCGGCGTTGACGTAGTCACCGGCCGCCGGGATGAAGGTCAGCAGCGTGCCGGAGACCACGCCCGGCATCGACAGCGGGAAGGTGACCTTCCGGAACGTCGTCCACGGCTTGGCGTACAGGTCGCCGGCGGCCTCGTGCAGCCGTCCGTCGATCCGCTCCAGCGAGGTGTAGAGCGGCAGGATCATGAACGGCAGGAAGTTGTACGTCAGACCGCAGACGACGGCGAGCGGTGTGGCCAGCACCCGGTCGCCCGCCGTCCAGCCGAGGAAGTCCGTGAGGCTCAGTATGTGCAGCGAGTTCAGGGCGTGCACGACCGGGCTGTTGTCGGCCAGGATCGTCTTCCAGGCCAGGGTGCGGATCAGGAAGCTGGTGAAGAACGGCGCGATCACCAGGATCATGATCAGGTTCCGCCAGCGTCCGGCGCGGAAGGCGATCAGGTACGCCAGCGGGTAGCCGAGCAGCAGACACAGCACCGTCGCGGCGGCCGCGTAGAAGACGGACCTGAGGAACTGCGGCCAGTACTCGCTCAGCGCGTCCCAGTAGGTCGCGAAGTGCCAGGTGACCTTGTAGCCCTCTTCCAGGGAGCCCGTCTGGACGGACGTGGACGCCTGGTAGATCATCGGCAGGGCGAAGAAGACGACCAGCCAGAGGATGCCGGGCAGCAGCAGCCAGTAGGGAGTCCACCTGCCGCGCTTGCGCGGGGGCTTCGCCGTCTCGGGTTCGGCGGGCGCCAGGGGCGGGGGCGCCTCGGAGAGCGTGGCCATCAGGCGGCCTCCTCCTCGGTGCCGGCGTCGATGTCCTGGGCGGCGTCGAGGCCGAAGGTGTGGGCCGGGCTCCAGTGCAGGACGACGTCGGCGCCCGGCACGAGCCGGCCGTCGCGTTCGACGTTCTGCACGTACACCGCGAATTCGTCGCAGACCGGGCTGTCGATGACGTACTGCGTGGAGACACCGATGAAACTGGCGTCGACGACCTTGCCGGTGATCCGGTTGCGGCCCTCGGGCACCGATCCCGCGTCGTCCGCGTGGCTGAGGGAGATCTTCTCGGGCCGGATCCCGACCAGCACCTTGCCGCCGGTCGTGGTCGGCGCCGAACATCGTGCCTCGGGCAGCACCAGCTTCCCGCCGCCGGCCTTCAGGACGATGTCGTCCCCGTTCTTCGTGTCGACCTCGGCCTCGATCAGGTTCGAGGTGCCGAGGAAGTTGGCCACGAAGGTGGTGTTCGGGTTCTCGTAGAGATCGGCCGGCGAGCCGAGCTGCTCGACGCGCCCCGCGTTCATCACGGCGACCGTGTCGGCCATGGTCATGGCCTCCTCCTGGTCGTGCGTGACGTGGATGAAGGTGATGCCGACCTCGGTCTGGATCCGCTTGAGCTCCAGCTGCATCTGACGGCGCAGCTTGAGGTCGAGGGCGCCGAGCGGCTCGTCCAGGAGGAGCACCTTGGGGTGGTTGATGAGTGCCCGTGCCACCGCGACCCGCTGCTGCTGGCCGCCGGAGAGCTGGTGCGGTTTCTTGCGCGCCTGCTCGCCGAGCTGGACCAGCTCCAGCATGTCCTCGACCTGCTTCTTCACGCTCTTGATGCCGCGCCGGCGCAGACCGAAGGCGACGTTCTCGAAGATGTCGAGGTGCGGGAAGAGGGCGTACGACTGGAAGACCGTGTTCACCGGCCTCTTGTACGGCGGCAGATGGGTCACGTCCTGGTCGCCGAGGTGCACGGTGCCGCTGGTCGGCTCCTCCAGCCCCGCGATCATGCGCAGGGTGGTGGTCTTGCCGCAGCCGGAGGCGCCGAGGAGGGCGAAGAAGGAGCCCTGCGGCACGGTCAGGTCCATGGGCTGGACGGCGGTGAAGCCGTTGTCGTAGGTCTTGCCGATGCCGGTGAGGCGGACGTCGCCGCTGCTGTCTGTCGTCATGGTGTCGTCACGCCCCTGTGAGCTTCGCGAACTTCTGCTGGTAGGCCGTCTCTTCCTTCGAGCTCAGCGAGCGGAAGGCGTGGGACCTGGCCTGCATGGCCTTGTCGGGAACGATCAGCGGGTTGCCGGCCGCCGACTTGTCGATCTTGGCAAGGTACGGCTTCACGTCCGCGACCGGGCTCACGTAGTTGATGTACGCGGCGAGTTCGGCGGCCGGCCCGGGCTCGTAGTAGTAGTCGATGAGCCGCTCGGCGTTCGTCTTGTGGCGCGCCTTGTTCGGGATCAGCATGTTGTCGGTCGACGTCATGTAGCCGCTGGCCGGGATGACGTAGGAGACGTCCGGGTTGTCCGCCTGGAGCTGGACGATGTCACCGGCCCAGGCGACACAGGCGGCCAGGTCGCCCTTGCTGAGGTCCGAGGTGTAGTCGTTGCCGGTGAAGCGGCGGATCTGGCCCTTGTCGACGGCCTTCTGCAGGCGGGCGATGACCGAGTCGTAGTTGTCGTTGGTGAACTTCGCGGGGTCGATGCCCATGTCGAGCATGGTCATGCCGATGGTGTCGCGCATCTCGGTCAGCAGGCCGACCCGGCCCTTGAGGGCGGGGTTGTCGAGCAGGTCGGAGACCGACTTCACCTCGACGCCGTTCAGCGCCTTCTTGTTGAAGGCGACGACCGTCGAGATGCCCTGCCAGGGGTAGGAGTACGCCCGGCCCGGGTCCCAGTCGGGGCTGCGGAACTGGTCCGACAGGTTGGCGAAGGCGTGCGGCAGGTTCGACGCGTCCAGCTTCTGGACGTAGCCGAGCCGGATCATGCGGGCGGCCAGCCAGTCGGTGAGGACGATCAGGTCCCGGCCGGTGTCCTGGCCGGCGGCGAGCTGCGGCTGGATCTTGCCGAAGAACTCGTCGTTGTCGTTGATGTCCTCGGTGTACTTGACCGTGATGCCGGTCCGCTTGCGGAACGCGTCCAGGGTGGGATGGTTCTTCCCGCTGTCGTCGACGTCGATGTACTCCGGCCAGTTGGAGAAGTTGACGACCTTCTCCGTGGCCGAGTGGTCGTCGGCGGAGACCCCGCCCTGGGACTTGCCGGCCGCGGGGATGCCGCAGGCGCTCAGCGCCCCGACGCCGCCCACCGCGAGCGCGCCGCCCAGGAACGACCGGCGGGCCAGGGCGGCCCGGCCGGAGCGGAGACTGCGCCGCATGGCGGCCACTTCGACCGGGGTCGGGCGGTCGGGCTCGTACTGCCTCATACGCTTGCTGCCCTTTCGGGAAGGGGGCCGTGACGAACGGCCGAAGAGGTGACTATCGGTCCCCGAAGATCGTGCGGTGCCAGTCCTTCCGCGACACCGCCGTATTGTCGAACATAACGTGCTTGACCTGGGTGTACTCCTCGAACGAATACACCGACATGTCCTTGCCGAAGCCGGACGCCTTGTAGCCGCCGTGCGGCATCTCGCTGATGATCGGAATGTGGTCGTTGACCCACACGCACCCCGCCTTGATCTCGCGGGTCGCCCGGTTCGCCCGGTAGACGCCGGTGGTCCACGCCGAGGCGGCCAGACCGTAGGGGGTGTCGTTGGCCAGCCGGATGCCCTCATCATCACTGTCGAACGGCAGGACGACCAGCACCGGACCGAAGATCTCGGACTGGACGATCTCGCTGTCCTGCGGCGCGTCGGCGATCAGGGTGGGCCGGTAGTAGGCGCCGCTCTTCAGCTCCCCCTGCGGCGCCTCACCGCCGGTCACCACGCGCGCGTAGCCGCGCGCCCGCTCCACGAACCCGGCGACCCGGTCCCGCTGGGTGTGCGAGATCAGCGGCCCGAGGTCGGTACCGGGAGCGAACGGATCCCCGAGCCGCACGGTCTCCATCAGCGCCGCCGTCCGCTCCACGAAGGCCTCGTAGAGCGGCCGCTGCACGTAAGCGCGCGTGGCGGCGGTGCAGTCCTGCCCGGTGTTGATGAGCGCCCCGGCCACGGCCCCGTGCACGGCCGCCTCCAGGTCGGCGTCGTCGAACACCACGAAGGGAGCCTTGCCGCCGAGCTCCAGGTGCAGCCGCTTGACGGTCGCGGTCGCGACCTCGGCGACCCGCTTGCCGACACCGGTGGAGCCGGTGAAGGAGGTCATGGCGACGTCGGGGTGCCCGACGAGGTGCTCACCGGCCTCCTTCCCCGTCCCGGTGACGACGTTGACGACCCCGTCGGGGATACCGGCGAGGGTGGCCGCCTCGGCGAAGAGAAGCGAGGTGAGCGGGGTCAGCTCGGCCGGCTTCAGCACGATGGTGTTGCCGGCGGCGATCGCCGGGAGGATCTTCCAGGCGGCCATCTGGAGCGGATAGTTCCAGGGCGCGATCGACCCGACGACACCGATCGGCTCCCGGCGGATGTACGACGTGTGGTCACCGGAGTACTCGGCGGCGGCCTGCCCCTGCAGATGCCGGGCCGCCCCCGCGAAGAACGCGGTGTTGTCGATGGTCCCCGGTACGTCGAACTCGCGCGTGAGCTTCAGCGGCTTGCCGCACTGGAGGGACTCGGCACGGGCGAATTCCTCGGCGCGGTCGGCGAGCACGGCGGCGAACCGGTGCAGCGCGTCGGACCGCTCGCCGGGGGTGGTGGCGGCCCAGCCGGGGAAGGCGTCCCGGGCGGCGGCGACGGCCCGGTCGACGTCCTCGGTACCGGCCAGCTCGTACGTGTACACGTCCATGCCGGTGGCCGGGTCGACGACGGCGTGGGTACGGCCCGACGTGCCCTTGGCGAACCGTCCCGCGATGTACTGCGCGCCGCCGGCGAGCCGCTCCTGCGCGGGGAAGGTCTCCGGGGTGGCTGTGCCCGGGTTGTCCATGTCGCTTCTCCTCCGCCGTCACCCCGCCCCGAGGGGCGGGTGGCGTAGCTCCAGCTGGATTTGACTGCCGATCCTGACAGAGCAGAAGGAGTGCAACAAGTGATTCCGTTGTTGCCTTTTGGTTAAGCGACGGAATCTGTCAACCAGGTGTCGAGCCGACACCGAAAAGGCAGGACGGAGTGTCAGTGGTGCCTGCCAGACTGGCGTGCATGGCGGAGATCGATTCTGCGGAGGCCCTGATGAGGGCGGTCCAGGCGGGGGCCAGGATCAGGTACCTGCACTTCTGGGGACACCGGCCGAGGCCGGACGGGCGGGTGTCGGCGAGCTGCCTGAGCCAGTGGTGGCCGTCGCGCTTCGTGGTCGACGGTGTGGAGTACGCGACCGCCGAGCACTGGATGATGGCGGGGAAGGCCCGGCTCTTCGGGGACGCGGAGGCGGAGCGCGCGGTCCTGGCGGCGAAGCACCCCGCGGAGGCGAAGAAGGCGGGCCGGCTGGTCCGCGGCTTCGACGAGGAGACATGGCGGCGGGAGCGCTTCGGGCTCGTGACCGAGGGCAGCGTGCACAAGTTCGCCGCCGACACCGGGCTGCGGGACTTCCTGCTGGGCACCGGCGACCGGGTCCTGGTGGAGGCGAGCCCGGTGGACCGGATATGGGGCATCGGCCTGACGGCGACGGACGCGGGGGCGGCGGATCCGGGCAGGTGGAGGGGGCTGAACCTGCTGGGGTTCGCGTTGATGGAGGCGCGGGAGCGCCTGGCGGCCAAGGGGACCGGTTCCGCCTGAGAGAGGCGCGTGGATTCAGCCCGACGGAACCGGCCCTGCCCCCGAGGGGCGCGGGGCTGTCGACATGCGGCTCCGCCGCGTGGGCGCGAGCAGCCCCGCCATCGGCAGCCGGACAACGGCCGCTAGGGGGTCCCCTGGCTTCCCGCCACCACGATCAAGGTGATGAACGCACCGGCGAGCACCAGCCCCGCCGACCCGCAGATGATCCCGGCCAGCGCCTGCCCGCCGTTCGTGGCCTGACCTCGGGTGACCCGGGCCCGCCCGATCGATCCGAGCACGATCGCCAGCACCCCCATCACCAGCGCGACCGGCGCCAGGCAGAACCCGACCGCACTGATGATCCCCGTCACCATGGCGGCCGTCCCCAGCCCGTTGTCGGGCATCGGCTGCATCCCGGGCCAGCCGCCGTAGCCCCCGGGCCCGCCCGGGTACGGCGGAAGCGGCTGGCCGGGATAGCCGTACCCCGGCACCGGAGCGCCGCCGGGACCAGGGGCGCCGGGATGGCCGTACGGGAGGGGCCCCGGCCCGTTCGGGGCGATCGGCGGTGGCGGCACCGCCGCACTGGGCGGCTGCTGCGCCGCGGGAGGGGCGTAGGGGTTGGGCGACGGCGCGGCGGGATCCGGTGCCGCGAAGGGGTTCGTCCGCGGGGCCGGCCGCGGCGGGGAGGGCGCCGCGAAGGGGTTGGCCCAGCCCTGCGGCGGCGTGGTCGCGGAGGCGTCCGGCCCCGGTATCGCCGCGGCCGTCCGCTCGTCGTGAACCCCCGGCGGCACCGACACCGGCCCCGGCTCCTGCGCCCCGGCGCCCTCCCCCTTGTCCAGCCGTACCTTCGGAGCCTTCGGCGCCTCGTCAGCCATCTCGCGATGTCCCCTCTCCCGCGCGCATGCCGCCGTCATGTTACGGCCCGGCCCCACACCGGCCCCCGGCCCGGCCTACGATGACCCCGGATCACCGATCAGCCGATCACCGCGCAGGGCCCCGCGGCCGTACCCCGCCGCAGGCGGCCCGCGCCGTTCCGGGGAGGAACCCTTGACCGACCGCCACACCGACCCCGCCGCGCTGCGCGACGTGCACGCCTTCATCGCCGGACTGCCCAAGGCCGAACTGCACGTCCACCACGTCGGCTCCGCCTCCCCGCGCATCGTGTCGGAACTGGCCGCCCGGCACCCCGACTCCAAGGTCCCGACCGACCCCGAGGCGCTGGCCGACTACTTCACGTTCACGGACTTCGCCCACTTCATCGAGGTCTACCTGTCGGTGGTCGACCTGATCCGCACGCCCGAGGACGTACGGCTGCTCACCTACGAGGTGGCCCGCGATCTGGCCCGCCAGCAGGTGCGCTACGCCGAACTGACGATCACCCCGTTCTCGTCCACCCGGCGCGGCATCGACGCGCGGGCGTTCATGGACGCGATCGAGGACGCGCGCAAGGCGGCGGAGGCCGAGTTCGGCACCGTGCTGCGCTGGTGCTTCGACATCCCCGGCGAGGCGGGTCTGGAGTCCGCCGAGGAGACGGCACGGCTGGCGACCGACGACCGGATCCGCCCGGAGGGCCTGGTCTCCTTCGGTCTCGGCGGCCCCGAGATCGGGGTGCCCCGGCCGCAGTTCAAGCCGTACTTCGACCAGGCGATCGCGGCCGGCCTGCGCTCCGTTCCGCACGCGGGCGAGACCACCGGCCCCGGCACGGTCTGGGACGCGCTGACCCACCTGCGCGCCGAGCGGATCGGGCACGGCACCAGCTCCGCGCAGGACCCGGAGCTGCTCGCCCACCTCGCCGAGCACCGCATCGCGCTGGAGGTGTGCCCGACCTCCAACATCGCCACCCGCGCGGTCCGCACCCTCGAAGAGCACCCGATCAAGGACTTCGTGGACGCCGGTGTCCTGGTCACGGTCAACTCCGACGACCCGCCGATGTTCGGCACCGACCTCAACAACGAGTACGCCGTCGCCGCCCGCCTCCTCGGCCTCGACGAGCGCGGCCTCGCGGACCTCGCGAAGAACGCGGTGGAGGCGTCCTTCCTGGACCTGTCGGGCAAGACGAGGATCTCGGCCGAGATCGACGCGTACACGAAGGCGTGGCTCGCCCCCTGACGGCCCCCGCGGAGCCCTGAGACCATGGGCTCATGCAGACCGTGACCGCCGTGGCCCACCGCGGCGACCCCTATCGCTTCCGCGAGAACACCCTCGACTCCCTGCGTTCCGCGCTCCGCCGGGGCGCGGACGCGGTGGAGATCGACGTCCGGCTCACCCGCGACGGCGTTCCCGTCCTCCTCCACGACGGCACCCTCAAGCGGTTGTGGGAACACGACCGCCCGCTGAGCGCCCTGTCGGCGGACGAGGTGCGCGGCCTCACCGCGGGCGGTGTCCCGACCCTCGCCGAGGCGCTGGCGGCGACCGAGGGCAGCCGGGTGATGATCGACCTGCCCGGGGACCCGAGCGAGCGGGCGGTGGCGAGGATCGTGGCGGTGGCCCGGGAGTGCGACGCGACGGACCGCGTCTACTACACGGGGGACGCCGTCGCGATGCTGGCGGTCCGGGCGGCCGACCGGTCCGCCGAGATCGCGCTGACCCGCACGACCCTGGCGCCGACCCGCCCCGCGCTCCTGGAAGCGATCCGCCCCCGCTACCTCAACTACCGCTTCACCCTGCTCGACCGCGCACTGGCCGAACACGTCCACCGCAGTGGCTGTCTCGTCTCGTGCTGGACCCCGGACACCCGGCGCTCGTTGCGCCGTCTGCTGGACCTGGGCGTCGACTCGATCACCACCAACAGGGTGGACGCGCTCAACGCCGTGCGTGGCGTCGCGACCGGCTTCTGAGGCACCGTCGCCGGATCACTCGGCGTCTTCCGCGTCACGCACCGCGGCCCGGGCGCCGAGTCCGTCCCGTCGTCCCGCACCAGCCCCTGCCGAATCGACCCCTGCGCAGGCCCGTACAGCACGTCCTTCTCCACCGCGTCCCATGACGACGGGAAGACGCGCACCCCGTGGTCGGCCCCCGCTCGTGCACCGCGAAACGTCACGCGGCCGTCCACGCAGCAGGAGCAGTGGTACTCGTTCTCCCGCATCTGCTGAGCCCGGAGATCCAACACCGCCCGCCGGCAGTCGGCCCCTAGGGATGATCCCCGTCAAATCCCCTGTGTTCAGCGGTAGTTGCTGGGGGACACCTCAGGGGCGCACGCCCTCCTCGCCGACGATCCGGCCGGCCGCCGTGTCCCCGGAGGATGTCCGGGTCCCTTCCCCTCCCCTCCTCTGGAGCTCACGCATGCGTGCCCACCCCCGGAGCACCGCCCTCGCCGCCTCCCTCGCCTTGGCCCTCGCCGCCGGGCCGCTGGCCGCGCCCGCCTTCGCCGCAGCCCCGACCCCAGCCCCAGCTGCCACCCCCGCCGCTGTACCGGCCTATGTCGGCCCGGACGCCGAGGCGCTGCGTGCCGCGATCGCCGGACTGCCGGACGCGGACGCCACCGCCGCGCTGGTCCGGGTGGGCGGCACCGACGGCGCCTGGCGGGGCAGCGCGGGCGTGCACGACCTGGCGAGCGGCCGGGCGGCGGACCCGGACGCCCGTTTCCGGGCCGGTTCGACGACCAAGGTGGTGACGGCGGCGGTCGTGCTGAAACTGGCGGCACAGCACCGCGTCGACCTCGACACGCCCGTCCAGCACTACCTCCCGGGCCTGTTCACCCGGGCCTTCCGACCCATCTCCGTAAGGGAGTTGCTGAACCACACCAGCGGCATCCGGGCGGGCGACGGCTGGGGCGACTCCTTCGAGGCGCAGTACGCACACCGCTTCGACACGCTCACCCCGGAGCAGGTCGTGCGGTCGGCGGTGGCAAAGGGACCCGAGTTCGCGCCGGGGACGCAGCAGGACTACCTCAACATCAACTACACCGTGCTCGGGCTGCTGATCGAGAAGGTGACCGGGCGGTCGTACGCCTCGGTGGCCGAGCGGCTGGTCCTCCGCCCGGCCGGGATGCGGGACACCTGTTTCCCCGGCACCGACCCGCGGATCAGCGGCCCGCACAACCACGGCTACCAGAAGGTGACGAAGGCCGACGGGACGACGGAGTTCGTGGACGTCACCGAGTGGAACCAGACGGACCGGTTCGCGGCAGGCGACATGATCTCCACGACAGCCGATCTGGAGCGGCTGCTCACCTCCCTCTTCCGGGGACGGATCGTGCCGCCGGGACCGCTGCTGGAGGAGATGTTCACGGTACCGGCGGGCATCGAGGGCGCCACCTACAGCGCCGGGCTTCAGCGCTTCGCGTACGAGGGCCGGGTGTACTGGGTCAAGTCGGGCTCCCGGTACGGCTACAGCGCCGTCATCGCCGGCACCCGGGACCTGAGCCGAACCCTCGTCTACTCCGTCAACGCCACCGACGCGAAGGGCGAGGACACGAACCCGGTCGCCGAGCGAATCGCACGCGCCGCCCTCAAGTAGGCCGGCGCCCAGATGTCCCGGTCCCGCTCCACCGCCCGGCCACGACCACGCGGGACCTTGACCACGGCGCGCAGGCCGTGCGGCTCGCCGCCGAACCGCGGCCCGGTGTGGTCCTCATGGACGTCGGGTCGCCCCCCTCTCCCGGCGCGGCGGTTCCAGGCGTAGCATGTGAACGAAACTGTTTCGTTCACGGAACGGACCTCGCATGGAGAAGACAGGCATGGTCTCCGTACTCGTCGTCAACGACCAATCCCTCCAACGCCTCGCCCTGCGTATGCTCCTCACCGCCGAGCCCGGCCTGACGGTCGTCGGGGAGGCGGCGGACGGGGACGAGGCGATCCGTGCGAGCGCCGCGCTCCGCCCCGACGTCGTCCTCATGGACAGCGGACTGTCCGGGGCGGACGCCCTCGACACCATCCGGCGCATCGCCCGCCCGGCCGCCCGGACCCGCACCCCCGCCCCCGCCCCCGCCCCCGCTCCCGCTCCCGGCTTCAGCGGCGAGGCGGCGGCCGCCTCCCGGGTCCTGATGCTGACCGCGGCCGAGCGGGAGGCGGACGCCTGGGCGGCCCTGCGAGCGGGTGCCGGCGGCTTCCTGCTCAACGACGCCGACCCGGCCGAACTGACCGCGGCCATCCGGGTGGTCGCGGCCGGCGACGCCGTCATCACGCCCGGGCTGACCCGCGCGCTCATCGACGCCGTCCGCCAGCAGCACACCGTCCGCCCCCTCCCCCGCGCCTCGGGGCCCGGCGCCCTCACCGGCCGCGAGCGCGACGTCCTCATCGCCGTGGCGGCCGGCTGGACCAACGCCGAGATCGCGCAGTGGCTGTCCATCGCCCCGACCACCGTGAAGACCCATGTCAGCAACGTCCTCACGAAGATCGGCGCCCGGGCCCGGGTGCAGGCGGTGACCTTCGCCTACGAGTCGGGACTGATCCGGCCGGCGGCCTGAGGCGCGCCGGGCGACGGCGACGGCGACGGCGGCAGGAGGGTGACGGCGACGCGGGCCGCAGAGGAGTCCTGATACACCACCGGGAATCCGTGAAACAGCCAGGTGTCGCGGGACTCATGCGCGCAGCTGATGGATCATCCTCTTTCCAGCTTTCCAGGTCTCCTGGTTTCCAGGTCTCCTGGTTTCCAGGTCTCCAGCCATTGGACGCACGCATGCCCGTCGGCCAAGGGTCGCAGGCGTCACGCGTCCGGTCAGGAAGCACCTCAAAGCGGCCCGCAGCCGGCCGGAAGCGACTGGGAGCGGCCCGGACGCGATCCTGGAAGCGATACGGAAACGGCAAGGAGCCGAACATGACGACCAAGTGGAATGCCGCCGGAAGGCGCATCCAGACCACCGCCCGCGGCCGTGCCGTGCTCTCCCAGCCCCGCCTCAACCGGGGCACCGCCTTCACTCCCGAGGAACGGCGGATGCTGGGCCTGGTGGGCCTGGTGCCGCCGGCCGTGCTGACCCTGGAACAGCAGGCCGAGCGGGCGTACCAGCAGTACGCGGCGCAGCCGACCGACCTGGCCAAGAACGTCAACCTCACCGCGCTGCACGACCGCAACGAGGTGCTCTTCTACCGCCTGCTCTGCGACCACCTCGACGAGATGCTGCCCATCGTCTACACCCCGACCGTCGGCAAGGCGATCCAGCGCTACAGCAACGAGTACCGGCGCCCGGCCGGTGTGTACCTGTCGGTGCACGCCCCGGAGGAGATCGAGGGCGCGCTCGCGGCCGCCGGCCTCGGACCGGACGACGTGGACCTGATCGTCGCCACGGACGGCGAGGCGATCCTCGGCATCGGCGACTGGGGCGTGGGCGGCATCGACATCTCGGTGGGCAAGCTCGCCGTCTACACCGCCGCCGCCGGCATCGACCCGGACCGCACCCTGGCGGTCATGCTGGACGTGGGCACCAACCGTCAGGAGCTCCTCGACAACCCGCTCTACCTCGGCAACCGGCACCCGCGCGTGGACCGGGAGACGTACGACGCCTTCATCGACGCCTACGTCACCACCGCCCGCCGGCTCTTCCCGAACGCCCTGCTGCACTGGGAGGACTTCGGTCCCGCCAACGCCCGCCGCATCCTGGAGCGTTACCGCCCGACCGAGTTCACCTTCAACGACGACATCCAGGGCACCGGCGCCGTCAACCTCGCCGCCGTGCTCTCCGGAGTGAAGGCCAGCGGGGTCCCGCTGCGCGACCACCGGGTCGTGGTCTTCGGCGCGGGCACCGCCGGCATCGGCGTCGCCGACCAGTTGCGGGACGCCATGGTCGCCGACGGGCTGACCGCCGAGCAGGCCACCGCCCGCATCTTCGGCGTCGACCGCCACGGCCTGCTCACCGAGGGGCAGCGGGACCTGCGCGACTTCCAGGTCCGCTACGCCCGCCCGGCCGCCGAGGTCGCCGGCTGGCAGCGGGACGAGACGGTGGGCGGCATCGCACTGGCCGAGGTCGTCGCGCGGGTCCGGCCGACGGTGCTGATCGGCACCTCCGGACAGGGCGGCTCCTTCACCGAGGAGATCGTCCGTGCGATGGCCGCCCACGCCGAGCGCCCGATCATCCTGCCGATGTCCAACCCGACGGACCTGGCCGAGGCGGTCCCCGCCGACCTGCTGGCGTGGACCGACGGTCGCGCCCTGATCGCCACCGGCAGCCCGTTCCGGCCGGTCGAGCAGGACGGGGTCAGGTACCTGATCGGGCAGGCCAACAACGCGCTGGTCTTCCCCGGCCTGGGCCTCGGCGCGATCGTCGCCCGGGCCACCCGGATCACCGACGGCATGCTGGTCGTCGCCGCGCACGCCGTCGCCGGGCAGACGGACGCCGACGGCCCCGGCGCGCCGATCCTGCCCCTCACCGACCAGTTGCGCGAGACCTCGGTGGCGGTCGCCGTGGCGGTGGCCCGGGCCGCGGCCGCCGACGGGGTGGCCGGCACGACCGTCGACGACTCCGTCGAGAAGCGGGTCAGGTCCGCCATGTGGCAGCCGGTGTACCTGCCCGTCGCCCACACGCTGCCCGAACAGAACGCCGTGGAGGTCGCGTCCCGTTACCTCCCCGCAAAGGCGGTCGGCGGCGACTGGTTCGACGTCATCCCGCTG
>NZ_JBFBJL010000062.1:0-53644 GCF_040686075.1 Streptomyces sp. NPDC086519
CGAAGGTAGAGGCTGATGCGCTGATGAGGGACCCGCTGTCCGTCCTCACCGAAGCCTTCACGTCCTTCCTCTTCGGGAAGGTCGAGACGACCCGCACCCTGGTGGGCGGGGGTGCGGACCGGCCCTCGTCCTTCAGCGCCGGACGGGCCGAGGGGAGAGGTGCGGGCCGACCTTCGTCCTTCAGCACCGGACGGGCTGAGGGGAGAGGTACGGACCGGCCCTCGTCCTTCAGCACCGGACGGGCCGAGGGGAGAGGTACGGACCGGCCCTCGTCCTTCAGCACCGGACGGGCTGAGGGGAGAGGTACGGACCGGCCCTCGTCCTAGAAGGCCGGACGGGCGAGCGGGGGGTGCAGACCGGCCCTCGCCCCAAGACACCCGACGGGCCGATGGAAGAGTGCTGACCGGCCTCCACCTCCCACACCCGACGGGCCGATGGAGATGCCGGGCGCCGGGCGGGGTGTGATGTGGTGCCGGGTCGTCAGTGGGGGATGCAGCCGAACCAGTTCAGGGTGTCTCCGTGGGCGATGTAGCCCATGCACCTGATGGTTCTGTTGTGCAGTTTCTCGGTCCGTTCCACCGGGCCGTTCAGGTACTCCGTCCTGTGCAGGGGCTGGATGAGGTCGTCGATCTCGACGCGGTACCAGCGGCGTTCGCCGGACGGCACGCTGCACCCGTGGGCGGTCATGTTGCGGCTGGGGTCGCCGCTGAAGACGGGCCGTTCGGCGCGGTCGCAGTGGGCGCGGCCGGCCGCGACGGCGGTGCCGGTTGCCGCGCCCAGCAGGGTCGTCGCACCTATGGAGACCGCCGCGACGGCGCCGAGTACGCCCTTTGGAGTGAAGTTCATCGATTGGCCCTCCTGCCGGCCGTGGTGACGGCGGGAGTCGCCTTGTCACCTTGGGTTCGACTGATAGTCACATTTATCCGTGATGTCCGGCTCGGTGGCCGGGGGTGCGGTCCCCCGTCCCGGTGACGTCGGTGGTGCCAATGCAGCAGGCGTGCGGAACAACCACCGCTCCCCGATCGCTGACAACGACATGAGCGACTACCGCATCGAACACGACTCCATGGGCGAGGTCCGGGTCCCCGCCCACGCCAAGTGGCGGGCCCAGACGCAGCGGGCCGTCGAGAACTTCCCCGTCTCCGGGCAGCGGATCGAGCGCGCGCACATCGAGGCGCTGGCCCGGATCAAGGGCGCGGCCGCCAAGGTGAACGCCGAGCTGGGGGTGGTCGACAAGGACATCGCCCAGGCGATCCAGGAGGCGGCCGAGGAGGTGGCCCGGGGCGACTGGGACGAGCACTTCCCCGTCGACGTGTTCCAGACCGGGTCCGGCACCTCGTCGAACATGAACACCAACGAGGTCGTCGCGACGCTGGCGACCGAGCGGCTCGGGCGGGACGTCCACCCCAACGACCACGTGAACGCCTCGCAGTCGTCCAACGACGTCTTTCCCTCCTCCATCCACATCGCCGCCACCGCCGCTGTCACCCGCGACCTGATCCCCGCCCTCGAACACCTCGCCGCGGCCCTCACCCGCAAGTCCGAGGAGTTCGCCGACGTCGTGAAGTCGGGGCGGACGCATCTGATGGACGCCACGCCGGTGACGCTCGGGCAGGAGTTCGGCGGGTACGCGGCGCAGGTGCGGTACGGCGTCGAGCGGCTGCGGGCCTCGCTGCCCCGGCTCGCGGAGCTGCCGCTCGGCGGGACGGCCGTCGGGACCGGGATCAACACCCCGCCCGGGTTCTCCGCCGCCGTGATCGAGGAGGTCTCCCGGGTCACCGGGCTGCCGTTCACGGAGGCACGCGACCACTTCGAGGCGCAGGGCGCCCGGGACGGGATCGTGGAGACCAGCGGGCAGCTGCGGACCATCGCGGTCGGGCTGACGAAGATCGCCAACGATCTGCGGTGGATGTCCTCGGGACCGCGGACCGGGCTCGCCGAGATCGCGCTGCCGGATCTCCAGCCGGGGTCCTCGATCATGCCCGGGAAGGTCAACCCGGTCATCCCCGAGGCCGTGCTGATGGTGGCCGCACAGGTGATCGGGAACGACCAGACCATCGCGGTGGCAGGCGCGGCCGGGAACTTCGAGCTCAACGTGATGCTGCCGGTCATCGGGAAGAACGTGCTGGAGTCCGTCCGGCTGCTCGCCAACGTCTCGCGGCTGCTCGCCGACCGGACCGTGGACGGGATCACCGCGCACCGGGAGCGGGCGCGGGAGTACGCCGAGTCGTCGCCGTCCGTGGTCACGCCGCTCAACAAGTACATCGGGTACGAGGAGGCCGCCAAGGTCGCCAAGAAGGCGCTGGCCGAGCGGAAGACGATCCGTCAGGTGGTCCTGGAGGGCGGGTACGTCGAGCGGGGCGATCTGACCGTCGGGCAGCTCGACGAGGCGCTGGATGTCCTGCGGATGACGCGGCCGTGACCGCCCGCGAACGTTTCGCGCCGCCGGCCAGAACCGTGACGTCCGCCGCAGCGTCGTATGCCTGTGGCACCTAATATCTGTGCATGGCAGACGGTGGAGCGATGAGACGCGTGATGCGCGGGGAGACGGGCGGTACGACCGGTGACGGGGCCGGTTTCTGGACACCGGGGAGCCAGATCCTGTGGCGCTACCGGGAGAACGCCGGGGACGGCTTCCACATCGCGCGCCCCGTCACCGTCGTCCGGGACGACGAGGAGCTGCTGGCCGTCTGGCTGGCCCCCGGCACCGAGTGCGTCAGGCCCGTGCTCGCCGACGGCTCGTCGGTCGGCGAGGAGCCGCTGGAGTCCCGCTACACCAAGCCCCGGTCCGTCACCCGCGGCCACTGGCGCGGCACGGGCGTGCTGAAGCTGGCCCGGCCCGGTCAGCCCTGGTCGGTGTGGCTGTTCTGGGAGCCGGGCTGGCGGTTCAAGAACTGGTACGTCAACCTTGAGCACCCGCTGGTCCGCTGGGGCGGCGGAGTGGACTCGGAGGACCACTTCCTGGACATCTCCGTGCACCCGGACCGTCGTTGGTACTGGCTCGACGAGGACGAGTTCGCGCAGGCCCAGCGGGACGGGCTGATGGACACGGGGACGGCCGCGGCGGTGCGGACGGCGGGCCTGGCCGCGGTGGCCGCCGTCGAGGCCTGGGAGGCGCCTTTCTCGGACGGCTGGCAGCACTGGCGCCCGGACCCGTCCTGGGGAGTACCGTCGCTGCCGGAGGACTGGGACCGTACGCCCGCGCACGTCTCCTCGTGAGACCCTTGATACGCCCCCGGTCCACAACCGTAGGATCGTCCTCCGCAAGGAAGCGTGCGCACAACTCCCGGAGCATGCGCCGGGCTTGACCGAACGTCACCGAAGGGGCGGCAGGACGTGAGCGAGGGGTACGAGGGCAACACCGGCGAGCGGTGCGCGGGCCGCAGATCGTTCGCCGGTGGCACGGGAACAGCCTCCAGCCACGCCGAAATTCCGTTCCTGGGACACGTAATCCGGGTATCGGGACTTCGGCGGGACCACCTGCGCGCCCGGCGCGCAGCCCCGGACGGACGGATTCGACACGCGTGACGGAGCACCCCACCTCCTACGAGCGCCCACAGCCGGGCGCCGACCCCGCGGAGGCCCGCGGGGCACTCATGCGTTCCCCGCAACCCCAGTCACAGCCGCAGGTACAGACCCAGCCGCAACCGCAGCCCTGTCCGCGCGGCGGCACCGCCTTACCCGCACAGGCCCGCGCGGGCGAGACGCCCTCCGGTCCCGGTACCAGCACGTCCAAGGAGCACTCCGTCAACGGCCCCGAGCACGCCCAGCCCACCAGCGCTGAGCCCGATCCGCACCGGCCGCGCCCCACCCCGGAGGGCATCCCGCCGCAGCCCGGCGCCGAGCCGGAACGGACGGTGGGCACCCAGGAGCGCCGCACCGGACGCGGTCTGCCGCCGGGTCGGCCGATGCCGATGCGGCGCGACGGCGACCGGCTGCGCTTCGTGGGCGCCGCGACCCGGAGGATCGCCCGGGGCATCGACCTGGACGAGATCGTGATGGGGCTGTGCCGGGCGACCGTGCCGACCTTCTCCGACGCGATCCTGGTCTACCTGCGCGACCCGCTGCCGGTCGGCGACGAGCGGCCCGTCGGCCCGGTGGTGCTGCGGCTGCGCCGCACCGACCGGATCCCGGAGGAGCGGGACACCGAGGGCGGCTTCCTGCCGGTGCCGGTCCCGGAGCCGGATCCGACGGACGTCGGCCTGGCCGCGCTCACCGCGGAGCTGTGCGAGGTACGGCCGGGCGGCGCGCTCAACGAGGTGCTGCGGGGCGTACGACCGGTCTTCGCCGACGCCCCCGCGGCCCGCGCCGCCCTCCCCGAACTCCTCGGGGAGGGCGCCGAATCGCTCGTCCCAGGCGCCCAGCACGCGATCCTCGCCCCGCTGCGCGGCCGGCGCCGGGTGATCGGCGCGGCGCTGTTCCTGCGCCGCCCGGAGCGGCTGGCGTTCGAGGCCGACGACCTGCTGGTCGCCGCCCAGCTGGCCACGCACAGCGCGCTCGGCATCGACAAGGCGGTGCTGTACGGCCGGGAGGCCTACATCGCCGACGAGTTGCAGCGGACCATGCTGCCGGAGAACCTGCCGAGCGCCACGGGCGTGCGGCTGGCGTCCCGCTACCTGCCGGCCGCCGAGACCGCACGCGTCGGCGGCGACTGGTACGACGCCATCCCGCTGCCGGGCAGCCGGGTGGCGCTGGTCGTCGGCGACGTCATGGGCCACTCCATGACGTCGGCCGCCATCATGGGCCAGCTGCGCACCACCGCCCAGACACTGGCGGGCCTCGACCTGCCGCCCCAGGAAGTCCTGCACCACCTCGACGAGCAGGCCCAGCGGCTGGGCACCGACCGCATGGCGACCTGCCTGTACGCCGTCTACGACCCGGTGGCGCACCGCATCACCATCGCCAACGCCGGCCATCCGCCGCCGGTGCTGCTGCACCTGGGCGGCCACGCCGAGGTGCTGCGGGTGCCGGCCGGGGCGCCGATCGGCGTCGGCGGTGTCGACTTCGAGGCGGTGGAGCTGGACGCGCCGGCCGGGGCGACGCTGCTGCTGTACACCGACGGCCTGGTGGAGTCCCGGCTGCGGGACGTGTGGACCGGTATAGAGCAGCTGCGCGAGAAGCTCGCCGCGACCGCGCAGTTGACGGGGCCGGACCACCCGCCGCCGCTGGAGGCGCTGTGCGACGAGGTGCTCGACATGCTCGGGCCGGGCGACCGGGACGACGACATCGCGCTGCTCGCGGCCCGGTTCGACGGGATCGCGCCGAGCGATGTGGCGTTCTGGTTCCTGGAGCCGGAGGACACGGCGCCGGGCCGGGCCCGGCGGCTGGCGCGCAGGGCGCTGGCCCGCTGGGGGCTCGAGGAGCTCACCGACTCCGTAGAGCTGCTGGTCAGCGAGGTCGTCACGAACGCGGTGCGGTACGCGTCGCGGCCGGTGACGCTGCGGCTGCTGCGCACCGACGTGCTGCGGTGCGAGGTGGGGGACGACGTGCCCCAGCTGCCGCGCCTGCGGCAGGCCCGGGCGACGGACGAGGGCGGCCGGGGGCTGTACCTGGTGAACCGGCTGGCCCGACGGTGGGGAGCGACCCGGCTCAGCACCGGGAAGGTCGTCTGGTTCGAGCTGAACAGGTAGCGCCGTAGGGCTTGAGGTGGTCGGGGAGCTGCGGGCCGGTGGGGGCTGGTCGCGCCCACGCGGCGGAGCCGCATATCAGATACAGCCCCGCGCCCCTACGGGGCGCCGTAAGGGGCGCGGGGAGCTGCGCGAGCGGCCACGACGCGCCCGCACCGTACGAAGCACCGGTGCGGGGCGTTCGCTACCGACTATCCCCCGGCCCCCGGGTCCAGCGGGTTGTTCGTGGGGCCGCCTGTCGGGGTCTCCACCGGGGTCGACGGGGCGCTGGTGGTCGGGGCGGGGGACTTCGTGGGGGTCGAGCTCGGGGTCTGGGACGGGGTCTGGGACGGGGTCGGGGACTTCGTCGGGGTCGAGCTCGGGGTCTGCGAGGGGGTCTCGGACGGGGTCGAGCTGGGGGTCGGCGACTGCGTCGGCTGGACGGCCGCGCCCAGCTCGGTGTTCAGGTCGAACTTGGCCTTCTTCGTGACGCCGAAGGTGTACGCCGCCCAGATCTGCGCCGGGTAACCGCCACCGTTGATACGGCCGGTGCCGGGGATCAGGCCGGTGGCACCGGTCAGGGACACCTGGTTGTGGGTCTTGGCGTCCTCGCCGAACAGGCCGACCGAGGTCACCAGGTCGGGCGTGTAGCCGGTGAACCAGGCCGACTTGTTGTTGTCGGACGTACCGGTCTTGCCGGCCACCTGCTGGCCCTTGCGCAGCGGGTTCTGGGCCACCGACACCTTGGCCGTACCGTCGTCGACCACACCGGTCAGCACCGACGTCACCTGGTCGGCCGCCTCACGGTTGATCACCTGCTCGCCGATCGGGTCCGGCAGGTCCACCTTCCGGCCGGTCTTCTCCGCCGACGCGAGGATCGTCGGGGTGACCTTCTGACCGTGGTTGTCGAAGGTGGCGTACACCGAGGCCATCTCCAGCGGGCTCGCGCCCATGCTGCCCAGGGTCATCGCGGGCACCGCCTGGAGGCCCTCGGTGTCCAGGCCGAGGTCGTCGGCGGTCTTCAGCACGTTCTTCATGCCGACGTCCACACCCATCTGCGCGAACACCGAGTTGACGGACTTGTTCATCGCCGTCTGCACGGTGATGTTGCCGTAGTTCGCGTCGTCCTCGTTCGGCGGCGAGAAGGCGATGTCGCTGCCCTTGACCGCACGGCCGCTGGTGCCGTCGTAGACGGTGTTGGCGTTGATGTCCTTGCCGTCCTGCGTCTTGGCGTCCTGGTCCAGCGCGGCGGCGAGGATGATCGGCTTGAAGGTGGACGCCGGCTGGTAGTCGGCGCGGGTGGCGTTGTCGGTGTAGTGCTTGTAATAGTCCACGCCGCCGTACATGGCGAGGATCTTGCCGGTCTTGGGGTCGACGGAGACGGCGCCGGCCTGGACGTTCTTGTCGACCTTGCGCTTCTTGCCGTCGAGCTTGCTGGTGAGCTGGCTCTTGACGGCCGCCTCCAGCTTCGCCTGCCTCTTCGGGTCGATGTTCAGGGTGATCGTCCAGCCCTGGTCGACGACGAGGGCCTCCGCTTCGGACCGGGTGATGTTCTGCTGCTTCATCAGCTGGTTCTCCAGCTGGGTGTTGGCCAGTTCGACCAGGTAGCCCTTCTGGCCCTCCAGACCGGACGCGGCCTTCGGTGCCTTGGGTACCGGGAACGTCATGGCGTCACGCTTGGACTTGTCCAGCCAGCCCTGCTTGACCATGTTGTTCAGGACGTAGTTCCAGCGTTCCTTCACCAGCTTCTTGCCGATGGGCCCCGCCACCGCCCAGTCGTACTGGCTGGGCGCCTGGAGCAGCGCGGCCAGGTAGGCGCCCTGCTGGACCGAGAGTTTCTCGGCGTCGACACGGTAGTAGGCCTGGGCGGCGGCCTGGATGCCGTAGGCGCCGCGGCCGTAGTAGCTGGTGTTGATGTAGCCCGCGAGGATGTCGTCCTTGGACTTCTCGCGGTCCACCTTCAGCGAGATGACCAGTTCCTTCAGCTTGCGGGTGACGGTCTGGTCCTGGTCGAGGTAGTAGTTCTTGACGTACTGCTGGGTGATCGTCGATCCGCCCTGGGTGCCGCGGCCGCGCGCCGTGTTGTAGAGGCCGCGGGCCATGCCCCTGAGGTCGATGCCGTTGTCGGTGTAGAAGGTCTTGTTCTCCGCGGCGACGAAGGTGTGCTGGACGTCCTTCGGGACTTTGGAGAGGTCGACGATCTCGCGGTTGACGGTGCCCTTGCGGGCCAGCAGCGAGCCGTCGCTGTACTTGTAGACGTTGCTCTGCGTCTGCGCGAGCGCGTTGCCCTCGGGGATGCTCACCATCATGTACAGCGCGATGAAGGAGCCGATGCCCAGCAGACAGACGGTGAAGAAGGCGCCGAGCATCTTCTTCCAGGTGAACAGCCTGCGTATCCGGCCCTTGGCGGGCTTCCCCGGCGACCCGGGCTTGCCCGGCTTCCTGGCGGCGGCCCGGCGGCGCTCCGCGCGGGTGGCGCCCTCGGCGACCCCGGCGGCCGGGCCGGCCGGCGACCCGGCTGTCGTGGTGGTGCCGCCCTGCGCCGTGGCCGGCGTCTCGGTCTCGGACGGCTGGGACGCGCGGTACTGGGGCGCGGCGCGGCGGCCGCCACGCTGTCGCGCTCTTCTCTCGTCCGCTCGTCCCATGAGTCCGTCTGCTCCGCTTCGTCTCGGCTGTCACACGTGTGTACGGGTGTCACACAGGTACGTGGCTCAGGTCAGTCCAGAAAGCTAACACCGCTCTCTATGACAAAGCGCGCACGATCTGCCCTTTTTCGGACGTGACAATCAGCACCCCGCCCAACGGAACCGACGAGCGGCGGAGACGGAGGGTTGCCCAAGGCCGTAAGTGATATCACTTTGATATAACAAACCCGGTCAACATATGGACAATCGGCGCAGTCAGGTGCCGCCACGGCCGGAGCACATCGGGTGACGGCCACCGCGACCGGGCGGTCTGGACGCGT
Organism: Streptomyces sp. NPDC086519; assembly: GCF_040686075.1. NCBI lineage: Bacteria > Bacillati > Actinomycetota > Actinomycetes > Kitasatosporales > Streptomycetaceae > Streptomyces > Streptomyces sp. NPDC086519. The sequence goes on from NZ_JBFBJL010000062.1 coordinate 8,572, forward strand.
CGTCCGTCGGCGCGGCGGCCGCCGAGGCCCGCCCGGACGTGATCGTCCATCAGCGCGCCCGCGCACGGCGGGATGCCGGCGCTGCGCCACCCGGAGGACGCGGTCCTCGGCGACGCGGCGAGCGCGGCCGTCCTCGCGGTGGAGCGACGGGCGCGGGGCGTGTTCCGCATCGTCGACGACGAACCCGCACCGGCCGCCGAGTGGCTGCCGTACCCGGCCGGGCGCGCCGGGGCGAAGCGGCCGCTGCGGGTGCCGGTGCGGCCGGCCCGCCTCCTGGCCGGCGAACAGGCCGTCATGGCCCAGGGCCGGTCCCGCGCCACCAGCCGCCGCCGTGACAGCGCGCTGTCGCAGAACCGTGACAATCGGCCCCCACCTGCGCCTCCGCACAGCGGGTGCACAGGGGGCCATGATCTGCACACAGCATGTATACATACGGCGTATACACCGTGTGTAGAGTGCTCGGCATGTCCATCGGTCACACCCTCCTGGGTCTCCTGGAGTCCGGTCCGCGCCACGGTTACGACCTGAAGCGGGCCTTCGACGAGAAGTTCGGTCACGACCGGCCGCTGCACTACGGCCAGGTCTACTCGACGATGTCCCGGCTGCTGAAGAACGGGCTCGTGGAAGTCGACGGCATCGAGGCCGGCGGCGGCCCCGAGCGGAAGCGGTACGCCATCACCGACGCCGGGATCACCGACGTCGAGCAGTGGCTGGCGACCCCCGAGAAGCCGGCGGAGTACCTCCAGTCGACTCTGTACACGAAGGTCGTGCTCGCGCTGCTGACGCACCGCGACGCCGGCGACATCCTCGACAGCCAGCGCTCGGAGCATCTGCGCAGCATGCGCATCCTCACCGACCGCAAGCGTCACGGCGACCTCGCGGACCAGCTCATCTGCGACCACGCCCTGTTCCATCTGGAGGCGGACCTGCGCTGGCTGGAGCTGACCGCGGCGCGCCTCGACAAGCTCCGGGCGGTGGTGGCCAAGTGACCGCCCCCGCTGGTTCGCTGCTCACGGCCGAGGGCCTGCGCAAGGCGTACGGCCCGACCGTCGCCCTCGACGGAGCCGATTTCTCCATCCACCCGGGCGAGGTCGTCGCCGTGATGGGCCCCTCCGGGTCCGGCAAGTCGACGCTGCTGCACTGCCTCGCCGGGATCGTGCCGCCCGACGCCGGTTCGATCATGTACGCCGGCCGGGAGCTGGCGACCATGAACGACGCCGAGCGCAGCGCGCTGCGGCGCAGCGAGTTCGGGTTCGTCTTCCAGTTCGGGCAGCTGGTGCCCGAGCTGACCTGCGTGGAGAACGTCGCGCTGCCGCTGCGGCTGAACGGCACCTCCCGCAAGGAGGCCGAGCAGGCCGCGCTGGACTGGATGCGGCGCCTGGAGGTCGACGACCTCGCCAGGAAGCGGCCCGGTGAGGTCTCCGGCGGTCAGGGCCAGCGGGTCGCGGTGGCACGCTCGCTGGTGACCGGGCCGCGGGTGCTGTTCGCGGACGAGCCGACCGGCGCGCTGGACTCGCTCAACGGCGAGCGGGTGATGGAGCTGCTGACGGACGCCGCCCGCTCCACCAGCGCGGCCGTCGTCCTCGTCACGCACGAGGCCCGGGTGGCCGCCTACTCCGACCGCGAGATCGTCGTACGGGACGGCAAGTCCCGGGACATGGAGCGGACGGTATGAACGCCGGCAGGGGGCAGCACCCGCGCGAGCGAAGCCGGGCGTGGGGCAGGTCGAGGGATCTGGCCATGGGGGTCCGGTTCGCCTTCGCGGGCGGCCGCGAGGGCTGGTTCCGGGCCGCGATGACCGCGGTCGGCGTGGGTCTCGGGGTGGCGCTGCTGCTGCTCACCACGGCCATCCCGAACGCGCTGGCCGTGCGCCACCAGCGCGATGTGGCGCGGGCGGACTACACGTACGTCTTCGGCCACCCCAAGAAGGCCGGCGAGAAGACGTTCGTCATCGCGGACATCGACACCCCCTACCGCGGCAACGACATACGCGGCCGGATGATCCAGCGGGAGGGCGCGAAGGCGCCGGTGCCGCCCGGACTCACCAGGTACCCGGCACCCGGCGAGATGGCCGTCTCGCCCGCGCTGAAGCGGCTGCTCGGCTCCCCCGACGGAGCGCTCCTGCGGGCCCGGCTGCCGTACCGGATCACCGCCACCATCGCGGAGAGCGGGCTGACCGGCTCCCAGGAACTCGCCTACTACGCGGGCTCCGACGACCTCGCCGGCCACATCGACCCGCCGAACGTGGCCCGGATCGACCACTTCGGCAGCCCCCGGTCGCCGGACGCGGAGAGCGACCCGGTCCTCACGCTGCTCGTCCTCGTGGTGTTCGTGATCCTTCTGATGCCGGTCGCGGTGTTCGTCGCGGCCGCCGTCCGCTTCGGCGGCGAGCGCCGCGACCGGCGGCTGGCCGCGCTGCGGCTGGTCGGCTCCGACGGCCGGATGGTACGGCGGATCGCGGCCGGCGAGGCGATGGCGGGCGCGCTGCTCGGCCTTGTCCTCGGCTTCGGCTTCTTCCTGATCGGCCGTCAGCTCGTGGGCAACGTCGAGGTGTTCGGCCTCAGCGTGTTCCCGAGCTATCTCAACCCCTCCCCCGTGCTGGCCCTGCTGGTGGCGGTCCTCGTCCCGGCGGCGGCCGTGCTGGTGACCATGTTCACGCTGCGCGGGGTGGTCATCGAGCCGCTCGGCGTGGTGCGTACGGCGAAGCCCGCCCGCCGCCGGCTGTGGTGGCGGCTGCTGCTCCCGGTGGCCGGTCTGGCGGCGCTCTACCCGATGGTCGGGCAGGGCCGCAGCGGCGGCGGCTTCAACCAGTACCTGGTGACCGGCGGCGTCCTGCTCCTCCTGGTCGGCGTCACGGCACTGCTCCCGTGGGTCGTGGAGACGGTCGTCAGCCGGCTCGGGAGCGGCGCGGTGGCCTGGCAACTGGCGGTCAGGCGACTCCAGTTGAGCAGCGGTACGGCGGCCCGCATGGTCAACGGCATCGCGGTGGCGGTGGCCGGGGCGATCGCGCTCCAGATGGTCTTCGCCGGTGTCGAGGCCGACTACACCAAGCCGACCGCCAACGACCTCAACCGCGCGCAGATGTCGGTCCAGGTGCCGGGCGGCGTCCCGGTGCCCGAGGTGGCCCGGGCCATGACGGCCACCGAGGGCGTGCGCAAGGTGGTCTCGATCGCCGACGGCCAGGCCGGCGACCGGGCCAACGACCCGCAACGGACCGCCGAGGTGAGCGTGGGTGACTGCGCCTCGCTGCGGGAGATCGCGGCCCTGCCGTCCTGCCACGACGGCGACGCCTTCGTGGTGAAGGGGTCCGATTCCGACTCCGAGACGGCGAAGCTGCTCACGGCCGGAAAGAAGCACGGCCGGACGCTCTACCTCGACCCCGCCTACAGCGGAGACGACAACGGGCCCGCGAGCCGCTGGACGGTACCGGCGGGGCTGAAGCAGGCACAGACCCGAATGGATCCCACCGGCTACAAGCGCGGCGGTTTCCTGCTCACCCCGGGCGCGCTGCCTGACGGCGCCAGTACGGCGGTGCAGGGCGTGGTCTATCTGTCCATCGACTCCGGGATCCGCGACGTCCGCGAGTACGTGATCAACACGGCGGTCCGGATCGACCCGCTGATGCACGCGGAGACGCTGACCTCGGTCGAGCGGAACGGCCAGTTCGAGTCCATCCGCACCGGGCTGTTCGTCGGCGCGGCCGCCGTACTGGCGCTGATCGGCGCGAGTCTGCTGATCGGCCAGCTGGAGCAGTTGCGCGAGCGCAAGAAGCTGCTGTCGGTCCTGGTCGCCTTCGGCACCCGGCGCCGCACGCTGAGCCTGTCGGTGCTGTGGCAGACGGCGATCCCGATCGGGCTGGGCCTGCTGCTGGCCGGGGCGGTGGGGCTGACGCTGGGCACGGTGCTGCTGAAGATGGTCGGCTCCACCGTGCGCGTGGACTGGCCGGGCGTGCTGGCGATGACCGGCTTCGGCGCGGCGGTCGTCCTGGCGGTGACCCTGCTCAGCCTGCCGCCCCTGCTGCGTCTGATGCGCCCGGACGGCCTGCGCACCGAATAGCCGCCGACGCGGCCGCCGGGCGGAGGGCGTTCGAGTAGGCGGCGTCGCCCTGTGGGCCCCGCTCACCCCTGGTGGGCGGGGCCTTCCGCGTCTTCGGGGACCGCGCCCCCGGACCCGCCTGCGGCCGGAACGGCCTCGTCCTCGAACTCGCCCGGAGGAGGTGCCCCCAGGCGGGCTGGGCCGGGTGGCTGATCGGCGTCGTCGGGTTCGGTGCCCTCGTACCGTTCGTGCGAGTACTGGCGGAGATAGCTGACCACTGTGTTCGTCACCGCCACCAGCGGGACGGCCACCACCGCGCCGCCGATGCCCGCGATCATTCCGCCGGCCGCGACCGTGAGGACCACCCCGAGGGGGTGGACCCGGACCGCGCGGCCGAGGATGAACGGCTGGAGGATGTGGCCCTCGATCTGCTGGACCGCGAGGACGACGGCCAGGGTCATGACCGCGGCGAAGACGCCCTGGGTGACCAGCGCCACGATCACCGCGAGCGCGCCCGAGGCGACGGCGCCGACGAGCGGGATGAACGAGAACAGGAAGATGAAGACGGCCAGCGGCACGGCCATCGGGACATTCAGGAAGTAGATGCCGATGCCGATGAAGGTGGCGTCGATGAGGGCGACCAGGACCGTGCCCCGGACGTAGGCCGTGAGGGTGCGCCAGGCCCGCGGGCCGGCCCCGGCCACTCCCTCACGGGCGGCGGAGGGCACGAGCTTCAGGAACCACTGCCAGATGCGGGCGCCGTCGTACAGCAGGAAGAGCGTCGAGAAGAAGACCAGCAGGATGCCGGTCAGGGCCTCCACGATCACCTGGACGCCTTCCAGGCCGAACGACGTGATCTGGTCGGTGTTGGCGCCGATCGCCTCGCGGAGGTTCTTGGCGATCTGGTTGATCTGTTTGTCGGTGACGTGGAAAGGGCTCTTCAACAGCCAGTTGCGCAGATCGTCGATGCCGTTCTGGACCTGGGAGGAGAGCGTGTCGACGTTCTCCATGACCTGCCAGGTCACGAACCAGCCCATCAGGCCGATCACCACGAAGCCGGAGATGGCGGTGAGCGCCGTGGCCGGGCCGCGGGGCATGCCGTGGCGGCACAGCCGGGCGACCGTCGGCTGGAGCAGTGCGGTGATCAGCAGCGCGATGACGAAGGCGAACACGACGAGTTGTACGGCGCTGATGATCCGCATCAGGACCCAGACCGTGCCGGCCAGCACCAGCAGCCGCCAGCCCGCCTCGGCCGCGACCCGCACGCCCCAGGGGATGGCGGTCACCGGGTCGGGACGCGGCACCGGCTTGCGGACGGGCGCGGGGGCCCGCGGGGCCGGCGGCGGGGCGGGCGCCGGAACCGACACGGCCGGAGCGGGTGGCTCCGGCTCGGCGTTCTCCCGTTCCACCTCGGCCCGGCGCTCGTCCAACCGCTCACCCATCTCGGTCAGTCCGGCACCGATACGGCCGAGCCACTCAGGCACGCGCGACATGATTCGCTCTCTCCCCACCACTCCCCCGGAGTCGTCCGCAACGACCGTACAGGGCAACAGCCCCTCCCCCTAGGACGGGGAGGGGCTGCGAACGGTTGAGAAGGGCCGGCTACAGCGCCCCGTCAGGGGCGCGGGGCTGTGTCCGACCTGCGGCTCCGCCGCGCGGGCGCGAGAAGCCGCATCGGACCCGCAGGGGCGTACGAACCGCACACACCCACGAACCGCAGCGCCGTCTGTCGGCCGAACCCCGGCGGAGCGCCTAGTACCAGTGGTTGGCCTGCCAGAACGACCAGGCCTCACAGGGGCTGCCGTACCGGGAGTTCATGTAGTTCAGGCCCCACTTGATCTGCGTGGCCGGGTTGGTCTGCCAGTCGGCGCCCGCGGAGGACATCTTGGAGCCGGGCAGGGCCTGGAAGAGACCGTAGGCACCGGAGGAGGCGTTGACCGCATGGTAGTTCCAGCTGGACTCGTGGTCCACGATGTTGCTGAAGCACTGGAACTGGCCGCCGGCCACCATCTGCTGCGCCATCGCCTGGATCTGCGCCACGGTGTACGAGCTCTGGACCGGGAAGCTGGACGCGGAGGAACGGCTGGCCGCCTCCTTCGCGTCGGCGCGCGCCTTGGCCTCCTTCGCGGCCTTCTCCGCCTGGGCCTTCTTGGCCTCGGCGGTCTTGGCCGCGGCCACCCGGGCGGCCTGCTCGGCGTCCTTCTTGGCGGACACGTCCGCCTGGATCGCCACGGCGTCGGCCTGCTGCGTCAGGGACGCGGTCTGCACCTGGGCCTGCTGGCCCGCGGGCAGGTCAGCGAGGAGCGTGGTGTCGGCTGCCGTAGCCTCAGCGTCGTTGTTCGGCTGGGCAACACTGCCCGAGGCGACGCCTACGACGCTTCCGACGGCGGTGACCGCGGTGGCCGAGGCCACTGCGAATCCCCGGACCGAGATCCGGCTCACACGGTTTCCTTCCAGCATCGCCCGCTTCGGTGACCCTGGCGGACGCAATCTTGCCCCTGACACTGGTCTCCTCACTACTGGGTCACGGGAGACACGGGCCCGGTGGGCAACTCCCAACCGGGAGCGCCGCGTGGTGCTCGGGCGGCATACGACGTCGCTATGGAATTAGCAGTGATGCTTCTGTTGTTCCGTACCGCTGGGGGTACAGGTGTGTCGTATGCGGGGCCTGACAGGACTGAGACTTTGCCGTAACCCGACGCCGGGTGGCAATTCAGAGTTGCGTGTGAAAGCTCACATCCGGTTTCTCCCCGGGGATTTCAGGAAACCGCCACGCACGGAGGCGCCGCCCGGCTAGGCTCGAGGCCTTTGCCGGACGGCGCCAACGGGTAGGCGATCAGCCCAGGTTGGACAATCCGATCAGATGGTTCAGATGTGCCCGTCCTCCAGCATTTCGGTCACAAGGGCGGCGATCTGGGACCTCTCGGACCGGGTGAGGGTGACATGCGCGAAGAGCGGATGCCCCTTCAGCTTCTCCACGACGGCGACCACACCGTCGTACCGTCCCACTCGCAGATTGTCCCTTTGTGCCACATCGTGGGTCAGAACCACCCGCGAGTTCGCGCCGATCCGGGACAGAACGGTCAGCAGGACGTTCCGCTCCAGCGACTGGGCCTCGTCCACGATCACGAACGCGTCGTGCAGGGAGCGGCCGCGGATGTGGGTGAGTGGCAGCACCTCCAGCATCCCGCGGGCGGTGACCTCCTCGATGACCTCGCGGCTGGTGACCGCAGAGAGGGTGTCGAAGACCGCCTGCGCCCAGGGGCTCATCTTCTCGGCCTCGGAGCCCGGCAGATAGCCGAGTTCCTGCCCGCCGACCGCGTACAGCGGGCGGAAGACCATCACCTTCTGGTGCTGGCGGCGCTCCAGGACCGCCTCCAGGCCCGCGCACAGCGCCAGCGCGCTCTTGCCGGTGCCGGCCCGGCCGCCCATCGACACGATCCCGACGTCCGGGTCGAGCAGCAGGTCGAGCGCGATGCGCTGCTCGGCACTGCGGCCCTTGATGCCGAACGCCTCCCGGTCACCGCGCACCAGGCGGATGTTGCCCTCCGCGGTCACCCGGCCGAGCGCCTTGCCACGCTCCGACTGGATGGTCAGACCGGTGTGCACGGGGAGGTCGGCGGCCTCCGGGACGTACACATGGCCCTCCTCGAAGAGGATGTCCACCTGTTCGCCGGGCAGGGTCAGTTCGGACATCCCCGTCCAGCCGGAGGAGTCCGTGATGGCGAGTTCGGCGCGGTACTCCTCGGCGAGGAGGCCGACCGACGAGGCCTTGATCCTGAGCGGCAGATCCTTCGAGACGACGGTGACGTCGTACCCCTCGGCCTGGAGGTTGCGGGCGACCGCGAGGATGCGGGAGTCGTTGTCCCCCAGGCGGTAGCCGGTGGGCAGCACGCTGGGGTCCGAGTGGTTGAGCTCGACACGGATGGTGCCGCCGAGGTCGCCGATCGGGATGGGGGCATCGAGGCGGCCGTGCCGGACCCGGTAGTCGTCGAGCAGGCGCAGCGCCTGCCGGGCGAAGTAACCGAGTTCGGGATGGTGCCGCTTGGCCTCCAGTTCCGTGACCACGACGATCGGCAGCACGACCTCGTGCTCCTCGAAGCGGGCCATGGCGTTCGGGTCGGCCAGCAGGACGCTGGTGTCGAGAACATAGGTGCGCCGGTCGGACTTGCGGCGCGTTGTGCTGGTCACCACGGAAGGACGTACCCCCTCGGATGAGGTCGGGGAGCGACGAAGGCGAGCTGGACCGGTTGACGGCCGCTCTGCACGGGCCGAAAACCGGCCCCCCGCTGCTTCTTCCGTGCCGTGACCGCACGGTCGGGCTGGTGCAAAGGGCCTCCCGGGCGGACGGCCCCGAGCCGCCCGCTGAGAACCGATGCCCGTGGTTCGGGCATCGACCTGCTTGGCTTATGCCCTCGAACATGCGCCACCATGCAACGGTCCGCAACGGCGCGCAGGTGAACTCCGCGTTACTCGCGCCCCAATATGGGTGATTTACGCCTCATGGGTGGAGTGGGGTCATCCACCGTGACGACGGGGTTGTCCAGCGTGGCGACGGCGGCGGGGGCCGTATGCCGTGTTGACGTCCGCCGTCACGATGACGTCACCCGCCGTAGCGGCGGTGCCGGGCCGCGTAGTCGCGCAGGGCGCGCAGGAAGTCGACCTTGCGGAACGCGGGCCAGAAGACCTCGCAGAAGTAGTACTCGGAGTGGGCGGTCTGCCAGAGCATGAATCCGGACAGCCGCTGCTCACCGCTGGTGCGGATCACCAGGTCCGGATCGGGCTGGGCGCCGGTGTAGAGGTGCCGGCCGATCATGTCGACGTCGACGGAGTCGGCGAGGTCCTCCATGGACACGCCCTTGTCGTTGGCGTCCAGGAGCATCGCGCGGACGGCGTCGGCGATCTCCTGGCGGCCGCCGTAGCCGATGGCGACGTTCACCAGTATTCCGTCGACGTGCGCGGTGGCCTCCTCGGCCTCCTTCAGCGCGGTCTGCATCGGGGAGGGCAGCAGGTCGGGGGTGCCGACGTGGTGGACGCGCCAGCGGCCGTCGGCGGCGAGGGTGCGGACGACGTCCTCGATGATGCCGAGAAGGGGGACCAGCTCCTCCTGGGCACGGTCGAAGTTGTCCGTGGACAGCAGCCAGAGGGTGACGACCTCGACATCGGTCTCGGAGCACCAGCCGAGGAACTCCTCGATCTTCTCGGCGCCGGCGCGGTGACCGTGCACCGTGCTGGAGCCCGCGGCCTTCGCCCAGCGGCGGTTGCCATCCATGATGACGCCGATGTGCTTGGGCACCTGAGCGTGATCCAGGTGGCCTTCCACCCGGCGCGCGTAGAGCCTGACGAGCAGGCCGCGCAGCTTGTCGCGCAGGTTCACTTGAAGTCCGCCCCTCGTGATTCGGATGCGGGAGTCCGCGTGGAGTCCGCGTGCTTGGGGATGCGGGAGTCCGCGCTCGCAGCCTACCCCGCTGGGAGTTGACGGAGGCTCGGGAGGGATGGCGCCCCATGGGGTGGCGGTCGGGGCCGCCGGGCGACCCGCGGACCCGTTGCGGCCGGTCGCGCCCCGCGGCGGAGCCGCGTACCGGCAGGCCCCGCACCCCTTTGCGGCGCGGCCCTGATGGCGCTTGACGGCGCTTGAAAAGCGGGGGGAGAACCGTGGACAAAAAACGGGCCGGTCCGTGGGGGGGGAGACGGACCGGCCCGAGGGGGGGCTTCCACCATAACCCTTCGTGAGTGATGCTGCGTGCATCAGCACGCATCAACTACTCTCCGGAGTCACCCGGCGACGCCCCGGTGGGTCCGAATCGCCGAATCCAGGGGCCTTGAATGGCCGATTCACAGCGGAATCCCAGGAAAAGCAGCCACCTACGGGGAGATCAAGAGGGTTTGGGCCGTCTTGGGGACGCCTCGGCGAGTTGCGCCCCCGTCCCCCCGACGGGCTACCCCGAGCGCGAACGGCGACTTGACGGGAGCAAGTGGGGCGTCGCGGCACCGCGCAGCCCCCTCCACTGCGCGGTACCACCCGCGCAGCTTTGCTTACGCGAATTGCCTTGGTCTGAACTTACGTGAGCCAACCGGGTGACATGAAGCGAAAGAGGTAACGATGTGAGAACACCGTGAAAACGAGAGCCGAACAGAGGGTACCCATGTTCACTTATGCACAGATCCATTCCCTAAGATGCGAGTTGACCGTATTGAGCCAGCACGTCACGACATACCCCATCTTGATCGTTTGACCGCCGCTACGGCCGGGCGGGGGTTTCCGGAGCCCGGACGGCGGTTCTTGGCCATTCTTCGCCGCCTGGCATTGCAAGGCGGATGGATCAGGCCCGGCGCAGCGGCCTGCGGGCGTCGAAGAGGTGCCGGGAGCTGTGCGCGACAAACGGGCCCTCCGCCTCGATCCGCCGGTGCAGGGCGCGGAGTTGGGGCTCGTACCCCTCGACCGAGAAGCCGGGGACCAGCCACACGACCTTGCGCAGGAAGTGCACGACGGCCGCGATGTCGTGGAACTCCATCCGCAGCCGCTCCGCCCGCAGACCGACGACCTCCAGCCCGGCCGCCTCCGCCGCGGCGCGCTCGCCGTCGGGGTGGCGGACGCCGCGGACGGCCTCCGGCTGCGGGCCGAGGAAGAACTCGACGAGCTCGAAGCCGCTGGCGGGCCCGACGTGCTGCGCGAAGTACGTGCCACCTGGGCGCAGCACGCGCGCGATCTCGGCCCAGTGGGCCCGCACCGGGTGCCGGCTGAGGACCAGGTCGAAGGTCTCGTCGGCGAACGGCAGCGGGGCGTCCTCAGGCGAGGCGACGACCACGACACCGCGAGCACTCAGCAGGGCACTCGCCTTCGTGACGTTCGGCGGCCAGCCCTCGGTGGCCGCGAGCGTCCGGGGCCGGTCCGGGGCCGCCCTGCCGAGGGCGAAGTCGAGCACCTCGCCGCCGCCGGTCTGGATGTCGAGCGCGGCGGTGGCAGCGGCCAGGCGACCGCCCGCCGCACGGGCGTACCCCCAGGAGGGACGGGCCTCGGTCGCCCGCCCCTCGAACCACGAGAAGTCCCACCCCTCGGTCGGCACGGCGGCACCCTCGGCGACGAGGTCCTCGAAGGTGCGGTGCGTCTGCTCTGCCATGGCCCGCATAATCGCAGCGGTTTGTCAGTGCCCGCTGCTAATTTCGCCCACCATGACGACTGACAGGACGTACGCCGCCGGTGAGAAGGAAACCCTGCACGCGAGCCTGGACCGGCACCGGGACGTGGTGCTGTGGAAACTGCGGGGCCTCGACGACGAACAACTGCGCCGCCCGATGACCCCGTCGGGGACGAACCTGCTGGGGCTGGTGAAGCATCTGGCGTCGGTGGAGTACGGCTGGTTCGTCTCGGCCTTCGGCGAGAAGGTGGAGCCGCTGTGGTTCGACCCCTACACCGACGAGGACATGACCGTCGGCCCCGGTGAGACGACCCAGCAGATCATCGACTTCTACGGCCGTGCGCGCGCCGCGGCCGACGCGGTGATCGCCGGACGCCCGCTGGACGCGGTGGGCCGCCCGGACTGGCGGGACCACCTGGTCTCGCTCCGCTGGGTCCTCGTCCACATGATCGAGGAGACGGCACGGCACGCCGGGCACATGGACATCGTGCGGGAACTGGTCGACGGGGCGACGGGGGACCAGCCGCGCCGCACCGAAACGGCGTGACAGGGCCGCAGGGCTCGTGACGAGGCCGCGGGGCTAGGGTCGAGGGGGTGCGGGCGCCCCGGCGGCGCCGTCGCGCAGGACGAGCAGCACATACCCCTCGTCCACGGGGTGCTCCGGGTCGTCGTACGGCACGAAGCCGCTCTTCTCCAGCAGGCGTACGGAGGCGGTGTTCTCGGCGAAGGGGTCGGCGAACAGGGGCCGTACGGTCTCCTCCCGGAGGAAGAGGGCGAGGGCGCGGCTGCCGACGCCTCTCCCCCAGTAGGCCCGCCCGAGCCAGTACCCGGTGAACCGGCGCTCGCCCTCCCACCAGGCGACGATGTTCCCCGCGACCTCCCCGTCCACCACGACGGTCCGCACCAGACCGGTCGGATTCCCGAGCACGCGCTCTCTCCAGTGCCGCAGGAAGGCCTCCCGCGGCCGGGGAGTGAACCGCGACCGCCGGACGGCTTCCGGATCGTGCTCGTAGGCGAGGAAGAGTTCGAGGTCGTCGTCCTGGACGGGACGCAGCCGGACGTCGTTGGTCGTCATACCGGCGAGTGTGGCACCCGCCACTGACAACGCCGGGCGGCCGGCTCTCCCGGACCCCTCTTACGGCACCAGCGGCCGGACCTCCTCCGCGGTGAACCGTACGAAGCCCTCGGGGTCGGGTTCGTCCGCCGTCGGCTGGAGGATGACGGTGTCGGCGCCGGCCTCCGCGAGCCGCCGCACGGCCTCGGCGACGGCGCCCGCGTCGCCGGCGACACCGAGACCGGGGACCGACTCCAGGCCCTCCGCGGCGAGTTCGGCGCGGAGCCGGGCGGGGGCGGCGGGCCCGGTGGCGGTGAGCAGGTAGACGACCACGTGGTGCGGATCGCCGTCCCCCCGCCCGGCAGCGGCCCGCCCCTCCGCGATGAGCTGCCGCGCCCGGCGGACGCCGTCGGGCGGGGTGGCGGCGGTGAGGATGGTCCCGTCGGCGGCCTCGCCGGTCAGCCGCAGGGTGCGGGGGCCTTCGGCACCGGCGAACACCGGGACGGGCCCGGCGGGCGGCCAGTCGAGCGCGACGTCGTCGAGCCGGACGTACCGCCCGCTGACGGTGAGCCGCTCCCCTCGCAGCAGTGCCCGCAGGGCGTCGAGATACTCACGCAGCAGGGTCACCGGGGACTGGGCGCGAGCGCCGACCTGCCCCATCCAGTCCTGCACACCGTGCCCGACACCGAGGACGGCACGCCCCGGGAACATCCGGTGCAGCGCGGCGGCCTCCATGGCGGCGATGGCGACGTTCCGCAACGGCACGGGCAACAGCCCGACCCCGACCCGCACCCGCTCACTCCACGCGAGCGCGGCAGCGGCGGTCGAGATCCCACCCTCCCGGAAACAGTCCTCCCACAGCCACAGCTCTTCGAGCCCCACGGCATCAGCGAGCCGAACGACAGCTTGCAGCCGCTCGGGGGGCAGTTGGGGGCGGAACACAGCGCCGAGTGCAGTCACGGGGAACGTCCTACCCTGCGGCCGCGGCCGGCACAACCACATTGCGCCGCCGGAGCAGGCGCCCGGTCTTCTCGGCGGTACCGTCGCTGCGGAGGTGACGCGGAGATGGCGCGTTGGCGGGACGGGCGGGGGACGTTGGTCGTACACGGGGGTGGAGGCGGGGCGACTGCCGTTCCGCTGGAGATCGCCACCTCGTATCGAGCCCGCACCAAGGGGCTGTTGGGGCGGGACGGTCTGGAGGGGGCGATCCTGCTCTCCCCCGCGAACGGCATCCACACGTTCCGCATGCGGATGCCGATCGATGTGGCCTATCTGGACCGCCGCCTGAACGTCATCGCCGTGCGGACGATGCCACCGGGCCGCCTCGGCCGCCCCCGCCTGCGCTCCCGGCACGTACTGGAGGCGGAGGCGGGGGCCATGGCCGAGTGGGGTGTGGGAGTGGGCACTCGGGTGACGGTGGAGGCGGCGGACGGCCGGCCGTGACCCGCGCCGGACGGTCCGGGGCCGCTTCGGTTCACCGGCTGCCCCACTGCCCCCGATCGACGTCACGAGAGGACGGCGTCGGCCCCGTGACCAAGGCCTGCGCCCTGACCGGCACCCACCAGGAGCAGCTCAAGATCGGTGACCCGTTCGACGTCGACGTCGACATCTCGCTGGACGCGCTCCAGGAGCTGTGACCACCGCCTCGGTCCTCAGTCAGCGGTTCAGCTCCACGACCGCGACCCCGAGACCCGCACCGGCCTCCGCCACGGCGGCGAACCGGGCGCGGACTTCGGCGGGCACGCGGATCACAATGTCGGCCATGGCGCAGGTATACGCCGTGCATACGGCCGCCGGTCCCCCGGCTGCCGTCAGCTCTCCGTCCGCGGGAACGTGACCTCCACCCGGCGGTTCTTCTTCCTTCCCTCCTCCGTCGAGTTGTCCGCGATCGGGTACTGCTCGCCGTAGCCGCGGACGTCGAAGGTGATGTTCGGATCGTTCAGGTCCTGGTCCAGGACGCCCTGTACGGCGTTGGCGCGCTGGCGGGAGAGGACGTCGCCGTGCGCCGAGGAGCCCAGGTCGTCGGTGAAGCCGAAGACGCGGACCTGGGTCGCGTTCTGCTTCCTGACCTCGTCCGCGATCGCCCCGATCCGCGCCTTCGCCGCCTCGCTCAGCTTCGCGCTGTCCTTGCCGAACAGCACCTCGGCCTGGAGGGCGAACGTCACGTCCGCGTTGGTGTCCGTACGGCGTTCGTCACCGCTCTGGTCCTCCACGACCGACTTGATGTCCAGGACCTTCGGCGCGGCGAGGGTGGCGCCTTCCGGGAGCTTCAGGTCGGGGTCGGTGGGGTCGATCTTCACGGGGGCACTGGCGGAGGGTGCGGTGCCCGGCGGGGCGCTCGGGTCGCCGTCGTCGGCACGGGCGGCGGCCGCACCGTGGAGATTCGCGACGAGCAGGAGCGTCGCGGCGCCCAGGGTCACGGGGAGGCGGGGTGTGGTCACTTCGGCCTCACCCGGAGATCTTGATGGTGCCGCTGGAGAAGGTGGGGAGTTGGAGGGTCACTTCGGTGGTGTCCGCCGGTGGGGCGGGGAACTGCATGAAGACGGGGATGGTCTGGCCGGCCTCGATCGAGGAGAGATCAGTCGTGGTGAGCGGCCGCCCGTCCGTGTCCCGCAGCACGTAGTACCGCTTCTTCCCCTTGGAGTCCACGAGCGTGGCGCCACCGAACGAGGTGCCGTGTTGGACGATCTCTGTCTCGTCGCCCCGCAGCGCCACGGGAACCACGACCATTTGCGAGCCGTCGTTCTTCAGGTTCGCATTGATGGTAAGGAAGCCACCCGAGTCCCGGATGGCGGAGGTCACTTGAAGAACCAGCCCGGAGGGCCCTGAGAGTTCGGCGAGGGGAGCCTCGGACTTCCCCTCCTGGGCACTCGGCTGAGACCCACCGCGGGGGGAGGCAGACGACGAGGCGCCAGGCTTCTTGCCGCCATCGCCACCGCTGCCGCATCCGGCCGCACCGAAGGCCAGACCGGCTGTGACAGCCAATGCAACCATCCCCCTGCGGGTCCTCGCAGGGAACCGAATGCTCATCGCACCGCTTCCTTCTTCACTCGTCGATTCGCTTGTCAGTCGGCCAGGTGCACATCGAAGAGGTCCTCGGGTCCCGGGAGATGCGTGAGATCGTCCGGATTCAGGGTCCATTTCCGGTCCCTGCAGGTGAGTTCGGGCAGGCCGCCGCCACCAGAAACTGCGAACGTGCAGAGCGGCTCGATCACGGCGGTGGCGTGTGCCGTCGACTTCATGTTCTCCGTGCCGGGGACGACGGAGTCGCCCACGGTCTTGTTTGTCTCGGCGTCGACCGTATAGCTCAGCGGCGGTTCGGGCGTGCACTGTACCGTCGCATCGTTCTGGGCGGCCAGTTGGACGGCGCGCCAGCAGGAGTCCGCCACGTTCACATTGCCGTTGAAGATGTCCTGCCACTTGGTCGGGTCCAGCACGTCCTTCACCCACTGGTCCGCAAGCTCGTCACGGGTGTTCATGGCCGCGGCGAGCGCCGCCGCGTCCGCGGCCGTCTGGGCACCGTTCCGGTTCACCGCGGCCTGGCCGACCGCGAAGTACGCGAACGCGAGAAAGAGCAGGCCTCCCACTACCGTGATGTAGATAGGGAAGGCCTGCCCAGAGTCGCCATAACGGCGGATGGGTATCACTTGATTTTGCTGATTTGCGTCATAATCGCCTGCAAAATCGTACTTCCGATGCTGGTCCCCGTGACCGCCAGCACGATAGCCACCACCACCGCGATGATCCCCAGGTACTCGACCGCGGTCTGACCCCGGTCGTCGGCACGGCGCTGCATTGCGACAAGCATCCTCAGCATCAGGTTGCTCATGGTGCTCCCCTCCGGGTTCGGTTTCGATCCTGGCACCGTATGGCGGAACATACCCACCGGCGGAGGGTCCCAGGACCCAAATCCGGACCCAGTTCACCCTGTTCATCCTCAGGCCACCCCCAGCCACTTGGCCGTCGCCTGGGCGCGGGTGGTGGTGTGGAGCTTGGCGAAGATGCGGTTGATGTGGTTCTTGACCGTCTTCTCGCTGATGAAGCAGACGGCGGCGATCTGCTGGTTGTTCATGCCGGACGCGATGAGGTTCATGATCTCCGCCTCCCTGCTGCTCAGTTGAAACCGGGACTGGGATGAATGTCCCACGGGTGGTTGCAGTTGCGAAAGCCCCTTGAGGGGAATTTTCCTTGGGACGGCGCGTAGTTCGGGTCCCTCGTGTGCAGTTGCGTCGCCTCTGACGTGGGCCAGCAACGCGTTCGTCGCCGTCGGTGTGAAGTGGGGGCGGCCCCGGCCCACGTCCCGTACCGCCTGGATCAGCTGCTGTGTCGTGAACTCGCCGTGGACCAGGTAGCCCCCGGCGCCCAGCCGGACCGCCTCCTGCACGAGGTCCGTCTCGTCGCTGTACGTCAGCATCATGACCGGGGCGACGCGGACCAGGCGGGGCAGTGCCGTCATGCCGTCCACGCCGGGCATGCGGACATCCAGGAGGATGACGTCGGGGCGGTGCTGCAAGGCTGCCTCGCAGGCCGCGCGGCCGTCCTCGGCCTCCGCCACCACGGTGAGGTCGTCCGCCGCGGAGAGGACGGTCGTCAGGCCCGCGCGGATCACCGGGTTGTCGTCGGCAACCAGGACCCGCAGGTCGCGCGGGTCGCGTGTCTCCTCGGTCATGTCAGTGGCACCTCCACTCGGACCTCCGTGCCCTTGTCGGTGGTCAGTTTGATGCGGGCGCCCACCGCCGCCGCCCGTTCCGTCATGCCGAGCAGGCCGAAGTGGCCGGTGCGGCGCAGGTCTTCGAGTGAAGTGTCCGGGGGGAGGCCCCGTCCGTCGTCGTGGATCGTCACCACCAGGTGGGTGGGGGTGGCGGCGGCCCGTACGTCGACCCTCGTCGCCCGCGCGTGACGGTGCGCGTTCTCCAGGGCCTCCGCCGCGATGCCCAGCAGCTGCCGGGCGGTGGGGGGCGGGAGCGGGACCGGGGTGGCGGGGCCGTCGTACCGGGCGGGGAGGGCCGTGCGCGCGGTGAAGCCGGTCGTCAGCGATTCCAGTTGGGACAGTACGTCGGTCTCGGCTCCGCCGCGCAGGTCCGTCAGGAGCTCGCGGGACTCCGCCGCCGCTCTGCGGGCCGCGCTCGCCAGCAGTCCGGCCTGCTGTCTGATCAGGGCCGGGTCCAGGCGGTCCGGGGGCGCGGCCGCCGACTGCGCGAGGCCGTCGGCGACCAGTGCCACGCCGTACAGCGTCTTGGTCACCGAGTCGTGCATCTCCCGGGCCAGCCGGGCGCGTTCGGCGCTCGCCGCCTCGGTCGCGGCCAGGCGGGCCCGGGTCTCGGTCAGCGCCTCGGTGGCGGTGCCGAAGCGGAGCATCAGGTTGCGCAGGGTCGAGCCCATCGCGCCGGTGATGACGCAGAGGCCGGGCAGGAGCAGGGACTCGGCCGGCAGTGAGTGGTGCTTCAGCGTCTCCTGTACCACCAGGAGGATCAGCGACTGGAGGGAGGCGAAGACGGCCGCTCCGCGCCAGCTGTAGAGGAGGCCGGCGAGGAGGGGTGTGCAGACGCTGACGTACGCGAGGGTGGTGTCGGGGCCCGCCGAGATCAGGAGCAGGGAGCCGAAGAGGGTGTCGGCGGCCAGGAGGGTCGGGTGGCGGAGCAGAAGGGGGCCGAAGCGCTGCCAGTCGCGGAAGAGGACGTACGAGATCATGAACGTGACGACCACCGCCGAGCCGACCAGGCGGACGCCCAGGCCGGGGGTGGCGTTGAGGAGGGCGGCGGGGGTCGCCACGGCGATCATCGCCAGGCGGAAGCCGAAGACCTGGCGGCCCATCGCCTGAAGGGCCCGGATCTCGACCTTCTCGCCGACGACTTGGCCGGCATCACCGGCATCACCGGCATCGTCGACTTGGCCTGCTCGGCCGGCCTGGCCGACATCGCCGCCTAGCCCGGCTCGGTCGGCTCGGTCGGCTCGGTCGGCTCGGCCGACAGGGCCGGTCTCTCCGGGCCTCCTGGTCGTCACGTCGTCGCCTCCGCCTACTTTCCCGTGACCGACCCGAAGTCGATCCCCGAGCCCAGCAGCAGGCCCGCGGCCAGCAGCAGCATCGTCGCCGGGACCATGAACGTGGTGATCATCAGCGTGGCCTTCGGCACCGCCCGGGCCGCCTTGCGCCGCGCGTTCTGGGCGTCGGTGCGGCGCATGTCCCTGGCCAGGGCGACCAGCGTGTCGACGATCGGCGCACCCAGCTCCTCGCCCTGCTGCAACGCCGTCACGAACATGGCGACCTGTTCGGAGTCGTTGCGGCGGCGGAGTTCCGCGAAGGCCTGGCGGCGGCTCATACCGAGGTCCATCTGGCGCAGGGTGATGCGGAGTTCGTCGGCCCAGGGGCCCTCGTAGTGCGTGGCCACCCGGTCCAGGGCCTGCCGGAAGCCGAGGCCGGCGCCGACCACCACCGCGAGCACGTCGAGGAAGTCCGGCAGGGTGCGTTCGATGACGTCCTTGCGGATGCGGATCGCCGACCAGATGCCGACCTCCGTCCAGAACGCGCCGAAGAGGAGGAGCAGGACGGCGACCAGCCACTGGCCGCGCAGCAGGAAGACCAGGAAGCCGGTGCCGCCGAGTGCGCCGTAGACCGCGCGGCGGGCCGCGTAGCGGTCGATGGTCAGGCCGCCGGGGTTGCCCGCCAGGTCGATCTTGCGGCGGTACCTGGCCACCTGGCGCGGGCCCATCAGGCGGAGCACGGCGGGGGCGTACCGCATGCCCATGCGGTCGATGAGGGAGTTGGCGGCGCCGGTGCGGGTGGCGCCCACCTCCAGGGCGATCGCCAGGTCGGAGGGGAGCTTCGCGTCGGCGCGGTACATGCGGACGCCCGCGAAGGCGCCGTAGACGGCGAGGGCCATGAGGAGGGCCAGCAGGAGTGTCATGTGACATACCACCTCTACCTATACGTCGATGCGGCTGAGGCGGCGGATGAGGATGAACCCGATGACGTACAGCCCGAAGGCGATGACCACGGCGGCCTGGCCGAGACCGGTGCCCGTCATGCGTTCCAGCGTGCCGCTCTTGACGCTGTTCATCAGCAGCAGGGCGCCGATGCCGAGCACCGGGACGGCGTACGAGGTCATCGTTACCTGGGAGAGCTGGGTGCGGATCTCCCGGCGGGTCTCCTTGCGCTCCTCCAGGGTCTCGGTCAGGTTGCGCAGCGCGGACACCACCTGGCCGCCCGCCCGGTTGGCGAGGACGAGCGTGGTGACGAGGACGACCAGCTCGCGGGAGGGGAGCCGGTCGGCGAGCTCGCCGAGCGCGTCGTCCATGGAGTGGCCGATCGCCAACTGGTCGGCGACCTTGGACAGTTCCTCGCCCGCCGGGGCCTCCAGCTCCTCCGCGGCCATGCCGATGGCGGTGCGCAGGGCGAGGCCGGCGTGGGTGGCGTTGGCCAGGATGCGGGCCAGTTCGGGGAGTTGGCCGATGAACCGTTCGATGCGTTTCTGCCGCTGCCAGTTGAGGAACTGGGCGGCGGCGAAGACGCCGAGCAGGCCGGCGATCGGGCCGAAGAAGGGGGCGAGGGCGGCCTGGCCGATGAGCCAGAGGGCCACGACGGCGGCGAGCATGTAGACGAAGAACTCGCCGGGGGTGACGTCCAGGCCGGTTGCCGCGAGGCGCAGTTCCAGGCGGCGGCCGAGGGAGGTGCCGCGCAGGCGCCGGTCCAGGTTGCGGAAACGGCGCCGGCGCCCGGTGGCGGGGGCCTGTCCGGTGTAGGAGAGGCGGTCCACCAGGGCGGCGCGCTGGGCCCGGCCGGAGGCGTAGGTGTGCAGGCCCACCACGGCCAGGAGGCAGGCCAGCAGGGTGATGCCGGTGGTGAGGGTGACGAGGTCGTGGAGGGGCATGGCCTACCTCGCTTCTCGGGTGGTGAGCTGGTCGAAGTGCTGGGCCACGCCGAAGGCCTGCGGGATCGGCTGGCTCGCCATGTAGAGGCGGTCGGCGGTGCGACGCGGGAGCGGGAAGTACTGGAAGGCGCCGTAGACCCGGCCGTCGTGGGTCATGGGCTGGGCGTCGAAGCGGGCCACGGTCACCAGCCGGTACGGCTCGCTGCCGTGGCTGTCGAGCATCGCGATCTCGGTGATCCGGCGGGCGCCGTCGGCGAACCGGGTCAGCTGGACGATCACCTCGACCGCGCTGTTGATCTGGTCGTGCAGGGCGACGAAGGGGACCTCGACGTCCGACATGGACGCCAGGGTCTGGAGCCGGGTCAGGGCGTCCTCGGCGCTGTTGGCGTGGACCGTGGCGAGCGAGCCGTCGTGGCCCGTGGACATCGCCTGGAGCATGTCGAGGGACTCGCCGCCGCGGACCTCACCGACCACGATCCGGTCGGGCCGCATCCGCAGCGAGTTGCGGACCAGGTCGCGGATGGTGATCTGGCCCTTGCCCTCGACGTTCGCCGGGCGGGACTCCAGGCGGACCACGTGGGTCTGCTGGAGCTGGAGTTCGGCGGAGTCCTCGATGGTGATGATGCGTTCGTGCGCCGGGATCAGGCCGGAGAGGGCGTTGAGCAGGGTGGTCTTCCCGGTGCCGGTGGCGCCGGAGACGATGATGTTGAACTTCGCCTGCACCAGGCCTGCCAGCAGGAACACCATGTGCTCGTCGAGCGAGCCGAGGCCGATCAGCTCCTGGAGGGTGAAGGAGCGCGGGAATCGGCGGATGGTGAGGGTGGGGCCGGTCAGGGAGAGCGGCGGGATGATGACGTTGACGCGTTCGCCGGAGGGGAGGCGGGCGTCGACCATCGGGTTCGACTCGTCGACCCGGCGGTTGACCGTGGAGACGATGCGTTCGATGGTCTGCATCAGCTGGTCCGCCGAGACGAAGCGGAGCGGCAGCTGTTCGACGCGGCCGCCGCGTTCGACGAAGATCGCGTCGGGGCCGTTCACCATGATCTCCGTGATCGAGGCGTCTTCGAGGAGCGGTTCCAGGATGCCGAGGCCGAGGGCCTCGTCGACGACCCGGCGGATCAGCTGGGAGCGTTCGACGGTCGACAGGACCGGGCCCTCGCGGCTGATGATGTGGCCGAGGACGCGTTCGAGACGGGCCCGGCGCTCGGCGGCGGCCAGCGCGCTCATCTCCGCGAGGTCGATCTCCTCCAGCAGCTTGGCCCGGTACAAGGAGACCAGGTGGCCGTCCTCGCCCCGACTGCCCTGCTCCTCGGGGGAGTTGATGCGTGCCCGCAGGCTCATGGTTGCCGTGCTCCTCGTTCAGTGGTCGACGGGCATCGTGGCGGACTTGGTGGCGTTGCCGAGGTCCCAGAGGATCTTCGGGATGTGGACCGTGGCGGTGACCGTGACCGAGTCGCCGCCGCCGGAGGACACGCAGCTCACGTCCATCCCGCTGCTGACCGCGGACGAGCAGGCGGCGCCGACGTCCTCCGCCAGCGAGGCGGCGCGTGCCCCCGCCCGGGCCGCCGTCCCGGCCTGCTCGGCGGCGTAGGCGACGGCACCGAGCTGGATGCCTGCCAGGCCGACGACGAGGAGGACCGGGAGGAAGCCGAGGTACTCGACGGCGACCTGGCCGCGGTCGCGGGGCTGCCGACGGGAGCGCATCTCAGTTCTTCACCTCCTCCACCGTGCCGGCGTGGCCGTGCACGGTGACGGGGAAGTCGATCGAGCCGGGGAAGAGGACCGGGACGCGCAGGGAGACGTCCGCGGTCACCATGCCGGTGCCGCCGCACTGGTCCACCTTGGCCCCCTCCCGCCAGGCGCCGGAGAGGTCCTCCAGCGCGGCGCGCTCGCAGACGCCGGAGCGTTCCCCCCGGGGGACGGCCGTGCCCGCCCGTACGCCCTCGTCGGCAGCGTTCCCCGCGAGGGTGAAGGCGTACCCCACGAGGACGGCCTGCCACATGAGGACGAGGGTGAGGATGATGACCGGGGTCATGCCGAGGAGTTCTATGGAGACCTGGCCGCGGTCGCGGGGGAAGGGGGCGGCGGGCCGTCGGCCGGGTGCGGGTGTGTGGGGGCTGGTCGCGCAGTTCCCCGCGCCCCTGAAGGGGCGCTGCGCGCGCCCAAGGGGCGCGGGGCTGCGTTGGATGTGCGGCTGCCGCCGCGCGGGCGCGCTCAAGCCCCACCGGCCCGCACCCGACCGAAAACCCAACGCCCCCGAGCCCGCCCGACCGCGCCTCATGGGAGTTCCTTCCGCCGTCTGAACCCCACCGCCGCCCGCTCCCCGCCCCGCGCCCGCCGCGCCGGTGCCGGTCCGCCCTCTGCCGTCCGCACCAGCCCCAGCTCCCCGGCCAGCCCCCACAGCGCCTGCTTCACGGTGCTCCGCGAGTCCAGCTCGTGCATCCGCCCCGCGTCCACCGCGCCCTGAAGTTCCTTGAAATTGGCCGGAATCGGTGTCCGCGCCATGGCTGTCCCGGTGATGCGGGCGATCAGCGCCGGCTGGATCTCCGTACCGCGCGTGTACCGGTTGACCACCACCGTCGTCTCCTCGGCCTTGCGGATCTGCAGCCGGTCCCACATCCGCACCGTCCGCTTCGCCGCCCGCACGGCGACCACGTCCGGCGTGGTGACCAGCAGGGCCATGTCGGCGGTCTCCACGGCCGCCGCGCCCGCTCCGCCGAGCTGTGCGCCGCAGTCGACGACGACCACCTCGTAGCGGGAGCGGAGGGCGCTGAGGATCTGGCGGGCGGCGCGGTCGGTGACCTCCTCGCCGCGTTCGCCCTCGGCCGGCGCCAGCAGCAGCGCCAGCCCGGAGTCGTGCCGGAAGACGGCCTCGGCCATGACCCGCGGGGAGATGTCGCCCACCGCGGCGAGGTCGGCGACCGAGCGGCGGAACTGGACGTCCAGGTAGGAGGCGACGTCCCCGGTCTGGAGGTCGAGGTCGACGAGGGCGGTGGAGTGGCCGGAGGCCTGCGCGGCGAGGGCGATCTGGACCGCGACGAGGGTCGCGCCGGTGCCGCCCTTCGCGCCGCTGACGGTGACGACGGTGCCGCCGACGCCGGCGAACACGTCGGCGCCGTGGCCGAGATGGCGTCGTACGCCGGTGGACCACTGGGCGACGGCCTGGACCCGGCCGGCCAGTTCCTCGTAGCTCAGCGGGAGCCCGACCAGGCCGCGGGCGCCGGAGTCCATCGCGGCGGCGAACAGGCCGGGGCTGGTGTCGGTGGTGACCAGGACGACGCCGACGGCGGGGAAGCGCAGGGCGACCTCGCGGATCAGTTCGAGGGCCGGGACGGGGCCGATGCGTTCGTGGACGACGACGACCTCGGGGAGTTCGTCGACGGACTCGGCGGCGGCCCGGGCGAGGGCGTCGACGAGTCCGGTGGAGTCGACGACGGGGGCCAGCGGTTCGGCGTCCGGGAGCTGGCTGAGCAGGGAGACCAGGGAGCGGACGGCGTCCGCGTCACCGACGGCGGGGAGGATCCTGATGGGCATGGAAGGCGCCTCTCACTTGTCCGTCGCGAGTTCGTAGGTGCGGTCCTTGTCCGGCACGGTGGTCGTGGTACCGGGGGCGACCAGGGCGAGGCGGACCCGCTGGGCGAAGGACTCCGCGTAGGTGAGGCGCTGGGCGTCGAGTGTGGACAGCGCGAAGGTGATGGGGACGGCGTCGGTGGGCTGCTGGTTCTTGTTGTCCGGTTCCAGCGAGGTGAGTTGGCCGACGTCCAGGACCTGGGCGTTGGTGACGATGATCTTCGACTGGTCGGGGTCGCTCTGCTGCTTGCCCTCGAAGGTGGCATAGACGTTGACCCGCGAGCCCGGGGTGATCTTGCCGGCCACCCCGGTGGCCGCGTCGATCATGATCGCGACCTCCTGCTCGCCCGGCTTCAGTTCGGGCTGGTCGACGATCATGTCGGTCTGGAGCAGCGACCCCTTCTTCAGCGTGGTGACCGCGATCTTGCCCTGGATCTGGCTGAGGCTGGTGACGGCGTTGGCGGACAGCCACCGTTCGGGCATCGAGATCTTCTTGAACTGGCTCGCGCTCAACGTGGTGTACGGCGTGACATCGGACCGCAGTTCGTACGCGGTGACCTTGGGGCCGACCTCGGACTTCGCGTTGTCGATGACCGAGAGCACGCCGGCGAACGCGGCGAGCGCGCAGATCACCGACAGGATCAGGAGTATCACGCCGCGGCGCTGACGGGAGTTCATGGACCGTGCGACCTCATCGGGGAAGCGGGAGGGAGTGGGGGAACCGAGCGGTGGTGCGAGGTACGGGTCAGGCGGGCGTCCGCCGTTCCAGCGCGCGGGGCGTCGGCGGGTCGTAGTCGGGCGGGGTGGCGGAGCAGAAGACGCAGCGGTCGCCGATGACGTCGACGCCGCACCAGTGGCAGCTGGTCTGCCGTACCGAGGTGACCAGTTGGTAGAGGACCGACAGGTCGGCGAGGTAGCTGGTGAACTCGATCATCCGGCTGGTGCCCCACCACACGGCCGACTCGGCGGGCAGCGGGGTCTCGCGCAGGCCGTGCGCGCCCCAGGCCTTGGCGAGGCCGCCGATCCAGTCCGACTGTAGCTGGCCCCTGGCGACGAGCGTCCAGGTGCTGAACTCGGGGCCGTTCAGGACGGCCTCGGGTGCGACCCGGACCAGTTGCGGCTCGGGGTGGGCGACGACCGCGAACTGGGTACCGGGCATCCAGGACTTGGCGTGCGCCTTGAGGCCGACCGGGACGCGGTCCAGTTTGGCGACGGAGCCGAGGACGGCGCCGGAGTGGATGTAGTGGGTGAGCAGCCGGCCGGCCGACGCGAGCACGCCGGGGCTGAGGTCGCAGGAGGCCAGCTGCCGCAACTGGCGGGCCAGCACGGCGATGCCGAGCGGCGGCAGGTCGGGGCGGAAGAGTGCGATCCGGTCGCTCTCCAGGAGGGAGCGCAGGGTGTGCAGCCGCCGGACCACGGCGTCCGGTACGGCGTCCGAGTACACGACGATCACATGTCCGTGCTGCTCGATGAGGGCCACGAACTCGGCGAGGGTCTGCTCCAGCGGGCGCTTGTCCAGGTCCCGGAGCACGACCGCGGGCATGGTCCGCTCGTCCTGGATCGGCAGCGCCATGTCAGCACTGGTCACGGCAATGGCAGTTGGCACGCGCAGCTCCCCGCTCTTCACACCCGGCGGCCCACCGGTGTTACTCCAATGAGCCGGGTCGACTTCATTGCGTGACTTCCTCAGCACTGTATCCACGCGTCTGTGACCGGAGAACAGCGTTTGTGCAGCTGTCTGGGATCCGTGGCCGCACAAGTGACGCCAAACCGGGACAGGTTGAGCATATGACCGGGGCTTGTTCAGCCTTCAGGAGGCTTCCGCGGACCTTTGAATTTGGTCTGGACCTATTGACATGCGAATTGGTCTGGACCACCTTGATTGTCATGCCCAGACTCATCCCCCGGCTCGTGTCCCGGCATGCCGGACAGCGACGCATCCGCATCTGGTCGGCCGTGGCCACCCTCGCCACGGCACTCGCGATGGCGGGCCTGGCCTCCGCGCCGGCCTCCGCCGCCGACGTCAACAACGCGAAGAACCCCGGCTTCGAGTCGGGCCTGAGCAACTGGACCTGCTCCGCGAGCAGCGGTACGACGGTCTCCTCCCCCGTCCACTCGGGCGCCGCCGCGCTGCGGGCGACCCCGGCCGGGCAGGACTACGCCCAGTGCAGCCAGACGGTGGCGGTCCAGGCCAACTCGGCCTACACGCTGAGCGCGTGGGTGCAGGGTGCCTACACCTACCTCGGGGTCACCGGCACCGGCACCACGGACGTCTCGACCTGGACCCCGAACACGTCCTGGACGCAGCTGTCGACGACCTTCACCACCGGCGCCTCGACCACCTCGGTGACGGTCTGGACCCACGGCTGGTACGGCCAGGCCGCCTACTACGCCGACGACTTCTCGGTGTACGGCCCCGACGGCGGCGGCGGCTCCGGCCCGGGCCCGACCGTCCCCGCGACCCCCACCGGCCTCGCGGTCTCCGGTACGACGTCGTCCTCCGCGTCCCTGTCCTGGTCCGCGGTGTCGGGCGCGACCGGCTACAACGTCTACCGGAACGGCAGCAAGGTCTCGGCGGTCACCGGCGCCTCGGCCACCGTCACCGGGCTCGCGGCCTCGACGTCGTACTCCTTCCAGGTCACCGCGACCAACTCGGCGGGTGAGTCGGCGAAGTCGTCGGCGGTGACGGCGACCACGACCGCGTCCGGCGGCAGCGGCGGCGGCTCGCTGCCCAAGCACGCGGTGACGGGCTACTGGCAGAACTTCAACAACGGTGCCACCGTCCAGAAGATCTCGGACGTGCCGTCGTCGTACGACATCATCGCCGTCGCCTTCGCGGACGCGACCAGCACACCCGGCGCGGTGAGCTTCACCCTGGACTCCGCCGGGCTCGGCGGGTACACGGTCGACCAGTTCAAGGCCGACATCAAGGCCAAGCAGGCGGCCGGCAAGAAGGTCGTCATCTCGATCGGCGGCCAGAACGGCACGATCTCGGTGAGCGACTCGGCGTCCGCGACGAACTTCGCCGACTCCGTCTACTCGCTGATGCAGACGTACGGCTTCGACGGCGTCGACATCGACCTGGAGAACGGCATCAACGCCACCTACATGACCCAGGCGCTGCGCTCGCTGTCGGCGAAGGCGGGCTCGTCGCTGATCATCACGATGGCTCCGCAGACCATCGACATGCAGTCGACGTCCAACGCGTACTTCCAGACGGCCCTGAACGTCAAGGACATCCTCACGGTCGTCAACATGCAGTACTACAACAGCGGTTCGATGCTGGGCTGCGACGGCAAGGTGTACAGCCAGGGCTCGGTGGACTTCCTCACCGCGCTCGCCTGCATCCAGCTCCAGGGCGGCCTGAGCCCCTCCCAGGTGGGCCTCGGCCTGCCGGCGTCGACCAGCGCGGCCGGCAGCGGCTACGTCTCGCCGACCGTGGTGAACAACGCCCTGGACTGCCTGACCAAGGCCACCAACTGCGGCTCCTTCAAGCCGTCGACGACGTATCCCGACCTGCGGGGCGCGATGACCTGGTCGACGAACTGGGACGCGGCGGCCGGGAACGCGTGGTCGTCCTCGGTGGGCGCCCATGTGCACGCGCTGCCGTAACGGCTCTTGAGTGGTGGACTCCGGCGGCCGGGCAGGCCGCCGGAGTCCGGGCCGACGCGGAGCCCTCCGGCCGTGGGGCAGCCACCAGGGCCGGAGGGCTCGCTCGCGAACGGGCCGGACTACTGGCGGGCGTCGAGGCCCTTGGCCTCGGCCTTGTCCTCGGCCTCGGACTTGCCCTCGGTATCGGACTTGCCCTCGGCCTCGGCTTCGGCATCGGCCTCCGCCCGCGCCTCCAGCGCGTCGTCTTGCGCTTCCTCGCCGTCGTCGAAGTACGCGTCGAGGACCGCGTCCAGCTGCTCCTCCCACTCCTTGAAGCGGGAGCGGGACGTCGCCTCGATCTCGATCGGGTACCAGCGGCGGTCCGGGGTGTGGACGGTGATCGTGAAGCGCTTGCCGAAGCGCGGGGTCTCGGTCTCGATCGCGCCGATCTCGTCCCAGCGGAACTCGCACTTCTCCTCGTCGAGGCTGAGGCGCACGCCCTGGTGGTCGGCGACTATCCGGGCGCGGCGGTCGGCGGCCTCGAAGGCGGGACCCTCGGGGGCCTGCTCGTCGTCCTCGGCCACGGTGTCCGCGGCCGCGGCCGGGGCCTCGATCTCGACCTCGGCCTCCGCCTCGACCTCGGCCACCGGTTCCGCCGCCGCCTCCGCGTCCTCGGCCTTCTCCGGCCGGGCGTCCTGTGGCCGGGCGGACGCGGGTGAGGTGAGCCCGGGGATGAAGGCCGGGTCGAATCCGGCGCCCTCCAGGGGCTGGCTGTTGGCTCCTATGCGCTGCTCCACAGCGGGCAGTATGGTCCAAGAACCTGTGCCGGACACAGTCAGCCCCGGACTTCGTTATCAGACGCCTACACGAAGACGCTGAGCACACCCGCCACTGCGAACCCCGCCACCGACAGCACCGACTCCAGCACGGTCCAAGTCCTGAGCGTGTCGCGCTCGCTGATGCCGAAGTACTTGGCGACCATCCAGAAGCCCCCGTCGTTGACGTGCGAGGCGAAGATGGAGCCGGCGGAGATGGACATGATGACGAGGGCGACGAAGGCCTGGGAGTGGTGGCCCTCGGTGAGGAGGGGGGCGACGATACCGGCGGTCGTCACGATCGCCACCGTCGCCGAGCCCTGGGCGACCCGCAGGACCACCGAGATGAGGTACGAGAGGACGATCACCGGGAGGCCGACGCCGTTGAAGGTGTCGGAGAGGGCCTGGGCGACGCCGCTCGCCTTCAGCACCGCGCCGAAGATCCCGCCCGCGCCGACCACCAGCAGGATGTTGCCGACCGGCTTGAGGGACGCGGTCGACACGGTCTCCAGGGACCTGCGGGACCAGCCGCGCCGGATGCCGAGCAGGTAGTAGGCCAGGACCAGGGCGATGGTGAGGGCGACCATCGGCGTGCCGAAGAACTCGAGGACCGAGCGGCCGGTGGAGGGGTCGAGGGCGATCGAGGAGAAGGTCGCGGCGAGGATGAGGACGAGCGGCGTGCCGATGATGGCCAGGACCGTGCCGAGCGGGACCGGCTTCTCCTGGGGCTCGACCCCGGCCGCCCGCTGCTCCGCCACCACCGCCTGCCTGGCCTCCTCCGCCGCCTCGACCATGTCCTGCGGTACGGCGACGAAGATCCGCCTGCCGACCCACGCCGAGTACGCCCACGCGGCCAGCACCGCCGGGATGCCGCAGACGACGCCCATGAGGATGACCCAGCCGAGCTGGACGTTCAGCAGCGCGGCGGCGGCCACCGGGCCGGGGTGCGGCGGCAGGAAGGCGTGGGTCATGGAGAGGCCGGCGAGGAGGGGAAGGCAGTAGAGCAGGATCGACTTGCCGCCGCGTTTGGCCGCCGCGTAGACGAGGGGGGCCAGGACGAAGATGCCGACGTCGAAGAAGACGGGGATGCCGAAGATCAGGCCGGTGAGGCCCATGGCGAGCGGAGCCCGCTTCTCGCCGAAGAGGCCGAGCAGGCGGCCGGCCAACACCTCGGCCCCGCCGCTGACTTCGAGGATCGCACCGAGCATGGTGCCGAGGCCGATGATGATCGCGACATGGCCGAGGATGCCGCCCATGCCGGACTCGACGGTGGAGACGGCGTCGGAGCGCTGGACGGTGCCGAAGAGTTCGGTGACGGACAGTCCGGCGAGCAGGCCGACGGCTATGGAGACGGCGAGGAGGGCCACGAAGGGCTGGAGCCTCGCCTTGATGATGAGGAAGAGGAGCAGGACGATGCCGATGGCGGCGACGGTGAGGAGGCCGGCGGTGCCGTCGAGGAGGAGGAGCAGGCCTCCGGTGTGGGGTGGGGTGGCGGGGGCCGTGGTGGCGGACGCGGCGAGCGGTAGGGACATGTGGGGGTCCTCTGCGTAAGAACATGGTTCGGGGGCTCGGGGGGTGTCCCGCCGAGGGCACAGCCGGGCAGGACGGATCGCGGCATGGCACCCGGCGGGGTGCCATCCCGTGGCGGGACGTGCGGAACGTGCGGGAGTTGGCGAGCCGTCAGCCGAGAACGGCGAGGGCGTCGATCTCGATGAGGAGGCCGGCGGGCAGACCGACGTACACGGTCGTGCGGGCGGCGGGCGGACCGGTGAGGCCCTGCTCCTCGAAGTAGGAGTTGTAGATGCCGTTCATCTCGGCGAAGTGGTCCACGTCCGTCAGATAGACGCGGATCATCATGACGTCGTCCCAGGAGGCGCCGCCCTCCTCCAGGATCGCCTTGACGTTGGCGAGGGTCTGCAGGGTCTGCTCGCGCAGGGTGGGACCGGCCGGGGTCGGGGGCCTGCCCTCCTCGGCGGGCAGGAAGCCGACCTGGCCCGCGACCTGGAGGATGTTGCCCTTGCGGACGCCGTGCGAGAACTTGGCGGGCGGGGTGGTGTGGGTCGTGGGGGTGAGCGCGATCTTCTCGGTCATCGGCTGCCGGCTTCCTTGATCGGTGTTCTGCCTGAGTACTCGCCGCTGATCGCGTCCGCGGTGCGGCGCACCTGCGGGAGCAGGGTGAGGAGTTCGTCGGCGGTGACGACGACGTTGGGCGCGGAGACCGACATCGCGGCGACGACGCGCCCGTCGGCGCCGCGGATCGGTGCGGCCACGCAGTTGATGGACTCCTCGTGGCCGCCGAGGTCGGTGGCCCAGCCCTGTTCGCGCACCTTGGCCAGTTCCCTGAGGAACGCCTCCGCGTTCGGTGTCGAACGGGCCGTGTACATGGGGTAGTCGAGCTTGTCGGCGAGGGCCCGGCGCTCGGGCTCGGGCAGGTCGGCGAGGAGCAGCTTGGCGACGGCGGCGACGGTGATGGCGACGGGCTTGCCGATCCGCGAGTACATGCGCACCGGGTAGCGGCTCTCGACCTTGTCGATGTAGAGGACCTCGCCCTCCTCGAACACGGCGAGGTGCACGGTGTGGCCGCAGGCCGCGTTGAGGCGGGCCAGGTGCGGGTGGGCGATCTCGCGGACGTCGAGGTTCTCCATCGCCTCCTGGGCGAGGGCGAAGAGGCGGGCGCCGAGGCGGTAGCGCTGGTCGGACTGGCGGTAGACGAGCCCGTGTTCGTGGAGGGTGCGCAGCAGCCGCAGCGCGGTCGACTTGTGCACACCGAGGCGGTCGGCGACCTGGCCGAGGTCGGCGGGGCCCTCGGCGAGCAGGGGCAGGATGCTGAGCGCTCGGTCGACGGTCTGGCTCATGGGGTGCGTACCTCCTCTTCGGCCGCGTCGGCTTGCGTCCAGCCGGGGCCGAGTCGAAGTCTCTCCCACCCGGTGGAGTCGAGGGCGGTGAGGCGGTCGGTGGTGTCGCGGCCGGGGGGCGGTGCGAAGTCGGCGGGGGTGGTGAGGGCCGCGGCGGCGAAGAGATGGCCGAGCCTGAGCGAACGCCTGACCGGCAGCCCACGCAGGGTGCCGGAGAGGAAACCGGCGGCAAAGGCGTCCCCCGCGCCGACGGTTGCCACGACGTCGACGGTGGGGGCGGGTTCGAAGGTGCCGGGGGTGGCGGCCGGCCCGAACGCCGTCGCCCCCGCCCCGCCCTGCTTGACCACCAGCACCGCCGGCTCGGGCAGCAGCTCCCGAACGGCCGCCGGTCCGCCCTCCACCCCCCACGCCTGCTCCGCCTCGTCCTCCCCCACGAAAACGATGTCGGCCCGCCGCGCCAGCTCCACCAGCACCTCCGCGCCGCCGGAGCCGATCCACAGGCCCGGCCGGTAGTTGACGTCGAAGGACACCAGCGGCGGCCGCTCCCCGGCGGAAGCCGTCAGCTCGCGCAGCAGCCCCAGGCAGCCCTCCGACAACGCGGCCGTGATCCCCGACAGGTGCAGGATCCGCCCGGCACGCGCCGCCGCCAGGTCCACCGTCCGCGCCGACATCGCGGACGCCGCCGACCCCGCCCGGTAGTAGGCGACCTCGTGTGCGTCGGTCGCCCGGTCCCCCGCCGTACGGAAGTAGACCCCCGTCGGCCGCACCGGATCCCGGACCACGCACGAGACGTCCACGCCGTACGAGGCGACGGTCTCCACCAGGTGGTCGCCGAACCCGTCCGCCCCGACCCGGCTGACCCACCGCGCGGTGTGCCCGGCGGCGGCCAGCGCACCCGCCACGTTGGACTCCGCGCCGCCGACCGCGCGGTCGAAGGACGGTACCTCCGCGAGCCGCCCCGGCCGGGTGGGCAGGAACGTCACCATGGACTCGCCGAGCGCGACGACGTCAACGGCTGCACCGGCGTCCGTGGCGTTCACGATGGTGGTGGCTCCTCGTCGTCCCGGGTCGCTGCGGGCTCCATTGACCCGGCGTTGGCGTGGATGTTAGACAGCGGTACGCGATATACGCAATGGACGTTGCACACCATGCAACCCACCTGATCAGGGAGGCTCCGTGTCCCTCGACACCGGCACCGAAGCGCTCGCCCGCCTCGCGGAGGAACGCGTCGACCACCGCTTCAAGGGCCTCCCCCCGGACGCCGAGGGCCTCACCGTCGGCGAACTGACCGCCCAGCGCCGCAACCTCTTCGAGGACGGCTTCGCGACCCCGGTACTCGCCCTGTCCGCCGAGCGCCTGGAGCACAACCTCGCGCTGATGGAGACGTACACCGAACGGCACGGCCTCGCCTTCGCCCCGCACGGCAAGACCTCCATGGCGCCGCAGTTGTTCCGGCGGCAGACCGAGCGCGGGGCGTGGGGCATCACCCTGGCCGTGCCGCACCAGGTGCGGGTGGCGCGGGCCTTCGGCACCCGGCGGGTCTTCCTCGCGAACGAACTCGTGGACGCCCCGGCGCTGCGCTGGATCGCCGCCGAGCTGGAGCGCGACGCGGACTTCCGGTTCGTCTGTTACGTCGACTCGGTGTGCGGGGTCGAGCTGATGGACGCGGCGCTGAGGCCGACGGGGACCTCGCGCCCCGTGGACGTGGTGGTCGAGCTCGCCGCCGGGGAGGGCGCCCGTACCGGCGTCCGTACGGAGGCGGAATGCGCGGCGGTCGCGGACGCGGTGGCCGGGACGGGGACCCTGC
Source organism: Streptomyces sp. NPDC086519 (assembly GCF_040686075.1). Classification (NCBI taxonomy): domain Bacteria; kingdom Bacillati; phylum Actinomycetota; class Actinomycetes; order Kitasatosporales; family Streptomycetaceae; genus Streptomyces; species Streptomyces sp. NPDC086519. The sequence continues at coordinate 41,306 of NZ_JBFBJL010000062.1, forward strand.
GGCTGGTGGGGGTGGCCGGGTACGAGGGCGAGGTCCCGCAGGCGGACCCGGACCGGGTGCGGGCCTATCTGCGCCGACTGGCCGCCCTCGCCGTCGAGTTCGACAAGGCGGGCCGGTTCGCGGGCCTGACGGAGATCGTGGTGAGCGCGGGTGGCAGCGCATGGTTCGACGCGGTCGCGGACGTGTTCGCCGGGCTGCCCGAACTCTCGCTCCCGGTACTGAAGTTGCTCCGCTCGGGTGCGTACGTCTCGCATGACGACGGCCGCTACCGGGCGGTCACCCCCTTCAACCGGATCCCCGAGGAGGGCGCCCTGGAGCCCGCCTTCCGGCTCTGGGCGCAGATCGTCTCCCGCCCCTCCCCCGAGCAGGCGTTCGCCAACGCGGGCAAGCGCGACGCGGCCTACGACCTCGACCTCCCCTTCGCCCAGGTGATCCGCCGGGCGGGCACCGAGCGCCCGGCGACCGGGGTCTCGGTCACCGGCCTGTCCGACCAGCACGCCTGGCTGCGCACCGGTCCCGAGGCGGACCTGGAGGTCGGGGACTGGATCGGTCTCGGCCTCTCCCACCCGTGCACGTCGTTCGACAAGTGGCAGCTGATCCCGGTCGCCGAGGCGGACGGGACGGTCGTCGACTACATCCGCACGTTCTTCTAGGAGGGGTCGTGGAGCAGCTCGTCATCCGGGACGCGGACGTCGTCGACGGCAGCGGGGATCCCTCCTACCGCGCCGACGTGGTGATCGACGGCGGCCGGATCGTGTCGATCGTCAAGGAGGCCGCGGCGGCGGGCTGCCAGCGCCCGCGCGCGAGGCGCGAGCTGGACGCGGAGGGCCTGGTCCTCGCCCCCGGCTTCATCGACATGCACGCCCACAGCGACCTCGCCCTGCTGCGCGACCCCGACCACAGCGCCAAGGCCGCCCAGGGGGTGACCCTGGAGGTCCTGGGCCAGGACGGGCTGTCGTACGCCCCGGTCGACGACCGCACGCTGGCGGAGGTCCGCACGGCGATCGCCGGCTGGAACGGCTCCGGCGAGGACGTCGACTTCGACTGGCGGTCGGTGGGCGAGTACCTGGACCGCCTCGACCGCGGCATCGCCGTCAACGCGGCCTATCTCATCCCCCAGGGCACGGTGCGCGCGCTCGCCGTCGGCTGGGAGGACCGCGAGGCGACCCCGGCCGAACTGGACCGCATGCGACGGCTGGTGGCCGAGGGCATGGCACAGGGGGCGGTCGGCCTGTCGTCCGGGCTCACGTACACCCCCGGCATGTACGCGGCGGACGCCGAACTGACCGAGCTGTGCCGGGTGGTGGCGGAGTACGGCGGCTACTACTGCCCGCACCACCGCTCGTACGGCGACGGTGCCCTGGAGGCGTACGCCGAGGTGGTGGCCCTGGCCCGGGAGGCGGGCTGCCCCCTCCACCTGGCCCACGCCACCATGAACTTCGGCGTGAACAAGGGCCGGGCCCCCGAGCTGCTGGCCCTCCTCGACGAGGCCCTCGCCGCCGGCGCCGACATCACCCTCGACACCTATCCCTACACCCCCGGCAGCACGACCCTCGCGGCGCTGCTGCCGAGCTGGGCGAACGAGGGCGGCCCGGCGGCGTCCCTCGCCCGCCTCGCGGACGACACGACATCCGAACGCGTCCGCCACCACCTGGAGACCGTCGGCTCCGACGGCTGCCACGGCGTCCCCGTCGAGTGGTACACGATCGAGATCTCGGGCGTGGGCGACCCCGCGCTGGCGGAGTTCGTCGGCCGTACGGTGCAGGAGTCGGCGGACGCCCGCGGGGAGTCCCCCTGGGCGACGGCCCGCGGGCTCCTGCTCACCGACCGCCTGGCCACCACGGTCCTCCAGCACGTCGGCGACGAGGAGAACGTCCGCACGGTCATGCGCCACCCGGTCCACACGGGCGGCTCGGACGGCATCCTCCAGGGCACGAAACCCCACCCGCGCGCCTACGGCACGTTCCCGCACTACCTCGGCCACTACGTAAGGGAGTTGGGCGTCCTCTCCCTGGAGGAGTGCGTCACCCACCTCACCGCCCGCCCCGCGGCCCGGCTACGCCTGCCGGACCGCGGCCTGGTACGCGAGGGCTACCGAGCCGACCTGGTCCTCTTCGACCCCGAGACGGTGGCGGCGGGCTCGACCTTCGAGCACCCCCGCCGCCTGCCCACGGGTATCCCGCACGTCCTGGTCGACGGCCGCTTCGTGATCGAGGACGGCCGCAGAACCGACGAACTGGCGGGACGTTCGGTCCGCCGCGAGCCGTGACGCGCCCCCGAGGGGCGCGGGGCTCTGTCGATGTGCGGCTGCCTGCCGCCGCGTGGGCGCGACCAGCCCCCACCCCGCGCGCCCGAAGACGGCGCACCCAGCGGAGCGCTGCCTACGGCTTGGGCAGGGTGCAACCACTCGCACTCAGGTTCAGCACGTTCCCCGTCGTGAAGCAAGCCGGAATGATGTACGTCTCCTCGGCGTAGTTGATCCCCTGCCGCACCGTGACGTTCCCGTTCGCGTCCACCTCGCACGGGTTGTCGACGGTGCACGTCTCACCGTTCTCGTTGCCCGTGTTGTTGACGGCGACGACCTGGCCCGTGCTGGTGTCGACCACCGGCGACCCCGACGTTCCCCCGATCGTGTTGCACGCGGAGGTGTAGCGGACCGAGTCCTTCCAGGTCCAGTCGCCCTCCTTCAGCCGGTACACGAACCCGTCGATGTTGCAGCTGTAGATCGTCTTCCAGTAGCCGGAGACGACCTTGATGGCGGTGCCGGCGACGGGGTGGTCGGCGCTGACGGTCAGCGGGCTGATGCCGTAGGAGCTCTTGATCGCCGCGTACGTCGTGGTGGTGCGGTAGATCGTGATGTCCGTGTCGGTCATCGTCGAGTAGACGACCTGGTTGGCGCGGAGCGTGGCGACCTTGGTGCCGGAGGAGTTCAGCAGACCGAAGGTACGGCTGGAGGACTGGCCGGTGATGACCTCGCCGGGGCTCGGGAAGCCGGTCTCCAGGCAGTGGCCGTTGGTGAGGACCAGTGCGGGGTCGCTGTCCGCGGAGTTCGGGAAGCGGATGACGGAGCCGGAACAGTTGCTCAGCGAGACGGTGCCCGCGAAGTTGACGGTCACCGCAGCGGCCTTGGCCGTCCGCGGCGCGGCGACCGCCGGTGCCACCCCCATCCCGGTGATGGCCAGGGAGGCGAGCGCGGCGACGAGAGGCTTGTTCATGTGGGGTCCCCTCTATACGACGAGGTGACCGGAGATCTTCCGGCCACCCACTTTTTTGTCATGCACATTCTCATGACAAGAGTCCGCGCGGGCAAGGCTTTGTTTCCGGACGGCATGGTGGCGCGAACCCGCGCCGGTGGAGTGCGCCGCGCACAAAGGGGCTCATCGGGGGCAACGAACGGAACTGCACGACTTGAGCCGTTGGGGCTTCCCGACACGGATGACGACGAACTGCCGCGCCTGGTAGGCCGGTTGCACCGAACCTCGCCGACCTGGACGTGACCGGAACACGGCTGTCCCCCTCCACCGAGGCCCCGCCACCGGGTTCGAAGAGCGGGAACCCGGTCGCCACCGGGGCGCTCGCCGTCACGGCCGCCTGTCCCACCCCGCGCCGGGCGTTCCCTCTCCCCGGCAGCCGGCTCGAGAACCGCCCCCTGCCGCGGCAACCGCTGCTGTCACAGCGGGCGGTTCCCGCCCGGCGCCGAAGGTGCCGGGAGCGCCAGCGCCGGACCGGCGGAGTCCGAGGGTGCCCCTCCGCCTTGCGACCGCGCGCTCCCCCATCGCCCCGCTCGGGTCGGCCGACAGGGCGCCGTGAGTCAGGCCGGCCCGGTCCGGACGGCAGGCCCTAGTGGGACCGGCCGCCGCCCCTGCCGTGCCCCGAGCCGCGTCCGCCGCCCGTGGGAGCCGGGGTCGTGGTGGCGGTCGGCGACGGTGCCGTGCTCGTCCCGCGGGTCGCGGTCGGCGAAGCGCCGGCCGCGGCGCTCGCCGGCGCGGTGGACCGGGCCGGCGGCGACGTCGCGGCCGGTGCGGCCGACGTCGGCGTGGAGGCGGCGGCCGCGGTGCGCGGGCTCTGCTCGGGTGCCGCCGCGGCCGAGGACTCGCCGGCCGTGCGCTTCGTACGGTCCTGGCCGCCCGGAAGGCCGTCGCTCGACGAGGAGGAGGAAGAGGAGAAGGGCAGACCGGCGATCAGCGCGAGCGCGGACGCGGCGCCCACCGCTCCCACCGCGGCCACCACGTACTTCCCGCGCCGGCCGTGGGCGCCGCGGGCCGCGCGCCGCCGGTCCGCCCGGCCCGGCCCTGGCGCGGCGGGGGCGACCCGGGGCAGTTCGCGCGTCTCGTCGTAGGCGTTGAGCCAGCCGTGCGCGGCCGCCGGGTCCCGGTACCCCTCGTAGGCGGGGGCCGGTTCACCCTCAGGTCGGTAGACGCTCGGCGCCGCGGTCTCGTCCTCGTCTCGTCTCGGCATGGACGCGGATTCTAGGGAGGGAAGAGGTCTTTGAGACAGCTACCGGCGATAACAGGCTAAATCGACGGACCTCACCCCGGTCCCGTCTGTCCCCCACACGTGTCTCACGTGGTGGAAAACACGAGCCGACGGGCGTTACCGCACCGTAAGCTCACGGGCATGCAGGTGATCCAGTCGACCAAGCTCGCCAACGTCTGTTACGAGATCCGGGGTCCGGTTCTCGAGGAGGCGATGCGGCTTGAGGCGGCGGGGCACCGCATCCTCAAGCTCAACACCGGCAACCCGGCCGCCTTCGGCTTCGAGTGCCCCCCGGAGATCCTGGAGGACATCCTCCGCAACGTCTCCACGGCGCACGGCTACGGCGACGCGAAGGGCCTGCTGGCCGCCCGGCGCGCGGTCGTCATGCACAACCAGACCATCGGCATCGAGACCGACGTCGAGCACGTCTTCATCGGCAACGGCGTCTCCGAGCTGATCGTGATGGCGATGCAGGGGCTCCTGGACGACGGGGACGAGGTGCTCGTACCGGCCCCGGACTACCCGCTGTGGACGGCCGCGGTCTCGCTCGCCGGCGGTACGGCCGTGCACTACCGCTGCGACGAGCAGTCGGACTGGATGCCCGACCTCGCCGACATCGAGCGCAAGGTCTCCGACCGCACCAAGGCGATCGTCATCATCAACCCGAACAACCCGACGGGCGCGGTGTACGACGAGGCGATGCTGCGCGGGCTGACCGACGTCGCCCGCCGCCACAACCTGCTCGTCTGCTCGGACGAGATCTACGACAAGATCCTCTACGACGACGCCACGCACACGCCGACCGCCGCCGTCGCCCCGGACCTGCTGACGCTCACCTTCAACGGCATGTCGAAGGCGTACCGGGTGGCCGGCTACCGGGTCGGCTGGATGTCCATCTCCGGGCCCCGGGCGCACGCCGACTCCTACATCGAGGGCCTGACGATCCTCGCGAACATGCGGCTGTGCGCGAACATGCCCGGTCAGCACGGAGTGGTGGCCGCGCTCAGCGGGCGCCAGACGATCAACGACCTCGTCCTGCCGGGCGGGCGGCTGAAGGAGCAGATGGACCTCGCCCACGACCTGCTCACCCAGATCCCGGGCGTGAGCTGCGTCCGCCCCAAGGGCGCGCTGTACCTCTTCCCGCGGCTCGACCCCCAGGTCTTCAAGATCAAGGACGATCGGCAGATGGTCCTGGACCTGCTGCGGCGGGAGAAGATCATGGTCGTGCAGGGCAGCGGCTTCAACTGGCCGGAGACGGACCACTTCCGGGTGGTGACCCTGCCGACGGTCGGGGACCTGCGGGACGCGATCACCCGGATCGGGCGGTTCCTGGACGGGTACGGCCAGCCGTAGACGGCCGCCGGACCAGCGCTCGCGACCCGGATCAACTTTAGACGAAATCTAAGCTAGGATGGCTTCCTGTCAGAACACTGGAGGCCATCTCCCATGTACGAACCGATCCGCACCAAGTCGGTCCACAGCACGATGGCCGACGCGCCTTCCGACTTCCCGCACCGGACGCGCGAGGAGGAACTGGACATCCAGCTCGCCGGGCACCTCGCGGCACTGCTCGCCGTCACCGACGAGCTGCGCGCGCTCACGCCGTCCACCGACCTCGACGCCGCCGCGACCCGGCTGGCCGAGCAGGTGGCCCGGCTGCGGGGCGGACATGCGCCGGTCCGCGCGTCGCTGACGGCGGTCCAGGAGCCGGCCGCGCTCCACGAGCGTGCGCACGCGCTCGCCGGCCGCGCCCTGGTGGTCGCGGCGTCCCGCGCGGACACCGCGGCGGCGATCCTCGCGGCGGAGCGCATGGACGCACACGCGGCGGCCCGGGAACTGAGCGGCGCCGCCCACTGACCCCGTCCGGGGTTCCCGAACGGCCCCGGTCCGCGCGCTCCCGCAGCGACGCGCGGACCGGGCGCCACCACTTCGCGACGGCGCCGCCTCCCCGGCCTCCCGCCGCCGCTCCCCTCCGACGCGGGCATTCGGGTGGTCTGCCCACCCCAACCGCCTGCCGGACAACGACGGCGTCCGCTGTCACTCGTAGCGTCTACGGAAGTGACGGTGGTTCGGCTCCGGCCCCGTCGGCACGTCCACGGTCTTCTCGGCGCCGGCCTCCCCAGAGGGTTCCAGCGAACAGGGAGCAGCAGATGACGTCGACCGCGACCCCGAGGTTCTCCGTCTTCACCCCCAGCCACCAGGCCCGTTTCCTCGACGAGTGCCTCGCGACCCTACAGGCGCAGACCTGTCCGGACTGGGAGTGGATCGTCCTGCTCAACAACGGCGCCCGGTGGCGGCCGGAGCGCCCGGACGACCGGGTCCGGGTGGAGATCGCGGACGACGCCGTGGGGGTCGGAGCGGCCAAACGCCGGGCCTGTGAACTGGCTCGCGGCGAGATCCTCGTCGAACTCGACCACGACGACCTGCTGGCGAAAGCGTGTCTGGCCGAACTCGGCACGGCGTTCGACGAGCATCCGGAGGCCGTCCTGGTCTACAGCAACACCGCGCAGATCACCGCGGACGGGAAGCGGGACGACAGTCGCTTCAACGAGGCGCACGGCTGGCACTACGAGGACGTGCGGGTCGACGGCCGCAAACTGCTCCAGGTCAGGTCCATGGCCCCGACCCCGCACAACGTCTCGTACATCTGGTACGCCCCGAACCACGTCAGGGCCTTCCGCAAGGACGCCTACGACAAGGCCGGGGGGTACGACGCCACCCGCACCGTCCTGGACGACCAGGACCTGATGTGCCGTCTCTTCCACGTGGGCGACTTCCACCACATCCCCCGCTGCCTCTACCTCCAGCGGATGCATCCCGCGAACACCCAGCGCGACCCGGAGATCAACGCGCACATCCAGCGCGAGACCGTCGCCCTGTACGACAAGTACATCGAGGCCAACGCCCTGGCCTGGACCTACCGCAGAGGCCTGATCGCGCTGGACCTCGGCGCGGCCCGCCGCAAGCCCCCCGGCTACGTGGGTGTGGACAAGCAGCCGGGCGAGGGGGTCGACATCGTGGCGACCCTGCCGGACCGGCTGGACCTGCCCGACGACTCCGTCGGCCTGGTGCGCGCGGTGAACTTCCTGGAGCACGTCCCCGAGAAGGTGCCGCTGATCAACGAGCTGTACCGGCTGCTGGCACCCGGCGGCATGCTCCTCACCACGACTCCCAGCACCGACGGCCGCGGCGCGTACCAGGACCCGAGTCACGTCGCGTACTACAACGAGAACTCGTTCTGGTACTACACCGACGACCAGTACCGCACGTTCGTGCCCGACCTCAAGGCGAGATTCCAGAGTTCGCGGCTGGTCACGGTCTTCCCGTCCGAGTGGCACAGCGAGAAGAACATCTCCTACGTGGTCGCCAACCTCATCGCCACGAAGGACGGCGCGGCGCGCTGCGGCGGACCGCTGCTGGTCTAGACTAGGGGCTGCCCCCGGGCCGAAGCCCAGGGACAGCCCCCGCGCGGCTTACGGCGTCGCGCAGACCACGAAGGCCGTGATCGGCTGGGTGGCGACGCTGGTGGTGGCCGTCCAGCTGGTGGGCGGGCTGCCGTTCGGGTTGCTGGAGATCACACCGTCGGCGGTGGTGGTGGTGTATCCGCCCCCGGTGACGAAGTCACCGGGGTGGCAGGACGCGGTCGCCAAGCCCGTGCCGGAGGCGGTGACGACGTAGGTGCTGGTCACCGTACCCTGAGCACCCTGCGCACCTTGGGCACCCTGAGCACCCTGAGCTCCCTGCACGCCCTGAGCTCCCTGCACGCCCTGAGCTCCTTGCACGCCCTGGGCACCCTGAGCTCCCTGGGCACCCTGAGCTCCCTGCGCACCTTGGGCGCCCTGCGCGCCCTGAGCACCCTGAGCTCCCTGAGCACCCTGAGCTCCCTGAGCACCCTGCGCGCCCTGAGCACCTTGAGGGCCACGGGGGCCCTGCGGGCCCTGCGGACCCTGCGGACCCTGGTGGCCCTGCGGACCCTGGTGGCCCTCGGGGCCCATGGGACCAGGGCCGGCCACCGGCGCCGCGCCTTCGTCGCCGGCCCTGCGGATCGCGTCCGCGATGGCCGCACCGGACACATCGTGCGTGCCCAGCTGCTTCAGGACGATGCCGGCGTCGGGCCTGTGCGACGCGTCAGCGACCGCCATGGCACTCGGGGCGATGCTGAGTGCCACTGCGGCTGCGCCGGTCGACACCAGGGTGGCGGACTTCAGGCGCGCTATTCGACTCGTTCTACGACTCAAGGTAATTCTCCTGATGGATCGGGAGGGGGAATGACAGCGGGCGCACACTCCGTGCGTCCGAATCGGCCGCTTTCCATGTCCCCTCGGCAGACGACGTTATCGTTGCGAAAAAACGATTACTGGTCGACTCGAGCCATTTTCAGAATCACCCGACTGGCAGAATGGAAGCCGTTTTCTTAGGCCTTTACGGTTACCTCTGTCACCCGTTTCGCCGTCCCTCCAATGAATCGGCGACTTCCTCGCCGAAGAGAAACAGGCCGAGGCCATCGCGCCGGGTGTCCGCCACGGACGGCATCGCACGCGTTCACACCAGCAGGAGACCACCGCACCGTTCGGCGCCGTCCTTCATCGCGATCAGGTTGGCCACCACGTAGGAGATCTGGTTCCTGGAGTGCCAGTCGGTCGGGTAGCAGGTGACCATCCGCGAGCTCTGGAACCGGGCCTGGATCTCCGGCACGAAGGCGCGGTACTGGTTGTTGGTGTAGTACCAGAACGAGTTCTCGTTGTAGTAGGCGACATGCGTCGGGTCCTGGTAGGCACCCCTGCCGTCGGAGCTGGGTGTGAAGGTGAGGAGCATGCCACCCGGTGCCAGCAGGCGGTACAGCTCGTTGATCAGTGGAATCTTCTCGGGGACGTGCTCCAGGAAGTCCACCGCACGGAGCACACCGACCGAGTCATCAGGAAGGTCCAGCGGCTCGGGCAGCCTCGCGACGATGTCGACGCCGTCCATGGGACGCTGGTCCACTCCCAGGTAACCGGGCGGCTTGCGGTGCGCGGCGCCGAGGTCCAGCGCGAGCAGGCCGCGCCGCCTGGTCCAGGCCAGCGCGTTGGCCTCGATGTACTTGTCGTACAGGGCCACGGTCTCGCGCTGGATGTGCGCGTTGATCTCGCTGTCGCGCTGGGTGTTGTCGGGGTGCAGCCGTTGCAGGTACAGGCAGCGCGGGATCCGGTGGAAGTCACCCGCCTGGAAGAGACGGCACATCAGGTCCTGGTCGTCCAGCACGGTGCGGGTGGCGTCGTACCCACCGACCTGTTCGTAGGTGTCCCTGCGGAACGCCCGCACATGGTTCGGGGCGTACCAGATGTACGAGACGTTGTGCGGCGTCGGTGCCATGGCGACGGACTGCAGGAACCGGCGACCGTCGACGTCCACTTCCTCGTACTGCCAGCCGTGCGCCTCGTTGAACCGCGTGTCGTCCCGGCTTCCGTCCTCGGTGATCTGGGCGGTGTTGCTGTAGGCGAAGACGATGTCGGGATTCTCGTCGAAGGCCTTGGCGAGTTCCGCCAGGCAGTCCTTCGCCAGCAGGTCGTCGTGGTCGAGCTCGACGAGGATCTCGCCGCGGGCCAGTTCACAGGTGCGGCGCTTGGCCGCTCCCACTCCCCGGATGTCGTCCGCGATCTCCACCCGGACACGCTCGTCGGGGTGTTCCGGCCGCCATCGCGCGCCGCTGTTGAGGAGGACGATCCACTCCCAGTCCGAACGCGTCTGCGCCTGTAGGGTCGTGAGGCACTCGTCCAGGAAACGCGGCCGGTGGCTGGGGGTGAAGACAGAGAACTTCGGGGTCGGGGAAGAGATCATCTCTCGGTACCTGTCTGAGTTGCTGTCGATGCTGCGCTCGCGGAATCCCGGAACCGTTCCGGGACGAGCTGCTGGAGCGACGGGTCAGCGTGGGCGGCGAGACCGAAGGCGTTCTCGGCCTCGTCGTCACGGCCTTTCCGCTCCAGGGCCTGTCCAAGGTGCAGATAGGCCGTGGCGGCCTTGGGATCGGCGTCCACAATGCGCCGGAGGATCGCGATCGCCTGATCGGTGTCGGTCGGCTCAAGCAGGATCGCCTTGTTGTAAAGGGCTGATTCGAAACCCGGATCGATCTTCAGGGCGTGGTCGTAGGCCGCGCGGGCGTCGGCCGTCCTGTTCTCGTGCTGGGCGACGACGCCGAGGTTGTACCAGGCGAACTTGTTGGCGGGCTGACGGCTCAGGACCTCTCTGAAGCTTCTCGTCGCCCCGGAGAAATCCTTGTTCTCGCCCTGCCTGATGCCCGCCTGGAGCAGGTCCTCCGTCTCGCGGCCGGGCGTGGCCGCGGATGATGTGGACCCCGACGCGGTCGCGGGTGTCTCCGACAGGTCTTCTGCGGGCAGGTGAAGCCAGCCGTTCACCGCGTTGGCCACGACGAGCGTCGCAGCAAGCCCGGTCCACAGGACCATCCGCTTTCTCACTGGAACCAACCTCCCCGATCCGTTAGCGCGGCCAGGCAGGCCGACAGGGGCAAGCAGGGCGGGGCGGGGCGGACGGTGCCCCGGGGAACGCCGTCGCTCGGTGTTGCCGTGAGCATCGGCCGGCCGGGCATGAGTCTCACGGTCCGGGGGGTCACGGCGTGCATACCGCGTACACGGTGATGGAGCGCGCGGTGTCCGCCGTCACCTGCCAGCCGGTGGCCGGTGAACCGACCGGGCGGTCAATGAGGACGTTGTTGCTGCCCAGCGCCGTCGTGTCCAGGTAACCGCCGCCTACGGCGAAGGTGCCGGCAGGACACAGGACGGTGGCGTTGCCCGTGGTGGTGGTGGCCGTGACGACCGTGCTCTGCGCCCCGGCTTTCGTGCCCTGGGCCCCCTGAGCGCCTTGGGCTCCCTGGAGGCCGGTGCTGCCTTGGCTGCCCTGGGTCCCGGTGTTGCCCTGAGGACCCTGCGTTCCCTGAACTCCCTGCGGGCCGGCACTGCCTTGGCTGCCCTGGGTTCCGGTGTTGCCCTGAACACCCTGAGCACCGGTGCTGCCCTGAACACCCTGAGCTCCCGTACCACCCTGGAACCCCTGGGGCCCGGCCGCCCCTTGGAATCCCTGATGGCCCTGCACGCCCTGCGCCCCGGTGTTGCCTTGCGTGCCCTGGGCCCCGGTGCTGCCCTGCGTGCCCTGGGTTCCGGTGTTGCCCTGAACACCCTGAGCCCCGGTATCGCCCTGAGCACCTTGCGCTCCAGTACCACCTTGAGCACCCTGCACACCGGTATCGCCCTGGAACCCCTGCACGCCGGCATCACCCTGGAAACCCTGATGGCCCTGCACGCCCTGCGCCCCGGTACTACCTTGCGCGCCCTGAGCGCCGTTATTGCCCTGAGCACCCTGAGCCCCGATCTCACCCTGAGCACCCTGCGCACCGAGACCACCCTGGACACCTTGAGCTCCGGTGTGACCCTGGGACCCCTGACTGCCCTGCGTCCCCTGAGTGCCCTGCTCGCCCTGCGCGCCCTGGACGCCGGCGCTGCCCTGCTCGCCCTGGTTGCCTTGACTGCCTTGACTTCCCTGGGCCCCGGTGGCGCCCTCGCTGCCCTGGGCTCCGGTGGCACCCTGGCTGCCCTGGGCTCCGGTCTCCCCCTGACTGCCCTGGGTTCCCTGGACGCCGGTGCTCCCCTGAAAGCCCTGGCTGCCCTGCACGCCCTGCGCGCCGATATCGCCCTGGCTGCCCTGGGATCCGGTGTCCCCCTGGCTGCCCTGGCTGCCCGGCGCCCCGGTCTCGCCCTGGAACCCCTGAGTCCCGATGTCGCCCTGCGGCCCCTGGACCCCGGCACCGCCCTGGAAACCCTGAGTGCCCTGGAACCCCTGACTGCCCTGACTGCCCTGCACCCCCGTCTCACC
>NZ_JBFBJL010000063.1:0-53591 GCF_040686075.1 Streptomyces sp. NPDC086519
GGCCTGGCGGTTGGCGAACCGCCGGTGCACCGTCGTCCTGGCCACGCCCGCCTGCTCGGCGATCTGCTCCATGGAGGCGCCGGGGCCCGCTTGCGGAACAGCCATGTCCCGTCCACGAGGACCAGCGTGTCCTCGTAGCTCCCGGCGAGCTGGACGGCCCAGCCGTTGTCGCCGCGCGCGAAGAACACCAGGTTGCTGCTGGCGGTCACCTCCTCCCCGGGCGGCGAGGTGAGGACGGTGTTGCCGACGAGGTGCAGCTGCGGGGCCTGCGGCACGAAGGCGCCGTACGCCTTGCGGATGGCCTCCCGGCCCTCGAAGGTGCCCTGGCCGACGATCTCGGCGACGCCGTCCTCGGTGAACAGGTCGGGGATGACATCGGTGCGGCCCGCGTCGATGGCGTGGGCGTAGGCGGCGATGGCGGTCTGCACACCGGCCAGGGCGGCTTCGGCGGAAATGGTCATCTGTCTTCTCTCCCAGGAAAGGGTGCGAGGGGTGGACGGGTCCGGGGTGCGCCCGGTACGTGGTGCGGACTACGCCTGGTAGGTGGTCACGCGGCGCCGCAGCAGCCAGCCGCCGTCGACGCGCCGGAAAGTGTCCTCGTAGCGCCCCGCGACCTGCGGTGCCCAGCCCGCCTCGCCGCGCTGGAAGAAGACCACGTCGCTCACCGCCGTGGCCTCGTCCCCGGCGGCGGGGGAGACGACGGTGTTGGAGACCATGTGCAGCTGCGGCAGCGTCGGCGCCCAGCCCTTGAAGGCCGCACGGAGCGCCTCGTGGCCCTGGACGGGGTCCATGCCCGGTATCTCAAGCACGCCGTCGGGCGTGTACAGCGCGACGACGTCGTCGGTGCGGCCGGCGTCCTGCGCCTGCGTGTGGGCCCCGATCACGGCTCGGACGCCCGCCGCGACCCACGCCTGTGTGGATTCGCTCATTGCCTCTCCAAGGTCACATGGGCCTGCGCTCCCGCAACAGCACCCAACCAGGTATTTCGACCGGTCAGTCTATTGATGTTCGATGCTTAAAGGGAGAGGCTATTCGCAAGTAACTGGACTTGTTGACCGATCGGTCCAATCACTCATAGCATGCCGACGGCCGACACCGGGACTGTCGCCAAAGGAGGCGTATCGTGACGAAACGCTGGAAGCAGCGTCCGCCGGGTTCCACATGGGGCGACTGGGGTGACGACGACGAGCTGGGCCGTATCAACCTGCTCACCGCGGAGAAGGTGCTCCAGGGGGTCCGCGAGGTCGAGCACGGCATCGCCTTCAGCCTGAGCCTGCCGCTGGACTACCCCGGCGGTACGGCACTGAACCAGCGCCGCTACCCGCCGATCCTGCGGCCCACCGAGGACCTGGCGCACAAGCAGGACATCTTCTACAACGTCGTCGCGCGCGAGCAGATCGATCCCTCGCTGATCGACGTGTGGTCCGACGACGTGGTGACCCTCTGGCTGCAGTACTCGACCCAGTGGGACTCCCTCGCCCACCAGGGCGCCGAGTTCGACGCCGACGGCGACGGCGTGGCCGAGCCGGTCTACTACAACGGCTACCGCGCCGACACGGACATCATCGGGCCGCGGGACGACGCCAAGGGCGACGGCAGCGGCAGCATCGGCTTCGCCCGCCACCTCGGCCTGGAGCACATGGCGCGGCACGGCGTCCAGGGACGCGGGGTGCTGATCGACGTCGCCCACCACCTGGGCACGGGCTACCAGTCGGTCAACCTGGAACAGCTCAAGGAGATCATGGCCGCGGACAACGTGGTCGTGGAGCCGGGCGACATGCTCCTGCTGCACACGGGCTTCGCCACCCAGGTGCTGGCCTGGAACAAGAACCCCGACCCGGTGGCCATCCACCAGACGGCCGCCTATCTCGACGCGGACGACCCGGCGCTGCTGGAGTGGATCGCCGAGTCGCAGATCTCGGCGCTGGTCGCGGACAACTACGCGGTCGAGGGCGTGGGCGTCACCCAGGCCCAGGGCCCGCACACCCTGCTGCCGATCCACCACCTGTGCCTCTTCAAGCTGGGCGTGCCGCTGGGCGAGCTGTGGTACCTGCACGACCTGGCGGCCTGGCTGCGCGAGCACGGCCGCAGCCGCTTCCTGCTCACCGCTCCCCCGCTCAACCTGCCCGGCACCCAGGGCAGCCCGCTCACTCCGGTCGCGACCGTCTGACCCACGGCCACGACCGGACCGCCGCCGGCCCACGACCGGTCCTGCCGAGGAGGCGGGCCGGCGGCGGACACGACGAAGGGGTGCCCCCGGATCACTGTTCGGGGGCATCCCTTCGCCGTGTCGCCTGCGATCACACCGCCGCGGTCACACCGCCGCGGTCACACCGCCGCGGTCACACCGCCGCGATCCGTCGCAGCGTGTCCGCGACGGTGTCGCGCGAGGGCAGCCACAGCCGTTCCAGCGCGGGGCTGTAGGGGGCGGGTACCGGCGGTGGCGCGACCCGGGTGACCGGCGCGTCCAGGTGCCAGAAGCCCTCGTCGACGGCGAGCGCGGACAGTTCGGCGCCGACGCCGAAGTCCCGAACCGCCTCGTGGGCGATGACCAGCCGGTTGGTCTTGGCGAGGGAGGCGAGGACGGTCTCGCGGTCCAGCGGGGCGACGGTCCGCAGGTCGATCACCTCGACGCTCACGCCCTCGGCCGCCAGCAGTTCGGCGGCGGCCAGGCAGTCCTGGACCATGCGCGACCAGGAGACGAGGGTGATGTCGGTGCCCTCCCGGACCACCTTGGCCTTCCCCAGCGGGACGAGGTGGCCGGCCGGCGGCCTGGGTCCCTTGAGACCGTACTGGAGGCGGTTCTCCACGAAGACCACCGGGTTGGGGTCCTGGACGGCGGCGCGCAGCAGGCCGTAGGTGTCGGCGGGGTCGGCGGGCATCACCACGGTCAGGCCGGGGATGTGCGCGAGCAGCGCCTCCAGGGACTGGGAGTGCTGGCTGCCGGAGGAGCGGCCGGCGCCGAACTGGGTGCGGACGACGAGCGGCATGGCGGCCCGACCGCCGGTCATGAAGCGGAGTTTGGCGGCCTGGTTGAGGAGCATGTCGAGGCAGACGCCGATGAAGTCCATGTACATGATCTCCACGACCGGCTTCATGCCGGCCATGGCGGCCCCCACCGCCGTACCGACGATCGCGCTCTCGCTGATCGGGGTGTCACGGACCCGGCCCGGGAACGCCTGGGCGAGGCCACGGGTCAGGCCGAAGACGTTGCCGCCCGCGCCGACGTCGATGCCCGCGACGAACACGTCCGGATCGGCGGCGAGTTCGTGTTCCAGGGCGAGGCGTACGGCGTCCATGGTCCGGAAGACCTCCCCCTCGGCGGGGGCGGGCTCGGGTACGGCGGGTCGTGGGGCGGTGACGAAGTCGTACAGCGTCTCGGGGGCCGGCTCAGGCAGGCCGCGGGCCCATTCCACGGCCGCCTCGATCTCCTTGTCGATCTCCTCGTCGACCGCGTCCGCCAGGGCCGCCGCCACGCCCGCCGCCGCCAGGTGGCGGCGGGCGATCAGCAGCGGGTCGCGCTCCTTGGCGGCCGCGACCTCCTCGGGCGCCCGGTAGCGCTCGGGGTCGCCCTCGTAGTGGCCGTGCCACCGGTAGGTCTCGGCCTCCACCAGGACGGGTCCGCCGCCCGCCCGCAGCCGGGCCACCACGTCCGTCATCAGCTCCGACACGGCCAGGACGTCGTTGCCGTCGACGTGCTCGTAGCCGATGCCGTATCCGGCGGCGCGGGCGGAGAGCGGGGCGCGGTGCTGCGCGGCGGCGGGCGAGAACTCGGAGTAGTGGTTGTTCTCGCAGAGGAAGACGACCGGCAGGTCCCACACGGCGGCCAGGTTGACGGCCTCGTGGAACATGCCCTGGGCGACCGCGCCGTCCCCGAAGAAGGCCACCACCACATCGCCCCGGCCGCGCAGCTTCGCCGCCGTCGCCACGCCTGCGGCGATCGGCAGTCCGGCACCGACGATGCCGTTGGCGCCGTAGATGCCAAGGCCCGGGTCGGCGATGTGCATCGAGCCGCCGCGGCCCCGGCAGGTGCCGGCGTCCCTGCCCATCAGCTCGGCCATCATCGAGGCGGTGTCCAGTCCCTTGGCCAGGACATGGCCGTGGCCGCGGTGGGTGGAGGTGATGCCGTCCCGCTCGGTGAGCGGCCGGCAGGCACCGACGGCGGTGGCCTCCTGGCCGATGGACAGATGCAGGAAGCCGGGTATCTCCGTCGCCTTGTACAGCTCGGACGCCCGCTCCTCGAAGCGCCGGATACGCCGCATCCGGCGGTACATTTCCAGGAGATCGTCCGCGGGGGCGGATCCGGTGTGCTGCGGTGCCTGGGTCATGCGCGTCCTCGCAATGCTCGCGCAGACGGCACGCTCTTGGGCCGTCTGTGATCCGTGTTTTAATGTACCGTTTGGTCTAGCAAACTGAGACGACACTTGGAGTCCGCTTCCCCCGGATGTGCCGAAGGCTGTTCGACGCGGGCTCGGGGAGCCTGTTTCAATCGACACGTCGCCACATCACGCGGGGAGAGGAATCCATGCCACGTCCGCCGGGCCATGGACCGGGTTTCGAGGTCAGACGCCAGAAGATCATCGACATCGCGGCCTCGCTGTTCGCGCAGCAGGGGTACGCGGCGACCTCCATCAACGACCTGGGGCGCGCGGTCGGGCTCGCCAAGGGAGCGCTGTACTACTACATCGGTTCCAAGGAGAACCTGCTGGTCGAGATCCAGTCCCGGGTGATGGGGCCGCTGCTGGCCCGCACCCGGCAGATCGCGGATCTGGACACCGAGCCGCTGCTGCGGCTGCGGCTGCTGTCGGAGTCGCTGCTGACGATCATCTTCCGCAGGCTCGACCACATCTGGGTCTACGAGCACGACTACCGCAGTCTCAGCGGCGACGAGCTCAAGACCCTGCTGGGCCAGCGTTCCGACTTCGAGGAGCTGATCTCGGGTCTGCTCTCGCAGGCCATGGAACAGGGCACCTTCCGCACGATGTCGCCGCGACTGGCCACCCTGCAGTTCCTCAACCTGCACAACCACACCTACCAATGGGTGCGGCCCGAGGGGCCGTGGGACGCGGCGTTCCTGTCCCGCGAGTACTGCGCGACCCTGTTCCGCGGCTTCGGCGCGCCGGACCACGCCCTGCCGAAGGTCGAGGAGCTGGCCGAGGCGTTCAAGCGCGACCGGCCGGGCCTCGCGCTCGATCCGGAGGCGGAGTGGGAGCCGGTACCCGCCACCGGCTGACGGGCGGTCCCGCGGTGCGCGACCGCACACCGCGGGACGCGGCTCACGCCTCGCCGACCAGCGCCCTGGCGATGACATTGCGCTGGATCTCGTTGGTGCCCTCGCCGATCTCCAGGATCTTGGCGTCGGCGTAGAACCGGGAGATCTCCGACTCCCGCACGTAGCCGTACCCGCCGTGGATCTGTACGGCCTGGGAGGCGGCCCGGTTGGCGACCTCGGAGGCGTACAGCTTGGCCATGGCGGAGGCGGTGCTGTGCGGGCGCCCCCGGTCGGCGAGCCAGGCGGCCCGGTAGACCAGGCAGCGGGCGGCCTCCAGTTCGGTGCCCATGTCGGCGATCTTGTGGCCGACCGCCTGGAAGTCCGACAGCGGGCGGCCGAACTGGTGGCGTTCGGTGGCGTGTTTGACGGCGAGCCCGAGCGCGGCCTTGGCCAGGGACAGGCCGAGCGCGGCGACGCTGATCCGGCCCTTGTCGAGGACGGACAGGAACTGGCGCAGGCCGCCGCCCTCCTCGCCGATCAGATGGTCGTCGGGGACGAAGCAGCCGTCGAAGACCAGTTCACGGGTGTCCATGGCGTGCCAGCCGAGCTTCTTCAGCTTGTGCCCGGCGGTGTAGCCGGGGGTGCCGGTCGGGACGTAGAAGGTCGCGAACCGCTTGCGGCCGTCCTCGCCCCGGCCGGTCACCGCGAGGATGGTGACGCCCTGGCTGATGTCGGTGCCGGCGTTGGTGATGAACATCTTGGTGCCGTTGATCACCCAGCCGCCGTCCGCGCGGCGGGCGTTGGTGGCGATCCCGGCCGCGTCGGAGCCGGCCTCGGGCTCGGTCAGGCCGAAGGCGCCGATGGCCTCACCGGCGGCGAGCGGCGTCAGCCAGCGGCGCTTCTGCTCCTCGGTGCCGTAGGCCAGCAGGGGCAGGGTGGCGATGGTCGAGTGGGCGTTCCAGGAGGAGGCGACCGACTGGTCGGCGGCGCCGAGTTCCTCCATCACCGCCACGTAGGTGACCATGTCGGAGCCGGCGCCGCCGTACTCCTCGGGCACCAGCATGCCCATCAGGCCGAGTTCGCCGAGCTTGGTGAAGACCTGGGTCGGGAAGGTCTCGTTCTCCGACCACTGGGCGGCATGGGGCGTGATCTCCTTGGCCGCGAACTCACGGACCATCTCCTGGAGGGCGAGGGTCTCCTCGGGCAGGTCGAAATCCATGTCACTCATCCCTTCGGGGTCAGCAGGACCTTGAGGTGCCGGGCCCGGTCGGCGGCCAGGTCCGCGAAGACCCCGGCTCCCGCGGACAGCAGAAAGCGCCCGGTGACCAGCGCCGAGGCGTCCAGGCGCCCGGTGCTCAGCAGATCGATCACGCGGGGGATGTCGTGCTGGTAGCCGAGCGTGCCGAGCACGGAACGCTCGTAGAAGACGAGCTGCCCCATGTCGAACTCGACGCTGCCGTGGCCGACACCGGCGAGCACGACCCGGCCGCCGCGCCGGACGGTGGCGACGGCCTGGGCAGCGAGCCGCGCCACGCCGGTGGCGTCGATGACGACGTCCGGGCCGATCCGTCCGGTGCGCAGGAAGACCTCGCGGCGCACGTCGGTCTCCCGCGGGTCGTAGGCCTCGGTGACGCCGAGGCCCAGGAGCAGTTCCCGGCGTGCCTTGAGGGGTTCGCTCACGTAGAGGGCGGCCGCTCCGGCGGTCCGGGCCGCGAGGACGACCGCGACGCCGATCGGTCCGCCGCCGACGACCAGGACGTTGTCGCCGGGTCGCACGCCCGCGCGGGTGACCGCGTGCAGGCCCACGGCCAGCGGTTCGGCCACCGCCGCCATCTCGTCGGTGACGTTGTCCGGCAGCCGGGTCAGTCCGGCGAGGGGCACGGTGACGCGGTCGGCGAATCCGCCGGGTGAGGCGAGGCCGACGGAACCGCTCTTCGGGCAGATGTGGTACTCACCGCGCACGCACCAGAAGCAGACCCCGCAGCGCCACACGGGGTCGGCGGTCACCCGGTCGCCGACCGCGACGCCGGGCACGTCGGCGCCCAGCGCGACGACGGTGCCGCTCAGTTCGTGCCCGAGGGCGAGCGGCGGGGCGGCACCGGTGAGCGGGTGCGGCCCGGTGCGGATCATGTGCGGGCCTTCGAGGAACTCGTGCAGGTCAGTGCCGCACACCCCGCACCAGGCGACCTCCACGACCGCCTCGTGCGGCCCCGGCTCGGGAGGGTCGGGAACCTCCTCCAGCCGCAGGTCCCGCGCACCGTGCCAGCGCAGTGCCTTCATGGTGGGCACCCCTTTCGTGTCGTACGGCCTTGGCGCCGCGCGTGAGCGCTTCGCCGTGAGCGCCGCCCTGTGCCGTCGTCCGGCCGCGGCGCCGTGGTGGCTGGTCGCGTCCCGCGGCAAAGCCGCACAAGGATGCAGCCCCGCGCCTCTTCGGGACGCGACCGGCCGGCTCAGTCGTCCGGTCCCGCCTCCCCGAAGCGGGCCCGTCCGGGGCCGTGGTCGAGGAAGGAGCGCAGGCCGGTGCCCGCGTCGGCCGTGCCGAACACGCCCGTGAACAGAGCGCGTTCGAGACTGAGCCCGGCGGCGAGGCCCGCCTCGGCGCCGTGGTCCACCGCCTCCTTGATCGCCTCCAGCGCCGCGGCGGGCCCCTCGGCCAGCCTGCGGGCGTAGCCGAGCGCGGTGTCCAGGACCCGGTCGGCCGGCACCACCTCGTCCACCAGCCCCAGCCGGAGCGCCTCCTCGGCGTCCACCCGGCGACCGGTCATCAGCAGGTTCTTCGCCCGCGACGGGCCGACCAGCCGGGTGAGCCGCTGGGTGCCGCCCGAGCCCGGCATGATGCCGAGCTGCACCTCCGGCTGCCCGAGGAGCGCGTCGTCGGCGGCCACCCGGTAGTCGGCGGCGAGGGCCAGCTCCAGGCCGCCGCCGAGGGCGTATCCGGTGACGGCCGCCACGACCGGCATCGGCAGCCGCGCCACCTCGTCGAAGGTGCGCTGCAGGGCCCGGTTCCAGCCCCGCACCTGTTCCGGTCCCATCGCGGCCAGCGCCTTCACGTCCGCCCCGGCGGCGAACAGCCGCCGGCCGCCGTGGAGCACCACGGCCCGCACCCCGGGGGCGTCCGCGAGCTCGCGGACGCAGGCGGAGAGCTCCTGTCGCAGGGCGGAGTCGAAGGCGTTCATCGGCGGGTTGTCCAGACGGACCGTGACGACCGGTCCGCCGGGGTCGAAGCGGATGCGTGGCACAGGGCCCTCCTCGTCGGCTTCAGCTCGTCTCGTCGGCATCAGCGCAATCTCGTCGGTTCCGGCCCCGGCAGGCGCGCGAGCGCTTGTCGAGGCCTTCGTGCCGTCGTAAAGTGCGGCCACAAGTTTTATAGACCAAGGGGTACACTAAATCTTCGGCGCGGGCAACCGACCAGTCGGGATCCGGGCTGCTCACGAGCCGGGGCGGCCGCGGTCGCCGTCGAACACCACAGAGCGAGAGTGAGCCGTGCACAATTTCGCGAGCATCCTCGACTACCACCTGGCCCAGCGGCCCGACGCCGTGGTCGTCGCCCAGGGGGACCAGACCCTGACGGTTCGTCAACTTCATGAGCGCGTCAATCGGTTGGCAGCCGCGCTGACCGAACTGGGCGTCCGGCGCGGTGACGTCGTCGCCCTGCTGCTCTACAACCGGCCGGAGTTCCTGGAACTGGTCTACGCGGCGAGCCGTGTCGGCGCCGTCCTCCTGCCGCTCAACTACCGGCTCTCCGAGCAGGAGTGGCAGTACATCCTGGGCCACGCCCAGGCCAGGGCCGTCGTCACCGAGCCGGAGTTCGCCCCGGCGCTGGAGCGCGGCGCCGGCTGCCTGACCGATCTGGAGCACCGGATCCTGGTCGGCGGCCCGGCCTCCGGTCCGTGGCTCGGTTACGAGGACCTGCTCGCCGCGCACCAGGGCGCCCACGTGGATCCGGTGGACGCCGGGGCGGACGACCTGCACCGCCTGATGTACACCTCCGGCACCACCTCGCGGCCCAAGGGCGTGCGCATCACCTACGGGAACCTGGAGGCCAAGAACCTCGCGCACATCGTCCACTTCGGCCTGACCGCGGCCGACACCACGCTGGTGTGCGGGCCGCTCTACCACGTCGGCGGCCTCGACATGCCCGGCCTGGCAACCCTCTACGCGGGCGGCGGCGTGGTGCTGCAGCGCAGGTTCGACCCGGTCGGCACCCTGCACGCGATCCAGAGGCACCGCGTCACCAACCTGTGGCTGGCACCCGCCATGGTCAACGCGGTCCTGGAGGTCCCCGACCGGGACACCTACGACACCACGTCGGTCCGTTTCGTCCTGGGCGGCGGCGAGAAGACCCCGGAGCCGGTGCTGCGGCGCGTCATGACCGCGTTCCCCAACGCCTGGTTCGCCGACGCCTACGGCCTGACCGAGACCGTCTCCGGCGACACCTTCCTGGACCGTGAGCACGCCCTGTCCAAGCTGGGCTCGGTCGGACGTCCGGTACCGCACACCCGGGTCAGGATCGTCGACGACGAGGGCAAGGAGGTGCCGGCGGGCGAACTCGGCGAGATCACCCTGCGCGGCCCCAAGGTGTTCGCCGGGTACTGGCGCGACGAGAAGGCCACCGCCGCCGCGCTGCGGAACGGCTGGTTCCACACCGGGGACATCGGCCACCTCGACGAGGACGGCTTCCTCTACATCGACGACCGCAAGAAGGACATGATCGTCTCCGGTGGCGAGAACATCGCCACGCCGGAGGTGGAACGGGTGCTGTACGAACACCCCGCCGTGCTGGAGGCGGCCGTGGTGGGCCTGCCGCACCCCCGCTGGGGCGAGGTCCCGCGCGCGTTCGTGGTGCTGCGGCCGGACACGAGCGCGGGGGCCGGAGACCTGCGGGAGTTCTGCCGTGCCCGGCTGGCCCGGTTCAAGGTGCCGGCCCGCTTCGACTTCGTCGGCGAACTGCCCCGCACCCCCTCGGGCAAGGTGCTCAAGCGGACGCTGCGCGACCTTCCCGCGGAGGGCTGAGCCGTGGCCGACGTGACCGCCGAACTGCGCCTGGACGGCAGGACCGTCTGGGTCACGGGGGCCGGCAAGGGCCTGGGCCGCGCGATCGCGGTCGCCCTCTCCCAGGCCGGCGCCACCGTCGCCGTGACCGCCCGTACCGCCGCCGACCTCGAAGAGCTGGAGTCCGAACTCACGGACCACGGCGGCAAGGTGCTGGTGCTGCCCGGATCGGTCGCCGACTCCGCCGCCGTGCGGGAGACGGTCGAGCGCATCGCCGCGACCACGGGCCGGCTGGACGCACTGGTCAACTGCGCCGGAATCAGTCCGCACTTCACCCGCAGCGAGAAGGTCACCGACGCGGCCTGGCACCAGGTCGTGGACGTGAACCTGGCCGGCACCTTCTACTGCTGCCGCGAGGCCGGGAAAGTGATGCTGGAGCAGCGCTCCGGGTCGATCGTCAACGTCTCGTCCGTGCACGCGAGCACCGGCTTCGAGCGCATCGCCGCCTACGCCGCGAGCAAGGGCGGGGTCGAGGCCCTGACCCGGGCACTGGCCGTGGAGTGGGCCGAGCGCGGGGTCCGGGTCAACGCGCTGGCCCCCGGCTACTTCCACACCGGTCTCAGCTCCGGCCTGCTGGACAGCCGCTGGGGCGAGCGGATCGTCAGCGGGACTCCGCTGGGCCGGGTGGGCGACGCCACGGAACTGGGCGGCGCCGCGGTGTTCCTCGCCTCGGACGCCTCCCGCTTCGTCACCGGCACCACTGTCACCGTGGACGGCGGCTGGACGGCCCGGTGACCCGGCCCTCGCCGCCGGCCGGTGCGCGCGTTCCACTCGTCACCGGAGTCCGCCATCCGTGTGGTTGCGGCCCGGAGGGGTTTCCGATCTCGGCATCCGGGGAGGATCGTCGCGGTCCGCGACGATCCGGGTCGCGGCGATGAGGCAAGGGAAACGGGCATGACTCAGGGCAGCGTCAAGTGGTTCAACGCCGAGAAGGGGTTCGGGTTCATCGAGCAGGACGGCGGCGGCCCTGACGTGTTCGTGCACTACTCGGAGGTGCAGGGCAGCGGCTACCGGAGCCTGGACGAGGGCCAGCGCGTCGAGTTCGAGATCGGGCAGGGCACCAAGGGCCCGCAGGCGCAGCAGGTCCGGGCGATCTAGCGCGGCCCGGGCGGTCCGGGGCCGTCACCTCTCGGCGGCGGCCTTGCGGATCCGCGGCTCGAACTCCCGTCGCACATAGACGTCGAACGGCTCGGTCAGCGCGCCGTCGATCACGTGCCGCACCCGGTGTTCCGCCGCGTGTGCCTTGATCGCCGCGCGCGAGTCGGGCCCCACTCCCCCGCCGATGATCAGTACGCCGAACTCCTCGGTCTCCAGGAGCTTCAGGGCCTCCTCGTCGGTGCTCACTCCCTCCGCGTCGAAGCCGTCCGTGTGCAGCGTGGCCAGTACCGCCGTCACCCTGGCGGGCGTCCGTCCGAGCACCAGTGTCCTCATGGGGTCTTCCTCTCCGTACGTCGATCTCGGCGCCCCCAGCCTAGAAACTCAACCGGACTTGAGGTCAACCCCGAATCCCGCCCCGCGCGAGGTCTCGAAGAGTTCCTCGGACACGGCCCGCACCGCGTCGACCACCAGCGGGGCCACGAGTTCCAGCGGAGAGCGGCCGTCCCCGACCACGGATATCGCCCCGACCGGGCCTTCGGGCCCACGCAGCGCGAGGCCGACGCATCCGAGGTCGGGGAAACACTCGCCCCGGTCGATCGCCAGTCCGTTGCGGCGCCGCACCAGACCGAGCTCGCGGTGCAGCTGGTCGAGACGGCCGATGCTGTGCGGGGTGCGGCGCGCCATCACCGGCGCGCAGCGCGCGTCGATCTCCTCCGGGGGCAGCCAGGCGAGCATGGCCTTGCCGAGGCCGGTGCAGTGCGCGACCGCCCGGCCGCCGACCTTCGACGGGATGTCCACCGCGGCCCGGCCGCCCACCTTGTCCAGGTAGTAGATCTCCGGTCCGTCGAGCACGGCCAGGTGGACCACCATCCTGGTACGGACCGCCAGGTCCAGCAGGTGCGGCGCGGCGGCGGCGCGCAGCGCGCTGTGACCGCTGTCGCGGCCGCCCAGGCCGAGCGCGCGAGCGCCCAGCGTGTATCCGGCCACCGTGTGGCGCAGCCAGTCCAGCCGGACCAGTTGGTCGAGAATCCGGTGCGTGGTCGACCGGGGCAGCTGGGTCCGACGGGAAACCGCTTCGAGCGTCAGATGGGTCTGGGGACGTTCGAAAAGGTCCATGATCAGCGTTACCCGCTCCATCATCGACGGGGGCAGCGCAGGCTCGTCGGCCTCGGCGGAACGCGAGCTCAGGCGAAGGGCAGACGTCATCGTCGGTGCCTCTCTGCTCAAACTGAAATCAATTCTAGTTCGGCGCCGACGTCAAGTTACCCATGCCCTTCGCCCCGAAGAAAGGGGCGTGCACCGATTGATTGGAGCGGTTGGTCTATTTTACTACGCGCACAAAAAAAGTACCGCTCTCCGGAAGCGGTTCCCGGAGAGCGGTGCAGTACCGCCGGCGTCAGGCGCGGTGCACGAGGTCCAGCGCGATGTCCACGATCATGTCCTCCTGCCCGCCGACCAGCCCGCGCCGGCCGACCTCCTCCAGGATGGTGCGCGCGTCGAGGCCGTACCGCTCGGCGGCGGCCTCGGCGTGGCGCAGGAAGCTGGAGTAGGCGCCGGCGTAGCCGAGCGTGAGGGTCTCGCGGTCGACGCGGACCGGGCGGTCCTGCAGCGGCCGTACGAGGTCCTCGGCGGCGTCCTGGAGGGTGTGCAGGTCGCAGCCGTGCTTCCAGCCGTACAGGTTGGCGACGGCGACGAACGGCTCGATGGGGCAGTTGCCCGCGCCCGCGCCCTGTCCGGCCAGGGACGCGTCGACCCGGGTGACTCCCTCCTCCACCGCCACCACGGAGTTGGCTACCGAGAGGGAGAGGTTCTCGTGGGCGTGGATGCCGATCTGGGTCTGCGGGTCGAGCACGTCCCGGTAGGCGCGGATCCGGTCGCGGACGCCGTCCATGGTGAGCCGGCCGCCGGAGTCGGTGACGTAGACGCAGTGCGCGCCGTAGGACTCCATCAGTCTGGCCTGTTCGGCGAGCGCGCGCGGGGGTGCCATGTGGGCCATCATCAGGAAGCCGGCGACGTCCATGCCCAACTCGCGTGCGGTGGCGATGTGCTGGGCCGCCACGTCCGCCTCCGTGCAGTGCGTGGCGATGCGCACCGAGCGGACCCCGAGGGCGTAGGCGCGCCTGAGCTCGGCGATGGTGCCGATGCCCGGCAGCAGCAGGGAGGTCAGGACGGCGTTCTCGATGGCGTCGGCCGCCGCTTCGATCCACTCCCAGTCGGTGTTGCTGCCGGGACCGTAGTTGAGGCTGCCGCCGGCCAGGCCGTCGCCGTGCGCCACCTCGATCGCGTCCACACCGGCCCGGTCGAGGGCCGCGGAGATCCTGGACACGAACCCGGGGGTGATGCGGTGCCGGATGGCGTGCATGCCGTCCCGGAGGGTGACGTCCTGCACGTAGAGCCTGCGGGTCACTTGGTCACCTCGGAAGTCGTCCGGTGGGCGATGCGCTCGGCGACGCGCAGCGCGGCCGAGGTCATGATGTCGAGGTTGCCCGCGTAGGCGGGCAGGTAGTGGGCGGCGCCCTCCACCTCCAGGAAGACGGACACCCTGGTGGTCGGCCGCTCGGCGACGCCCTCGGGCAGAAGGGTGTGGACCGGGTCGCCGGCCTCGACCGGGGTGAACTGGACCTCCTGCTTGAGGCGGTAGCCGGGTACGTACTCGGCGACCGCGGCGACCATCTCCTCGACCGAGGCGCGGACCGCCTCGTGGTCGGCGTCGCCGGTCAGGCAGTACACCGTGTCCCGCATGATCAGCGGCGGTTCGGCCGGGTTCAGCACGATGATCGCCTTGCCGCGGGCCGCGCCGCCCACCTTCTCGATGGCGCCGGCGGTGGTCTCGGTGAACTCGTCGATGTTGGCCCGGGTGCCGGGTCCGGCCGACCTGGAGGCGATCGAGGCGACGATCTCGGCGTAGGGCACGGGGGTGACACGGCTGACCGCGTGGACGATCGGGATGGTCGCCTGGCCGCCGCAGGTGACCAGGTTGAGGTTGCCGGCACCGCCCGCGAGGTGCTCGTCCAGGTTGACCGGCGGCACCACGTACGGGCCGATCGCCGCCGGGGTGAGGTCCACCAGGTGCTTGCCGTAGGGGGCGAGCTTCCTGGCGTTCTCGACGTGGGCCTTGGCCGACGTGGCGTCGAAGACGATGCCGATGTCCTCGAAGCCCGCCATGCGGATCAGGCCGTCCACGCCCTCGTACGTGACGGGCACCTTCAGCCGGGCGGCGCGCGCCAGACCGTCCGACTCCGGGTCGATGCCCACCAGTGCGGCCATCTCCAGGGTGTCGGACAGGCGCAGCACCTTGATCATCAGGTCGGTGCCGATGTTGCCGGAGCCGATAACGGCCACCTTGGTCTTCGTCATCCTTCTTGGTCCTTGGGTGAGAAGGTCGCGGTCACCGAGCCGAGGCCGCCGGTCATCTCGGCCCGTACGGTGCTGCCTGGCGGAGTGGGGACGAGCGGGCCGAGAGCGCCGGACAGCACCACCTGCCCGGCGCGCAGCGGGTCACCGAAGTCCCGGGCGGTGCGGGCCAGCCACAGCAGTGCGGCGAGCGGATCGCCCAGGCAGGCGGCGCCGTCGCCCTCGGAGGCGAGCCGGCCGTCGGCGTACAGCCGCATGCCGACCTCCCGGGGCTCGAACTCGCTCGGCGCGACCGGCTGCCGGCCGAGGACGAACAGGCCGCTGGAGGCGTTGTCGGCGACCGTGTCCGTGATCGCGATGTCCCAGTCGGCGACCCGGCTGTCCACGATCTCCAGCGCGGCCACCGCGTGCCCGACCGCCGCCCGGACCCGCGCCAGGTCGAGGTCGTCGGCGTCCAGATCGGCGGCGAGCACGAACGCGATCTCCGCCTCGGCCCTGGGCTGGAGCAACCGGCCGCTGGGGACGGCCGGCAGGTCGCTGACGTCCATGTCGTCGAGCAGGACGCCGAAGTCGGGCCGGTCCACGCCCACTTGATGCTGCACGGAGGCCGACGTCAGCCCGATCTTGCGGCCGACGACCCGTGCTCCCGCGGCGATCCGGTCGCCCACGACGCGGCGCTGGACGGCGTAGGCGAGGCTGATGTCGGTCGGGCCGAGGAGATCCCGTACGGGCGGACAGGGCCAGTGCTCCCGGGCCGCCCGGGCCAGTCGGGCCGCCGCCTCGGCCACGGCGCTCTCCCGGTTCGCGACCGCCGCCGGTTCCCACACGTCTGTCATCGCCGTCCTCACCTCGTGCCGGCCTTCACCCTGGGCCGATGTGCCGGCGGGCGGCCGGGGACGTTCCGCTCACCGGGACTTCGGGCGGCGCCGGGCGGGTCTCGCTGAGCGAGATGACCGGAGGGTGATCCCGCGCTGTCTCATTACCGTCGTCCGGCGGACCGCTCCGCCGGACGACGGTGCCCCGGCGCCCGGCCCGGCCCACCCACCAACCCGCCGATCCCACCCCCCACACCACAACAACGTCGGCACTCATGAGGAGTTCGGATGAGCATCAACGAGGATGCCTACGACGTGATCGTCGTAGGGTCTGGCGGAGGTCTGGTCGGGGCGTACGTGGCGGCCTCCCGCGGCCTGCGCACGCTCGTCGTGGAGAAGACCGACCGGGTCGGCGGCACCCTGGCCTACTCGGGCGCGGGACTCTGGTTCCCGGGGTCCGCGCCGCTGGGCCGGGCCGGTCTCGGGGACGACGTCGAGGACGCGCGGAGGTATCTGCGCACCGTCGTCGCCGACCCGTCCCGGGAGGCGCTGCAGGACGCCTATCTGGCGGCCGGAGTGGCGCTGATCGACGAGTTGGAGAGGAACCCGTGGTTCCAGTCCTTCGTCCACGGCCCGGTGCCGGACTACTTCGCCTCCGCCTCCGGCGCCTCGCCCACCGGGCACACCGTCTTCCCGCCGCCGGTGGAGGCGGCCCAGCTCGGAGAGCGCCGGGCGCTCATGCGCGAGTCACTGCCCACCGAGCGGTTCGGCTTCGACGAGGGCCCCGTCCTCAGCGGCGGCCGGGCGCTGATCGGCCGGGCGCTGTCGGCGTTCCTGGAGACGGGCAACGGCGAGGTGCGGCTGGACACGGCGCTGGAGAGCCTGGTCGTCGAGGACGGCAGGGTCACCGGGGTCGAGGTCGTCAGCGACGGTGAGCGGGTGCGGATCCGGGCCGGGCGGGGTGTGCTCCTGGCGGCCGGCGGCTTCGAGCGCGACCCGGGGCTGCGTGAGCGGTACCAGGCACCGCTCACCGGGCAGTGGTCCAACGGCGCCCCGGCCAACACCGGCGACGCGCTCCGGGCGGGCATCGCGGCGGGCGCGGACACCGACCTGCTGGACGAGGCCTGGTTCGTGCCGGGGCTCGTCCACCCGGACGGGCTGCCGGTCTTCCACACCGGCACCAGGGGCGGGTTCTGGGTCAACGGCGCGGGCGAGCGCTTCGTCAACGAGACGTCTCCCTACGACCAGGCGGGGCACCGGATCGTCCGGCTCCACCAGTCCACCGGGGTACGGCACATCCCCTGCCACTGGGTGTTCGACCAGCGCCAGCTGGACCGGGACGGCATCGGCTTCCCGCCCGCGGCGCCGCCCGTCGAGGAGTGGCTCGCGTCCGGGGCGCTGAAGAAGGCCGGCACCCTGGAAGAGCTGGCACGGTTGATCGACGTCCCCTTCGACGCCCTGGACCGCACCGTCAAGGAGTTCAACGGGTACGCGCACACCGGCGTCGACGAGAAGTTCCACCGGGGGGAGACGCCCTGGGACCGGATGTTCCATCACATCGTGCCCTTCCCGGCCGATCCCCGGCAGAACTTCCCCGCCCGGCCCGCGCCGGAGTGGCCGAACCCGCTGCTGCCGCCCCTCGACACACCACCGTTCTACGCGGCGACCATCGTCCCGTCCGACATCGGCACCAAGGGCGGCCTGCGGATCGACGCGCGGGCGCGGGTGCTGCGGCCGGACGGCCGGCCGGTCGACGGCCTGTACGCGACGGGGAACACCGCGGCCGCGATGTCGGGCCGCGTGTACCCGGGTGCGGGCACTCCGATCGGGTCGAGTCTGGCCTTCGGGTACCTGGCGGTCCTGGACATGGCCGGAGCGCCGGACTGACGTGGCGAAGGGGCCCGGGACTCGGTGTGTCCCGGGCCCCTTCGTGTGTTCACGCCACGGCGGTCAGCCGCGCCGCGCGCCGTGGGTCCGCGCCCCGGCGGCTCAGCCGGCCTCCGGGCGGGTCAGGAAGGCCAGCACCGCGCTTTCCCAGGCCTGCTTCTGCTCGATCATCGCCCAGTGCCCGCAGTCCGGCAGCACGTGCAGTTCGGCCTTGGGGATGGTGCGCATCGGCAGCAGCGCGCTCTCCAGCGGTGTGACCCGGTCGTCGCGGCCCCAGGTCAGCAGCGTGGGAGCGGCGACCTTGTGCAGCAGGGCCCAGATCGGCTGGTCGGACTGGGACTGGGCGGCCTGCAGCGCGGCCATCGCCTGGCGGCCGTAGATCCGCCGGGACGCCTCCAGCGTCGCGGGGTCGGTGGCGCTGGTCCAGCGCTCCTCGATCAGCTCGTCGGTGAGCAGGGCGGGGTCGTGGACCATCGACCGCAGCCATTGGACGAGGTTGTCGCGGGTGGGGTTCTCGGCGAACTCGACCAGCAGGTTGAGTCCTTCGCTGGGTCCCGGGGACAGGATGTTGCGGCCGACGCCGCCGATGGTGACGATCCGGCGGAACAGGTCCTTGTGGGCGACCGCGAGCCCCACCGCGACGAACCCGCCCATGGAGTTGCCGATGACGTCGACGCGGTCGAGACCGAGGCCGTCGAGGAAGCGCAGGACGGCCTTCGGGGCGGCCGCCATCGGGTTCTCGGCGGTGGCGTCGCTCACCCCGAACCCGGGGAACTCCAGCGCCAGGCAGCGGAAGTGCTCCGCGAGCACGGGAAGGTTGCCCCGGTAGTTGCGCCAGCCGGTCACGCCTGGCCCCGAGCCGTGCAGCAGGAGCAGGGGCGGCCCGTCGCCGGCCTCGTGGTAGCGCAGGATGCCGTCGTCCGTGGGCAGTTCGCGCAGGGTGTCGTGGTGGCTGAGTGTCATGACCCTCACCGTCGCACCCGGAGGAAGCCCTCCGTCGCAGGTCTCCCGATCAGTGGGACGGTCCCGGCGGCGCGGGTGCCGGTCCTTCTACCGTCGCGGACGTACCGATACCGGGGACCCGACGGGCCGCCCCGGACCTGACCGATGTGAGGGGAGGGCCTGATGGGTGTGCGCTCACTCGGGTACCTGCGTCTGGAGTCCAACGACCTCGGCAAGTGGAGGGCCTTCGGCGCCGACTTCCTCGGCCTGATGCCCGTGGAGGACGGCGACGGGGAGTCCCTGTCCTTCCGGATGGACGACCATCCGGCCCGGATCGTGGTCTCGCCGGGCGCCCAGCCCGGGATGACGGCCCTGGGCTTCGAGGTCCTCGACGAGCGGGAGCTGGCGCGGCTGGCCGCGGACGTCGAGAAGGCCGGGATCAAGGTGACGGCCGGCACCGAGGCGGAGGCGGCGGAGCGGAAGGTCACGGGCTTCGTCAGGTTCAGCGACCCGGGCGGCAACCCGGTCGAGCTGTTCTACGGCAGGGTCCTCGACCACGTGCCGGTGCACACCCCGCTGGTGTCGAAGTTCGTCACCGGTGACATGGGCTTCGGACACGCGATCGTCTCCGCCGAGGACGCCCGGACCACCTTCGACTTCTACGTCGGCGTCCTCGGCTTCATCGAGCGGAACACGATGCGCTCGCCGGGCGGCACGACCTGGTTCATGGGCTGCAACCCGCGCCACCACACGCTCGGCGTGACACCGATGCCGGGCCCGGGGCGGCTGCTGCACTTCATGGTGGAGGCCGCGACCCTGGACGACGTGGGGCGCGCCCTGGACCGGGCCGCCAGGTACGAGGTGCCGATGATGCACTCGCTCGGCAGGCACACCAACGACCACATGGTGTCGTTCTACGTCTGGTCGCCGGAGAACTACGCCGTCGAGTTCGGCTGGAACGGCCTGAAGGTCCCGGAGCCGGTCCCCGTGTACGAGATCACGGACGGCGCGTTCTGGGGGCACCACTTCACTCCGCCGCCGCAGCCGGCCGGCTGAGCGGACGGACACGACCGAGCCCCACGGTCCCCGGACCGTGGGGCTCGGTCGTGTCAGTGCAGGGTGATCGCCCGTTCCGGGCAGGCCGCGGCGCCGTCCCGGGCGGCCTGTTCGAGGTCCTGGGGAACCTCTCCCTCCACCGGCAGCGCGTAGCCGTCGTCGTCGAGGCGGAAGAGCCCCGGTGCCGCGGCCGCGCACCGGGCGTGCCCCGAGCAGACCGCCCGGTCGATGGTGATCTTCATGCGACGCACTCCGTTCTACGGCTTGTTGGTCGATCCGGCGTCGACGGTGAACTGCAGGCCGGTGACGTACCGCGCCTCGTCGGAGGCGAGGAAGAGGACGGCGTTGGACACGTCCCGCGGCTCGACGTACGGCGCCAGGGGGTTCATCGCGGCGAGCGCGAACAGCGGTTCCCTGGCGGCGAGTTCCTCCACGGGGACGCCGACCGTGATGCCCGTGTCGCTGACGCCGGTGGGGTGCACGGTGTTCACCCGGATGCGGTGCGGGGCGAGTTCGTTGGAGAGCGCCTTCATCAGACCGACCACGCCGTGCTTGGCGGCCACGTAGTGGGCGTACGGCACATGGCCGCGGATGCCGGCGGCGGAGCTGGTGATGACGATGGAGCCGCCCTGTCCGGCCTCGATCATCCAGGGGACCGCGGCCCGTACGGTGTTCCAGGCGCCCTTGAGGTTGACGTCGACGGTGACGTCCCAGGCCTCCTCGGACAGCTCCCAGGCGGCCCCGATGCTCATCACGCCGGCGTTGGCGACGACCGTGTCGAGCCGCCCGAACTCCTCGCGTGCCGCGTCGACGGCGGCGCGCATCTCCGCGACGGAGCGGACGTCGGCCTGTACGGCGACACACCGGCGGCCGGCCCGTCCGACCAGCTCGGCGGTTTCCTCCAGCTCTTCCTTGGTCGCCAGCGGGTACGGCAGCTCGGCGCTGATGTCGTGGCAGACGTCGGTGACGACGACGTCCGCGCCCTCCTCGGCCAGCCGTACGGCGTGGGAGCGGCCCTGTCCGCGCGCTCCGCCGGTGATGAGCGCGACCTTGCCCGCCATGCGCCCCATGGGCATCAGCTCTCCTTCACGTGGTCGATCAGGTCGTCGGCGGCCTCGCGCAGGGCGCGCAGCCGGGTCCCGAGGAGTTCCCGCTCGGCCGCCTCGGACGCGGACTCGCCGAGCTGGGCCAGGCGGGCCTCGGTCTCGGCGATCTCCGCGACGAGCCGGCCGTGGGCCTCCTCGCGGGTGAGCAGGTCCAGGTCGGTCCAGTCCGACCGCTCGGACTCGGGGCGCCGGCTCATGCGGGGAGGTTGTAGAGGCGGCGGGTGTTGAGCTCGACGATCTTGTGCACCTCGTCGTCGGGCACGTCGGCGAGGACCTCGGCCGCGTAGGCGCGGGACTTGGGCCAGTAGGAGTCGGAGTGCGGGTAGTCGCACTCCCAGGTGATCTCGTCGACGCCGACGTGGTGCCGGATCTCGACGCCGAAGCGGTCGTCGATGAAGCAGCCGTGGAAGTGCCGGTGGAAGAGCTCCGAGGGCCGCACGCTCTGGTTGACGTTCTGGTAGAAGCGGTGCCGCTCCCAGGTGCCGTCGCTGCGTTCCAGGAGGTACGGGATCCAGCCGATGCCGCCCTCGGAGAGGCCGATCTTCAGCTTGGGGTGCCTGTGCAGTACCGGGGAGAACAGCAGGTCGGCGGTGGCGAACATGGCGTTGCAGCCGAACAGGGCGATCGTCACCGCGAACGGGGCCTCCTCGGCCGTCTTCGGCGGCTTGCCCGAGGTGCCGAAGTGCAGGCACAGCGGCATGCCGGTCTCCTCGGCCGCGGAGAACAGGGGGTCCCAGTGGTCGGTGTGGAAGGACGGCAGGCCGCGGGGTGCGGGGTTCTCGGGGAAGGAGATCGCCTTCGCGCCCTTGGCCGCGGTCCGGTGGATCTCGGCGACACAGGCCTCGACGTCCCACATCGGCATGATGACCAGCGGGATGAGGCGGCCGGGTGCGGTGGCGCACCACTCGTCGAGGACGAAGTCGTTCCACGCCCGCACGCACAGCAGGGCCAGTTCGCGGTCCCTGCCGTCGAGGAAGACATGGCCGGAGAACCCGGGGAAGGACGGGAAGCACAGGGCGCCCCAGACGCCGTCCAGGTCCATGTCGCGGATGCGGGCCCCGGGGTCGTAGCAGCCCGGGATCATCTCGTCGTAGCGCGTGGGTTCGAGGCCGAACTCCTCGGGCTTCTTGCCCGCCACGGCGTTGAGGCCGATGTAGGGGTAGATCCGGTCCTCGTAGACCCACACCTCGGCGGGGGCCTGTCCCTCGCCGCGCGGCTGTTCCACGATGCGCGGTCCGGCCTCCCGGTACTTCGCCGGCAGCCGGTCGGACCACAGTCGCGGTGGCTCGATCAGATGGTCGTCGGTCGACAGCAACTTCATCCATGGCTGCAACGGCATCGTGTGCTCCCTCGGTCTCGGGGACTCTCTAGCACCCGGCACATTGTGTGCACTGAACATGTCCCACTGGGCGGGAGCTGCCAGCCAACCACCCGCTTGATCGGGAGATCATCAGGCAACGTCGAGTTCCCGCCGACGGCATTCAGGCTACTCTTTTGTTCTACGGAAGGAGACCTCATGGGTCGAGTGCAGGACAAGGCCGTCCTCATCACCGGGGCCGCGCGCGGCCAGGGCCGGGCCCACGCGATCCGGCTCGCCGCGGAGGGTGCCGACATCATCGCCGTGGACCTGTGCGAGGACATCGCCACCAACGGCTACCCGCTGGCCACCGCGGCGGACCTGGAGGAGACCGTCCGCGAGGTGGAGAAGCTCGGCCGGCGGATCGTCGCCCGCAAGGCCGACGTGCGGGATCCGGCCGCGCTCCGGGACGCGGTCGACGAGGGGGTGGCCGAGCTGGGGCGGCTCGACGCCGTGGTCGCCCAGGCCGGTATCTGCCCGCTCGGCCCCGGGCAGAGCGCGCAGGCCTTCCTGGACGCGGTCACCGTCGACTTCAACGGAGTGGTGCACACCGTCGACGCGGCGCTGCCGCATCTGCCCGACGGGGCCTCGATCGTCGCGACCGGGTCGATCGCCGGACTGATACCGGCCACCGTGGACAACCCGGCCAACGGGCCCGGGGGGCTGGGGTATTCGTTCGCCAAGCGCCAGGTGGCGGCCTTCGTGCACGACCTGGCGACGGTGCTCGCGTCCCGCCGGATCCGGGTCAACGCGCTGCATCCCACGAACGTCAACACCGACATGCTGAACAGCGAGATCATGTACCGGTCGTTCCGGCCCGACCTGGAGAACCCGACCCGCGAGGACGCGCTGCCCTCCTTCCCCGCCACGACCGGGTTCGGCGTCCCCTACGTCGAGCCGGAGAACATCGCCGACATGGTGCTGTTCCTCGTCTCGGACGAGTCCTCGTACGTCACCGGCATGCAGATGCGCGTGGACGCCGGCGGCTACGTCAAGCGGCGCCCGCAGCTGCCGGCCTTCTGACGCTCACCTGGTCATGTCGAGGACCACCTTGCCGGTGGTGCGCCGCCGGGCCACGTCGGTGAGGACGGCCGCCACCTCCGCAAGGGGGTGGACGCGGGAGACGAGCGGGCGCATCCCGTCCCGGACCATCCGGGCGAGCGCCCGGTCGCCCGCGGCCACCGCGTCCGGGGCGTACCGGCGCAGCATGCGGATCTCGAAGCCCCGTACGGTCGTGTCCTTCAGCAGCACCAGGTTGAGCGGGATCCGCGGGATCCTCCCGTCGGCGTAGCCCACGGTGACGAAGCGGCCGCCCCGGCGCAGCGCGCGCAGGGCGGCCTCCGCGTGGTCGCCGCCGACGGGGTCGACCACCAGGTGGGCGCCCTCGCCGCCGGTCAGCTCACGGATCCTCGTCTTGAGGTCCTCGTGCGCGTAGTCGACACCGGCCGCGGCGCCCAGCTCGCGCGCGACGGTGAGCCGTTGAGGGCTCGATGCCGCGGCGACGACGCGCAGGCCGAGCCGGGTCGCGACGTCGACGGTCGCGGAGCCGACCCCGCCCGCGGCCCCGAGCACCGCGGCCCACTCCCCCGCCGTGCCCTGCCCGACGGTGGTGAGGGCGTGGTAGGCGGTCGCGTAGGTCACGTGGAAGGCGGCGGCATGGACCATGTCGAGCCCCTCGGGGACGGGACGCAGGCCGGCCGCCGGCACCACGACCTGTTCGGCGAAGGCACCCGTGAGCACGGCCCCGGCCACCGGCGAGCCCACCGCGGGACCGCTCACGCCCGGTCCCAGCGCGGCGACGACCCCGGCGAACTCGCTGCCCGGGGTGAACGGCAGCGGCGCGGGCACCTGGTAGCGGTCGGCCACGAGCAGCACGTCCGGGAAGTTGACGGCGGCGGCGTGCACCCGGACCAGTACCTCCCCCGGGCCGGGTTCGGGGGCGTCGATCTCGACGACCTCCAGAGCGTCGGGGGGCCCGTAGCGGGTGCAGCGTGCGGCTCTCATCGTGCCCTTCCGGTGGCGGGCATCGCGGGGTCCCGGGGCAGGCCCAGGACCTGTTCGGCGATGGTGTTGCGCTGGATCTCGGCGGTTCCCGCGCCGATGGTGGCGGCCCGGGTGCGCAGGAAGCCCCACACCCAGCGCCCGCGCTGGACGGCGTGCGGGTCCCGGCGGCCGAGGATCCCGTACGGGCCGAGCAGTTCCAGGGCGAACTCGTGCAGTTCCTGCTCGAAGGCCACGATGAACAGCCGTGCGGTGGAGGAGGCGGGACCCGGTTCGCCCTTCGCCATGATGTCGGCGATGGTCCGCATCCCGGTGAGCCGCATGACGCGCACCCGGATCTCGAAGTCCGCGAGCCGGTCGCACACCAGGGGGTCGGCGGTGGCCCCGCGTCGGTGCGCCAGCTCGATCAGTTCGTCCAGGACACGCCGGTACCGGGCGGCCTGGTTCAGCGCGCCCGCGGCCCGCTCGTGGCCGAGGCTGGTGCGGACCAGCGGCCAGCCGCCGTTCTCCGCGCCGACGCGGTTCGCGACGGGGACCCGGACGTCGTCGAGGAAGATCTCGCAGAAGTGCGCGTCCCCGGTCAGGTCCCGCAGGGGCCGGACGGTGACGCCCGGGGCGTGGGCGTCGATCAGCAGGTAGCTGATGCCGTCCTGCCGGGAGCCGGGCGGACCGGTGCGGACCAGGGTGAAGAGGATGTCGGCGATGTCGGCCGAACTGTTCCACACCTTCTGCCCGTTGACGACGTACTCGGCCGCGGGGTCGTCGGGGCCGCCGCCCTCGCGGCGCGCGGTCGTGCGCAGCGCGGGCAGGTCCGAGCCGGCCTCCGGTTCGGAGTAGCCCTGTGCCCAGACCGTGTCGCCGCGCAGCATGGGGCGCAGGAAGCGTTCCTTCTGCTCCGGGGTGCCGTAGGTGACGAGGGTGGGCGCGGCGATGCCGAGTCCGGTGCCGAGGGGGCCGGGGACCCGGGCCCTGGCGTACTCCTCCTGGTAGACGACCTGGCGGGTGAAGGGCAGGTCCATTCCGCCGTAGGCGCGCGGCCAGCTCGGGCCCGCGTATCCGGCGTCGTACAGGGTGGCAAGCCAGCGCTTGTGCCAGGCGAGGCGTTCGGCGCGGTCCTCGGGCCGGCGGCCGGGGTGGTGCTCGGTGAGGAAGGCGCGCAGGCGGGCGCGGAACTGCTCGTCGGTCTCGGCGGCGGTCATCGCGGGGCCATGCGGATCGCGCCGTCGAGGCGGACGGTCTGGCCGTTGAGGTAGGGGTTCTCCAGCATCTCGACGGCGAGGCGCGCGAAGTCGTCGGGTTCGCCGAGGCGCTTGGGATGGGGCACGGAGGCGGCGAGGCCGTCCCGGATGTCCTCGCGGAGCCGGCCGAGCATGGGCGTGTCCATGATGCCGGGGGCGATGGTGTTCACCCGGATCTGCCAGCTCGCCAGGTCCCGGGCGGCGACGAGGGTCATGCCGTGCACGCCCGCCTTGGCGGCGGCGTAGGAGGTCTGGCCGATCTGGCCGTCGAACGCGGCGACGGAGGCGGTCAGGACGACGGCGCCGCGGTCGCCGTCGACGACCTCGTTGCCGGCGAGGCGGGCGGCGGCCAGTCGCAGCACGTTGTAGGTGCCGACGAGGTTGACCCGTATCACCTCGGCGAAGGTGGCGAGGTCGCCGGGGGTGCGGTCGCGGCCGATGACGCGGGTGCGGTCGCCGCCGCGGCCGGCGCAGTGCACGACGCAGCGCAGCGCGCCCAGTTCCCGCGCGGTGTCGAGGGCGGCGGTCACGGAGGCCTCGTCGGTGACGTCGGCGCGGACGAAGCGGGCCGCGTCGCCGAGGTCGGCGGCCGCCTTGACGCCCTGCTCCTCTGACACGTCGGCCAGCACGACCCGGGCGCCGCGGCCCACGGCCCGGCGCGCGGTGGCCAGGCCCAGGCCGGAGGCGCCGCCGGTGACCAGCACTGTCGAACCGTCGATGTTCACTTCGGTCTCCTCACAGGCCCAGGGACTTGCTGATGATGGTCTTCAGGACTTCGCTGGTGCCGACGATGGGGGTCCCCCCGCTCGAGCGAAGCCGAGAGTGGGGGAGCGGGTCACACGCGCGTCGGTGTACAGGCGGGCGATCGGGGATTCGAGGATGTAGCCGTAGCCGCCGTGCAGTTGCAGGCAGCGGTCGACCACCCGGCCCTGTGTCTCGGTGCAGAAGAGCTTGGTCTTGGCGGCGTCGGCCGGGCTCAGTTCGCCGGCGACGAGCGCGGTGACCGCCGCGTCGAGCAGGGCCTGGGCCGCCGCCAGCTCCGTGGCCAGCGCGGCCAGCTCGAACTTCGTGTTCTGGAAGGCGGACAGGGGTCTGCCGAATATCTCGCGGTCGCGGACGTAGGCGACGGTCAGGTCGATCGCGGCGCGGGTCTGGGCGACCGCGCCCACCGCGATGGCCAGCCGTTCCTGGGCGAGGTTGCGGCCGAGGTGCGTGAAGGCGGCGCCCTCCTCACCCAGCAGGTTCGCCGCGGGCACCCGGACACCGCCGAAGGACAGCTCCACGGTGTCCTGGGTGGCCAGGCCGATCTTCTCCAGCCTGCGCCCGACGGTGAACCCGGGCGCGCCCTTCTCCACCACGAGCAGGGACAGTCCGGCGCGCCGGTCGTCCGGGTCGGTGGCGGTGCGGGCGACGACGATCACCAGGTCGGCGTGGTGGCCGCCGGTGATGAAGGTCTTGGCGCCGTCGAGCACCCAGTGGTCGCCGTCCCGGACCGCCTTCGTCGTGATGCCGGCGAGGTCGGATCCGGTGCCCGGTTCGCTCATCGCGATCGCGCTGTACAGCTCGCCGCGGGCCAGTCCGGGAAGCCGGCGGGCCCGCTGTCCGGCGTCGGCGAGGCCGGTGAAGTAGGGGACGACGACGTCGAGATGGGTGCGCAGGCCGCCCAGGGTGACGCCCGCACGGGCGCACTCCTCCTGGATCACGACGTTGAAACGGTAGTCCTCCTGGCCTCCTCCGCCGTACTCCTCAGGGATCGCCGTGCCGAGGATGCCGAGCTTGCCCATCGAGGTGAACAGCTCGCGGGGGACGAGACCGGCGCGCCGCCAGTCCTCGTACACCGGGAGCACCTCGCGGGCGACGAAGTCCCGGACCAGCAGACGGAAGTCCTCCTGGTCCTGTTCGAACAGGGTCCGGCGCATCGGATCTCCTTCGACTCGCGACCCTATTCAGTATACGTAATTAGCGGCCACCGGCACAGCGGAACGCCCCCTGTGACAGAAAACCGCAGGGGGCGCAGACAATCAGTATCAGTAAATCAGTGCCACCACGGGATGAGCGCGTCGAGGTGGCGGCGCATCCGGTGGCGGGCCACCCCGGCGTCGCCCTGCACGATCGCGTCGAGGACGCGCTGG
This sequence comes from Streptomyces sp. NPDC086519, assembly GCF_040686075.1. NCBI lineage: Bacteria > Bacillati > Actinomycetota > Actinomycetes > Kitasatosporales > Streptomycetaceae > Streptomyces > Streptomyces sp. NPDC086519. The sequence goes on from NZ_JBFBJL010000063.1 coordinate 27,251, forward strand.
TGGACGTGCTGGACCTCGTCGGCCGCCGTGTCGCCGGGCAGCGGCCGGTCGTGGCCGGAGGCGTGCCGGCGGAACAGCTCGGTGATGATGGCGAGGAACAGCGACAGCACCGGATTGTCGGCCAGCGCCGCCAGTTCCGAGTGGAACAGGTCGGCCTTGCGGGGGTCGTCGGCCGGCCCCTCGGTGGTCCAGCGGACGGCCTTGCCGAGCCGCTGGGCCACCTCCTTGTCGCCTGCGGCGTGCCGGGCGGTCACCCTGGCGACGATGCCGAGTTCGATGGCGTTGCGGACGATCCGCAGGTCGTCGGCGGTGACACCCTGGTATTCGAGGAACAGCGCCATGGTGTCGATACTGGCCTGCGGCTCGGGCTCGGTGACGACCAGTCCCCCGCCGGGGCCGCGGCGCATCCGGGCGACCGAGTGGTACTCCAGCAGCCGTACGGCCTCGCGCAGGACCGCCCGGCTGATCTCGTAGCGGGCCAGCAGGTCCGCCTCCGAACCGAGGACCTGGCCGATCTGCCAGCCGCGGGCGGCGATGTCGTCGTGGATCCGGGCGGCCACCACCTCGGCGAGCTTGGCCCGTGGGCCTTCGGCCAGCTCGGGCTCGACCACGGTCCCGGCGATGCGCGCGCCCCGGCGCACCCGGTGCTTCTCGATCCAGGCGGCCACCGACTCCAGGTGCGCCGTCAGCTCGGTTTGCGCCCGGGCCCCGTCGTCGGCGACGACGGCGTCGACGACCGCGCGGTGCTCGCGGTGCGAGGTCTCCTTCGCCGCGTGCATCTCCGCCCTGGAGATCCGGCGCGAGGTGTGGGCGTAGCGGGCGGTGAGGCGGGTCAGCACGTCGATGAACAGGTGCAGGACGGGGTTGCCCGACAACTGGCCGAGCACCGGGTGGAGGGGGTCCTGCGAATGGACCGACGGGTCGTCCCAGTGGTCGCGTTCCGCCTCCAGGGTGGCGCGGAGGGTCGCGATGCCCTCCTCGGTGATCCGGTCGGCGGCGAGCCCCGCGGCGATGGGTTCGAGGAGCCGGCGGGCCTGGAGCAGGTCGGTGACGCTGGTGCCCACGTATTCGAGGTAGATCACCATGGCCCGGGTCGCCGGTCCCGCGTCGGGGGCGCAGACGATCAGGCCGCCGCCGGGGCCGCGCCGCATGCGGGCGACCTGGTGGTGCTCGACCAGCCGCACCGCCTCGCGCAGCACCGCCCGGCTCACCCCGAGCCGCTCCCGCAGGTCCACCTCGGAGCCCAGCGACTCGCCGACGGGCCACCCCCGGCGGATCACCGTCGCCTCGATGCGCTGCGCGGTCTGCGCGGCCAGCTTGCCGACCGGGATGTCGGTCTCGCCGTCGGCGGGCTCGCGGTCGACGGCAGTCGCCATGGGCCAACTCCTCTGAGGGGACATTGCGGATCCCCAGTCTATTCGCCACCGGTGCGCGAGGTGCGCGCCCCTCGGCGCCAGGACCGAGAATCGGGCTACTTATTCCGGGTGCTGCCTCTGGCACGGGCGACCTTGACCTAGTTAGAGTACCCTCAATTAGAGATCGCTTGCGTGAGGACCGAGGAGCCGGCGGCGATGCGACAGGATCCCACACCCGAACTGGCGGCGTTCCGGAGGAAGGTGCGCGCCTTCGTGGCGGAGCACGCGCCGGGCGTCAAGACGCACGCCGGGGTGCGCGCTCCCGAGCCCGCGCTGCTGCCGGCGATCCGCGCGTGGACGGCGAAGCTGTACGAGGCGGGCTACCTCGGCATCGACTGGCCCGCCGAGTACGGCGGCCGGCCCGACGCCCATCCCCTCGAACCGTCCGTCGTCGCCGAGGAGATCGCCCGCGCCCGCACCTGGGCGCCCGTCGGCGCGGCCGCGCTGGTCTCGGCGGCCCTCGTCGACTTCGGCACCGACACGCAGCGGGCACGCTTCCTGCCCCGCATCCGCGCCTGCGACGACGTCTGGTGCCAGCTGTTCAGCGAGCCCGAGGCCGGCAGCGACCTGGCCTCCCTGCGCACCCGCGCCCGCCGCGAAGGAGAGGGCGCCGACGCGGTGTTCGTCGTCGACGGCCAGAAGGTGTGGACGACCAACGGCCGGCACGCCGACATGGGTTACCTGCTCGCGCGTACCGACCCGCGGGCCCCGAAGCACCGGGGCATCACGGCGTTCGCGCTGGACATGCGCAGCCCGGGGATCGACGTGCGGCCGCTGCGGGAGATCACCGGGAGCGCCGACTTCAACGAGGTCTTCCTGGACGGCGTGCGGATCCCCGCCGCGAACGTGATCGGCCGGGTGAACGACGGCTGGCGGGTGGCGATGAGCAGCCTCGCGCGGGAGCGGTCCGCAGTGGCCGCGCGGGGCGTCGAGTTGTTCGCCGTACTCGACGACCTGCTGCGGCTCGCGCAGGAGGTGCCGGTCGACGGGCGGCCCGCGCTCGACGACACCGCCACCCGGCAGGCCGTCGGGGAACTCGCCGCGCGGGTCCAGGTCAACGCCGCGCTGATCGCTCTCGCGCAGTCGCGCATGCTGCACGGCACGGAACAGCCCGCCGACGCCCCGCTGGGCAAGATCTTCTTCAGCGAACTCAACTACGACCTGGCCGACTTCGGTCTGCGGCTCCAGGGCACGGACGGCCTGCTCACCGAAGGTGACCCGGCGACGGTCGCACAGGGGTGGTGGCAGGACGCCCACCTCTACTCCCGGGCGTACACGATCGCGGGCGGGGCCAACGAGGTGCTGCGCACGCAGGTGGCCGAACGCGGGCTGGGGATGCCCCGGGAACCTCGCTGATCCGGCCGGGGCCCAGGGAAACGGACCGCTCGCCCGACAGCGACCCGGCACAAGCGGGGAGGCGGTTCGCATCCCCGCCGGGCCCGCTCAAGCACTGACGTCCTCCCCGAGCGGCTGGAGACCGCGCTGGCCGTCGGCGCGGACGCCGTCATCGACTCCGCGCAGGAGGACGTCACCGCGCGGCTGACCGAGCTGCACGGCGAGGCCGCCGACGCGCTCGGCCAACTGCGCGCGGGCACCGACATCCACATCGACGCCGCCGGGGCCGCCGGCCACGACCGGCGGCAAAGTCGCCGGCCGCTGTCCGGCGGGGCGTCACAGCAGCTCGATGATCGTGGCGTTCGCGGTGCCGCCGCCCTCGCACATGGTCTGGAGGCCGTAGCGGAGGTTCTCGTGCCGCATCCGGGCCAGCAGCCGGGTCATGAGGATGGCACCGGAACCGCCCAGCGGGTGGCCGACGCCGATCGCCCCGCCGAGCGGGTTGAGCCGCCCCGGGTCGGCGCCGGTCTCGGCGAGCCAGGCCAGCGGAACCGGTGCGAACGCCTCGTTGACCTCGTACACGCCGATGTCGGCGAGGGCCAGTCCGGAGCGGCGCAGCACCTTCTCGGTGGCGGGTATCGGGCCGAGCAGCATGGTGACCGGGTCCGCTCCGCTGACCGCTCCGCTGTGGTAGCGGGCGATCGGGGTGAGGCCGAGTGCGCGGGCCCGTTCGGGGGTGGTGACGAGCAGGGCGGCCGCGCCGTCGGAGATCTGTGAGGAGTTCCCGGCGTGGATCACGCCGTCCTCCTTGAACGACGGCTTGAGCCGGGCCAGCGTCTCGACCGACGTGCCGCGGCGCAGGCCCTCGTCCGTGGTGAACTTGGTGCCGTCGACGTCGACCGGCACGAGGTGGTCGTCGAAGATGCCCGCGTCGATCGCCGCGGCGGCCTTCGCATGGGACTCGGAGGCGAACTCGTCCAGCGTGGTACGGGTGAACCCCCAGCGCTTTGCGATGAGTTCGGCGCCGATGCCCTGGCTGAACTCGATTCCGCCGTAGCGGGCGAGGACCGCGGGACCGTAGGGCATGCCCGTGGTGCGGTGCGAACCCAGCGGCACCCGGGTCATCGTCTCGACACCGCCCGCCACCACCAGGTCGTACTGGCCGCACATGACGGCGTGGGCGGCCTGGTCGACCGCCTGCTGGCTGGAGCCGCAGGCCCGGTTGACGGTGACGGCCGGGACGTGTTCGGGCCAGCCGGCGGCCAGGACCGCGGACCGGCCGACGTTGCTGGACTGGTCGCCGATCTGGGTGACGCATCCCCAGACCACGTCGTCGACGGTGCCCGGGTCGATCCCGGTGCGCTCGACCAGGGCGGTCAGCACCTTCGCCGACAGATCCGCCGCGTGCACGGGTGCCAGCGAGCCGTTGCGCCTGCCGATCGGGGTCCGTACGGCGTCGACGATGACGGCGTCTCGCATGGGAACTCCTTCTTCTGGTCATTGCGGATACCGGAAGGTCATTGCGGGTACCGGACGCCCCAGTCCCGGAACACCGCCCGGGTGTCGGCGCCGACGGCCGCGGCGGTGCGGCCGGGGCGCGACGGGGTCGCCGAGAAACGGGGCGCGGCGGCGGGCTGCACCACACCGTCGCGGGTGAACAGGCTGGCGCGCGCGGCCAGATGAGGATGGGCCGCCGCCTCGGTGAGGCTGAGGACCGGCGCCACGCAGGCGTCGGTGCCCTCGAACAGTTCCGCCCACTCGTCCCTGGTCCGCTCGGCGAACCGCGCGGTCAGCAGGCGGCGCAGCTCGGGCCAGGTCGAGCGGTCGTGCTGCCGGTCCGGGTCCACGTCCAGGCCGAGCAGGCCGACCAGGCGGCGGTAGAACTTGCGCTCCAGCGCGCCGACGGCCACGTGGCGGCCGTCCTTCGTCTCGTACACGGCGTAGAAGGGCCAGCCGCCGTCGAAGCGGTTGACGCCCCGCTCGTCACGCCACTCGTCGCGGGCCAGCTTGGCGAAGGTGCTGGCGAGCAGGTGGGCGGTGCCGTCGACGATGGCCGCGTCGACGACCTGGCCGGCGCCGGTGCGGCCGACGGCGTGCAGGGCGGCCAGCACCCCGATCACCAGGTAGCAGCCGCCGCCCCCGAAGTCGCCGACGAGGTTCAGCGGGATCCGGGGCGGGCCGTCGGCCTCCCCGATGGCACCGAGCGCCCCGGTCAGCGCGATGTAGGTGATGTCGTGGCCCGCGGCCGCGGCGAGCGGCCCGTCCTGGCCCCAGCCGGTCATCCGGCCGTAGACGAGGCGAGGGTTGCGCGCCAGGCAGTGGTGGGGTCCGATGCCGAGGCGTTCGGTGACGCCGGGGCGGAATCCCTCGATCAGGACGTCCGCGCGTTCGACGAGCCCGAGCAGGGCGTCGACGGCGGCCGGTTCCTTCAGGTCGAGGACGGCCGACCGCTTCCCCCGGTCGAGGACGTCCGCCGGTCCGCCCGCGTCCGGTTCGTCCGCGCGGCCGGGCCGGTCCACGCGGACCACTTCGGCGCCGAGGTCGGCCAGGAGCATCCCGGCGAACGGCCCCGGCCCGATGCCGCCGAGCTCGACGACCCGGCAGCCGGCCAGCGGTCCCGCCGTCATGCCGGCCGTCCTTCCGCAGCGGCGGGCGGCCCGGCCACGCCGGCGAGCGGTCCTGCCGCCATGGTCAGCGGCCCTTCCACTGCGGCGACCGTTTCTCCGCGAACGCGGCCGCCCCTTCCCGGGCGTCCTCGGACCGGAAGACCGGCTCGGCGATGTCGAACTGCCTGCCCCACGCCTCCTCCAGGCTCCAGTCGGCGGTGGAGCGGGCGATCAGCTTGGTCGCCGCGACCGCCAGGGGCCCGTTGGCGGCGACGGTCTCGGCGAGTTCCAAGGCGCCGGCCAGCGCGCCGCCCTCGTCGGTGAGCCGGTTGACCAGACCGTACGCGGCGGCTCGTGCGGCGTCGATCGGCCGGCCGGTCAGCAGCAGTTCCAGGGCGATGGCGTACGGGATGCGGCGCGGCAGATGCACTGCGGCGCCCGCGCGGGCCACCAGCGACCGGGTCACCTCGGGCACGCCGAACCGTGCCGTGCGGGCGGCGACGACGAGATCGCAGGCCAGCAGCAGCTCGAAGCCGCCTGCCAGCGCCCAGCCCTCGACGGCGGCGATCAGCGGCTTGCGCGGCGGGGTCATGCTGATCCCGCACAGGCCGCGGCCCTCGATGGCGGGTGTCTCCCCGCGCAGCCAGGCCTTGAGGTCCATTCCCGCCGAGAACGTGCCGCCCGCACCGGTGAGCACGCCGGCCCACAGCTCGTCCGACTCGTCGAGCTCGTCCACGGCGGCCGCGACCCCGGCGGCCACCCTCGCGTCCAGCGCGTTCTTCACCGCAGGGCGGTTGATCGTGATGACCTGGACCGCGCCACGGCGTTCCACCAGCACCTCGTCGGACACGCCTACCTCCTCGAATGCCCGCCGGGAACGGCGAACCTGTTCAGTTCCTGGGCGACCAAGCCGTCGAGGTCCGCCGCGGGCGGCGCGGGGAGTTCGACGGCGCGGTCGCGGGTGGGCAGCAGGACCACGGCCGTACCGGGTGTGGTGACCTCGCCCCGCTGGTTCTCGCACCGCACGTCGATGTGCACCTCGGCCCGGTCGGCGGCCCGTCGTTTGCCGACGACCGTGCCGCGCACCCAGGTGGTGTCGCCGAGGTAGTTGAACTTCCGGTGCTCGCAGCGCAGTTTCCACAGCCAGCCGTCGTCGCCGATCCAGTCGGTGAGCAGATGGCACAGCCAGGTCTCGCGCATGCCGCCGTAGTCGTAGGGCCCGGGCAGGCCCAGTTCCCGCGCCCGCTCCGGCTCCCAGTGCAGCCGCTGCACGGTGTCGGGGACGTTCAGCGGGTTGGGCGGGTAGAGGCCGGGCGCCTTGCGCCGGACCTTCGCTGCGATCCCGAACGCGCCGGGCGGGGTGAGCTGCATGCCCCAGCCCAGGTGCCAGACGACGACGTCGGTGGTGGTCAGCGGTCCCTTCACCCGGGGCTGGAGCTCCTCGCCGATCTCGACGTCCTCCCAGTGGCGGGGCTCGGCGCCGCGCCGGGTCTCGGCCGCGTAGGCCGCGTCGATCTCGGCCAGCTCCCCGGCGGTGTAGGGCTGTTGGACGAGCTGCTCCTTGGCCCGCTTCCTCGAGGTGTGCCGTTCGGCGTTGATCCAGGTGCCGCGGCGCAGGGCGTGCAGCGCGCCGTGCCCGTCGGTGTAGAGGTGGTCGCGGACGACGTGGGCGGTGCGCCCGCCGAACCTGCTGGGTTTGACCCGCACGCCCACCTGGGTCTGCAGCACCCGGCAGCGGTCGCCGAGCCGCAGCGGTCGCCACCATTCGAACTCCATCACCGCCTGGTAGGAGCCGAGTCCGGCGAACGGGTCGCCCTTGAGAAGCGCTCTGGTCTCGGTGTCGGGCGGCGGGGCGGCGTCCTCGCCCATCGTGTAGAGGAAGGTGGGCGGTGCCAGCAGTGCGTCCCAGCGGGTGCCGGCCGCGTACTCCGGGTCGCAGTACAGGGGGTTGTCGTCGCCGTAGCCGTAGGCGAAGTGGCGGGCGGCGTCCCAGGTGACCTCGTAGTTGTGCGGGGGGTTGCGCTGGGGCTGGGGGATGCCGTCGCGGCGCCGGGAGCGCGCGACGGCCTCGTCGGTCAGGACACCGAACCGCTCCGCGGTGCCGGTCATCGCTGTTCCTCCTCGATTCCGAGCCGGGCGCGGACCAGTCCCAGCAGTTCCACCCGGCTCACCTTGCTCGACGGCGTCCGGGGCAGTGCGTCGAGGACGACGATGTGCGCCGGTACCTCGTACGGGGTGAGCCGGGCGCGGCACAGGGCGACGAGTTCGGCGGGGTCCGGGGTGGGCCGGTCCGGGGCGGCCTCGACCGCCGCGACCGGCACTTCGCCCAGCCGCGCGTCCGGCAGTCCGGCCACGGCCGCCTCACGTACGGCCGGGTGGGTCTCCAGGACGCGTCGGACCGTCTCCGGCTGCACCTTGAAGCCACCACGGATGATCGCGTCGTCGGCGCGCCCCTCGATCCAGACGAAACGGTCGGCGTCGATCCGGGCGAGGTCGCTGGTGCGCACCCAGGCCCGGCCGCCGCGGGTGCTCTGTTCGGTACGGACCTCCAGCCGGCCCGTCCTGCCGGCGGGCAGCTCGGCGCCGTCCTCGCCGGTCACCCGCAGCTCGACGCCGTCGAAGGCGCGTCCGGCGCTGCCCGCCTTGCGCGGCCACCACCGCCGGTGCAAGGGCAGGGTCCAGCCGACCACCGCGCCGGCGAACTCGGTGGCGCCGTAGGTCATCAGCACGGGGACGCCGTACGTGCGGAAGAACGCGTCGGCGAGTTCGGCCGGGCAGGGCGCGGTGCCGGAGGTGACGACCTGGAGGCTCGCCAGCCGCTCCCCGGGCACCTTCGCGTCGAGCACGGCGCGGATCGCCGCCGGCACCAGGCCGGCCGCCCGCAGCCGGTGCCGTTCCACCGCGCTCACCCAGGGTTCGACGGCGAACCTGGGCATCAGCAGCATGCGGCGCCCGGTCGCCAGGCAGGCGAGCGCCCGCCACAGTCCGCCGATGTGCACCAGGGGGCTGGCGACCAGGGCGGCGGACGCGGACAGCAGGCGCTCGGGTCTCGGGGTCTGTCCGCCGGAGACGAGGGCCTGGTCGAGCTGGCCGATGCGCAGGTGGACGCGTTTCGGGGGGCCGGTGGTGCCGGAGGTGAGCATCTCCACCGCGACGCCGGGGTTGGCCGGCGCGTCGGCGGGGGCCGTGCCGGCCACGGGCCGCAGCGAGCCGTCCGGGCCCAGTTCCAGGGCGGCCCCGTGTGCGATGACCGCGTCCAGGACGCCGTCCCGGGCCAGGGGTTCGCCGCCGGAGAGGACCACGGGCAGGGCGCAGCCGTCGATGTCCGCGGCGAGCCGGGCGCCGGGCTGCAACGGGCTCAGCATGACCAGGCAGCGCCCGGAGGCGATCACCGCGGCCACGGCGGCGACGTGCTCGGGCCTGTTCTCCAGGACGACGCCGACGCGGGCTCCGGCCGGCAGGCCCGCCGCGTCCAGCGCGCCGACGACACCGTTCGCGGTCCGCCGGACCTGTCCCCAGGTCCACCACCGGCCGTCGTACTCGATCGCCTCGGCGTCGTCGGCGGCTTCGGCGAGCAGCCGGGACAGGCGGTCACGGATTCCCACGCGTACGCCCTTTCGTCGCCGTGGGCGCCGAGATCCCGACCAGGCCGGCCAGCCGCCTCCGGTGGGCCGCCGGGCTGCCGAGGAGCTGTTCGGACGACTTCGCGCGCCTGAGGTAGAGGTGTGCGTCGTGCTCCCACGTGCAGCCGATGCCGCCGTGGATCTGGATGTTCTCCTTGGCCGCGTGGGTGAAGGCGTCGGCGCAGCAGGCGGCGGCGAGCGCGGCGGGCACCGGCAGCCCGTCCGGTCCCGCGGCCGCCGCGGACAGCGCGTGGTACGCCGCCGACCGGGCGGCCTCGACCTTGACCAGCATGTCGGCGCACTTGTGCTTGACCGCCTGGAAGGAGCCGATGGGCCGGCCGAACTGCACCCGCACCTTGGCGTACGCCACCGCCGCGTCCAGGCAGGCCTGCGCCCCGCCGACCTGCTCGGCGGCCAGTGCGACGGCCGCGAGGTCGGTCACCGTCCGCAGATACGCCGTGGCGTCGCCCTCCGGGCCGACCCTGAGCGCCGGGGCGCCGTCCAGGTCGACGCGCGCCAGCCGGCGCGTCGGGTCGAGGGTCTCCAGGCGGGTGCGGGTCACTCCGCGAGCGGTGCCCTCCACGGCGAACAGACCGGGGCCGGTGTCCGTACGGGCCGCGACGAGGATCAGGTCGGCGCTGTGTCCGTCGACGACGAACATCTTCGTGCCGAAGACGCGCGGGCCCTCGGCGCCCGGCACCGCCTCGGCGGTCACGTCCTCGACGTGCCACGACCCGCTCTCCTCGGCCAGCGCCAGCGTGCCGGTCAGCGAGCCGTCGGCGATCGCCGGCAGCCAGCGGGCCTTCGCCGTGTCGTCGCCGCAGGCCGCGAGGGCCTGGCCGGCGAGGGCGACGGTGGCGAAGTACGGCGAGGGCAGCAGGATCCTGCCCAGTTCCTCCAGGACGATGCCCAACTCGACGGGGCCGCCGCCGAGGCCGCCGTACTTCTCGGGCAACGCGACCGCCTGTAGGCCGAGTCGGGCCGCCATGTCCCGCCAGAGCAGGGGGTCGTGGCCTTCGTCGGACTCCATCGAGCGGCGTATCGCCTCGCTCGGCGCCCTCTGGGTGAGGAAGCGGCGCAGCGTCGAGCGGAGTGCCTCGTGCTCCTCCGTGCGGGCCGCGGGCGTGTGCCCGGCGTCGACGGGGGTCATCGGGGGGTCCTCGACCGCAGGTAGGCGGGGAAGTCGGGGATCCGGGCGCGGTCCACGATCTCGATCCGCACGCCGGACGGTGCCAGGTGGTAGGCGAAGACCGACGGGGCGCCGTCGATCACCGCGCAGGCCTCCAGGGCGAAACCGGACTCCGTCAGCCGTTTCGACGTCGTCGCCAGGTCGTCGCAGAAGTAGCCGAGGTGGTGTGTCGCGATGTGCCCGGTCGCCGTCCACGGTGTGCCGGGGATCTCCTGGACGAGTTCGATGTGCGGGGCGTCCAGGGAGTAGGCGTAGCGCAGGTGCAGTTCGCGGTCGCCGTCCGCCAGCCGGACCGGCAGCCGCGCGGACATGGTCTCGGTCCACCGGTGTCCGGCGACCTCGCTCATCCGGGTCTTCCAGGCCTCGACGTCGCCGACGACGATCCCGGTGTGGTAGAGATCGGCCGCTGCGAGGGGAGGTGTCATCGTCGGCCCCTCACCATTCCAGCCGCAGCGACTTGAGGCCGTACATGTTGCCGTGCGCCCGCAGTTCCTGACCGGGGGCCACCCGGTAGTCGGGTATGCGCCGGTGCCACTCCTCGACCGCCACGTTGAGCTCCAGGCGTGCCAGGTGCGAGCCCAGGCAGCGGTGCGGGCCCGAGCCGAAGGCGACGTGGTTGGTGGCCTTGCGGTGCAGGTCCACGTCGAGCGGGTGGTCGTACCGCTCGGGGTCGCGGTTGGTGACGGTCAGCGGCAGCATCACCATCTCGCCCGCCCGGACCGGGCAGCCGCCGATCTCGACGTCCCGGGTCGCCTTGCGCGCCGGGACGACGAACGAGTAGACCCGCAGGATCTCCTCGATGCCGGTGGCGATGAGCGAGGGATCGGCGACGATCTCCGCGCGCTGCTCCGGGTGGGTGGCGAAGTGGTAGAGCGCCCAGCCGACGGAGATCGGGACGGTGTCGAAGCCGGCCTGGAACATCAGCAGGCAGAAGGCGTGCAGGTCCCGGTCGCCGATCGGTTCGCCGTCGATCGTCCAGGTCATCGCGTGCGAGAGCAGGTCGTCGCGGGGGCTGCCGCGGCGCAGCGCGATCTGCTCGTCGAAGTACGCCGACACCGCCCGCATGGTGCTCAGTTGCCTGCTGCCGTCGGGGTCCTCGTCGTACGAGAGGTGCAGCAGGTCGTGGGTCCAGGCGAGGAAGAGCTCCAGGTCGTCCTCGGGCAGGCCCATCAGCCGCATGAAGATCAGGGTCGGGAAGCGGCGGGCGAACTCGTCGAGGACGTCGGCGCCGCCGCGTTCGCGCAGCGCGTCGATCAGCTCGCCCGCGACCTGCCGGGCCTCGGGCTCCCGGGCGGCCACGCTGCTCGGCGAGAAGTAGCGGCCGAGCAGGCGCCGCCACGTGGTGTGCGCGGGCGGGTCCAGCATCTCCGGAATCCACAGGAAGGAGGGGTCGGCGTTCAGGACGGTCACCGACCGGCTGGAGAAGGTCCGCCAGTCCTGGAGCGCCGCCTGCACCGCCGGGCCGTCCGTGATCACCCAGTAGCCGTCGGCGACGGTGCTGCGGAAGCCCGTGTGGGCCGCGGCCATCTCGTCCCACCGCTCATGATGGCTGAGGACGGGTCCGTCGAGCCGGTTGTCGAAGCGGTAGGCGGCCACGCCGGCGTGACTGCCGGCCGGTTCGGGGGTCTTGCTCATCACGGCTCCTCTCGCCGTACGTCCGTCACGTCGCCGCCCCGTCGATCTTGAGTGCGAGGAGTTCGTCGTCGCCGAGGCCGAGCGAGCGCAGGACCTCGTCGGTGTGTTCCGCGAACTGGGGTGCCCGGGTCAGGCCGGCCGGTGTCTCGTCGAACTGGACGGGGCTGGCGACCAGTTCGCGGTCCACGCCGTCGGCGTCCACGACGGGGGCGATGAGACCGTTGGCGCGCAGGGCGGGGTCCTGGCCGACCTCCCAGGCGTTCTGCACGGCGGCCCACTGGCCCTCGCCGCGGGAGAGGATCCCGGTCCACTCGTCGAAGGGCCGGGACGCGATGATCTCGGCGACCAGCTCGGCGGCCTCGGCCGCGTTGGCCATCAGCTTCCCGGTGCTGTCGAACCGTTCGTCGGCGGCCAGGTCCGGGCGGCCGGCCAGTTTGCAGAACTCGCCCCAGTAGCGGCCGGGTTGCAGCATGGACAGCTCGATCCAGCGGCGGTCGGAGGTGAGGTAGGCACCGATGAGCGGGTTGGTGGCCGAGCCGTGCCGGGGCGGCGGGCCCGCCGTGAGCGGACCGCCGTTCATCAGCGCCAGGTTGACGGTGAACTGGGTCGCCCAGGCGCCGACGCCGATCAGTGACACGTCCACCACGGAGGGCTCGCCGGTCGTGGCACGGGAGTAGAGGGCGGCGGCGATGCCTCCGGCGATGGTCATGCCGCCCATCGAGTCGCCGTAGGCGCCGGCGGGCATCCTCGTCATCCGCTCCGCGCCGGGCGGGGTGACGCCGGCGGCGCTGCCGCCGCGCGCCCAGAAGGCGGTGCTGTCGTAGCCGCCTTTTCCGGCTTCCTCCCCCCGGACGCCGAAGCCGCTGCCGCGGACGTAGATGATGTCGGGGTTGACCGCCCGGACGTCCTCCAGGTCGATCCGCAGCTTCGCCCGCGCGTCGGGCAGGAAGTTGGTCAGGAACACGTCGCTGCGGCGGATCAGTTCCTCCAGCACCGGACGCGCGGACGGCTTCTCCAGAGCCAGGCCGACGCTGCGCTTCCCCCGGTTGGGCCCTTCCATGATCGGGAAGAAGGACGACCCCTCGCTCGCGGTCGCGTAGCCGAGCACGCGGCTCAGCCCCCGCTGGCCGTCTCCGCGTTCGGCGTGCTCGATCTTGATCACGTCGGCGCCCCAGTCGGCCAGCACGGCGCCGGCCGCCGGGACGAAGGTGAACTGCGCGACCTCAAGGACCCGCACGCCCTCCATCGGCCTCTGCATCAGACCAACTCCTCCGCGGCTCATCGCTATTGCGCATACCCAATGCGCCCTCGACGCTCCCAAGTATGGACCGGGAGCGCTAAAAAGTATACTGTTTTCGGCATGCTGGATTTCACGATCGAACCTGACTTCCAGGCCCGGCTGGACTGGGCGGCGGACTTCGTGCGCGAGGAGGTCGAGCCGCTCGACCTGCTCTTCCCGCACGGCGGCGACCCCTACGACACCCGGAACGAGAAGGCCCGCGCGATCCTGCGCCCGCTGCAGGAACAGGTCCGGGAGCAGGGCCTGTGGGCCTGCCACCTCGGCCCCGAACTGGGCGGCCCGGGCTACGGCCAGGTCAGGCTCGCCCTGCTCAACGAGATCCTCGGCCGCTCCTACTGGGCCCCGACGGTCTTCGGCACCGCCGCCCCGGACACCGGGAACGCCGAGATCCTCGCGATGTTCGGCACCGACGAGCAGAAGGACCGCTATCTGCGGCCGCTGCTCGACGGCGAGATCGTCTCCACGTTCTCGATGACCGAACCGCAGGCGGGCGCCGACCCCAAGGAGTTCACCTGCCGCGCCTGGCGCGACGGCGACGAGTGGGTGATCGACGGCGAGAAGTGGTTCTCCTCCAACGCCCGGTACGCGGCCTTCCTGATCGTCATGGCCGTCACCGACCCGGACGCGCCGCCGCACCGGCGCATGTCGATGTTCATCGTGCCGGCCGAGACACCCGGCATCGAGATCATGCGCAACATCGGCACGATGGACGAGCGCGAGAGCCTCGACGAGGGCATCCACGCCCACATCCGCTACCACCGGGTCCGCGTCCCGCTCGACGCCATGCTCGGCGGTCCCGGCGAGGGCTTCGAGGTCGCCCAGGCGAGGCTCGGCGGGGGCCGGGTGCACCACGCGATGCGCACGGTGGGCAAGTGTGCGCGCGCCTTCGACATGATGTGCGAACGCGCGCTGTCCCGTCGTACGCAGGGCACCGTGCTCGCCGAGAAGCAGGCGGTGCAGCAGTTCATCGCCGACTCGTGGGTGGAGTTGCAGCAGTTCCGGCTGCTGGTGCTGCACACCGCCTGGCTCATCGACACCCGGCCGCACGGCGCCGCCCGCACCCAGATCGCCATGTGCAAGGTGCAGACGGCGAAGGTACTGCACGACATCGTCCAGCGGGCGGTGCATCTGCACGGCTCGCTCGGCACCACGGGCGAACTCCCGCTCGCCAAGTGGTGGATGGCCGCGCCGAACCTCGCCCTCGCCGACGGCCCGACCGAGGTGCACCGCACCACGATCGCCAAGCAGCTGCTCAGGAACTACACACCCGCCGAGGGCCTGTTCCCGAGCGAGCACATCCCGCCGAAACTGGAGGCGGCCCGCAAGCGGTACGCCCACATCATCGGCGACGACAGCCTCAGCGGCCGGGTGAACGCGTGAACGGCGAGCGCGACGCCAAGTCCATCGCCCCGGCCGACCTGTTCGACCTGTCCGGCAAGGTCGCTCTCGTCACCGGCGGCAGCCGGGGCCTGGGGCGGGAGATGGTGCGGGCCTTCGCCACCGCGGGCGCCGACGTGGTGATCGCCGGCCGCAAGCCCGACGCGTGCGAGACAGCCGCGGCGGAGGTCCGCGGCCTGGGCCGGCGCGCGCTGCCGGTCGCCGCGCACGTGGGCCACTGGGACGACCTCTCGCGTCTGACGGACGCCGCCTACGCGGAGTTCGGCCACGTCGACGTCCTCGTCAACAACGCGGGGATGTCCCCGCTCGCGCCCTCCTCGGCGGAGACCAGCGAGGAATTGTTCGACAAGGTGATCGGCGTCAACTTCAAGGGCCCGTTCCGGCTTGCCTCGCTGGTCGGGCGGAGGATGGCGGCAGGCGAGGGCGGCTCGATCATCAACGTGTCCTCCTCGGGTGCCCTGTTCCCGCAGCCGCGGTTCGGTCCCTACGCCGGAGCCAAGGCCGCGCTGAACACGCTGACGACCGTGTTCGCCCTGGAGTACGGCCCGACGGTGCGGGTCAACACCATCTCGGCGGGGCCGTTTCTGACGGACGTCTCCAAGGCGTGGCCAAAGGAGAAACGGCAGAGCGCGCGGAGCGCGGTGGGCAGGCCGGGGCGGCCGGAGGAGATCATCAGCACGGCGCTGTATCTGGCCAGCGACGCGTCCAGTTACACGACGGGGTCGCTGATACGGGTGGACGGCGGGTTGTACTGACCAGTGCGGGCGCGTCGTGGTTGCCCGCGCCCCTTCAGGGGCGCGGGGCTGTATCGATGTGCGGCTACGCCGCGTGGGCGCGACCAGCCCCCGCACGCCCCCGGCAGACGAACTACCGAAGCAGCTCGGCCGCCTCCGACAGGAGCACCGGCAGCGCCGGCCGCATCCGCCGGTGCATGTCCGTCAACCGCCCCGCCTTGCGACCCCGCTTGATCAGCAGCGCGGTCGCCGCGGCCTCCTTGTACTTGGTCAGCGCCTCGAACCACGCCATGTCGTGCAGGCGTTGCCCCCGGGTCTCCTCGTACGCCTCGATCAGCTCGGCCTTCCCCGGCATTCCCGTCGGTTCGTCCGACAGGGACGCCGGGTGGCGGGCCTCGTCGGTGAAGAAGGTCAGCCAGGTGATGTCGACCCGCGGGTCGCCGAGCGACCAGATCTCCCAGTCGATGACCGCGTTGACCGCGCCGGCGTCGCACAGTGTGTTGCCGAGCCGGTAGTCGCCGTGCGTGAACACCGGCATCGTCGCGGCGGGCACGGTGGCGCGCAGCCGTTCCTCAACCGCTTCGCAGCCGGCCCGCAGGTCCTCGGGCACGGTCGTGAAGGCCCTGGCCCAGCGGTCGATCTCGGCGCCGGGCGTGACGACCGGCTCGACGGCCAGCGGTGTGCGCTTGGGGTCCGCGCGGTGCAGGTGGGCCAGCATCCGGGCGGCGTCGAGCGCACGGGCCCGCACCTGCCCGGCGGGGACGGTTCCGCGGGGCAGGAGCACCGGCTCCGCGCAGTCGCCGGGCACGAACTCCATGGCGACGAAAGGCTGGACGGCCGTCGGCGCGCCCTCGTCCCAGAACAGCACCTCGGGCACCCGTACGCCGGGCACACCGGCCAGCACCCGCATGAGCCGCGCCTGGCGCAGCACGTCCCGGTTGCGCACCGGTGCCAGGCCGGGCGGGGCCACCTTGAGGACGACGCGCTCGTGTACGGCGGGAACCCCGGCCAGCGTCGCCAGGTAGGTGAGGCTCGACGTGCCGCCGGCGAGCGGTGCGACCGACCGCACCGTGGCACCGGGGTTCCAGCCGCGTACCGCGACGGCCGTGCGCCGCGTCAGCTCCGCCGTCGGACCGGCGCTGTCGGCGACGACGCTCATGCCCTCGCCTCCGTCCGGCCCTCGTTGGTCAGCGCCTCGACGATGTCGCGGCGGATCAGCTTTCCGGTCGGGGTGCGGGGCAGTTCGCGCCAGCGGGTGATGCGGTCCGGTGTCTTCGGGCCGCGCAGCGTGCCGCGCACCCGCGCCCGCAGGGCGTCCGGGTCGGCCACCGCGCCGTCGCGCAGCACCACCACCGCCTCGATCCGCTGGCCCCACTCCTCGTCGGGGACGCCGACGACGACCGCGTCGAGCACGTCCGGGTGGCTCAGCAGGACGTCCTCGATCTCGGCGGGCGCGATGTTCTCGGCACCGCGGATGATCGTGTCGTCGGCCCTGCCCTCGATGTGGAGGTAGCCGTCGGCGTCGAGGCGGCCCCGGTCCCGGGTGTGGAAGAAGCCCCGCTCGTCGACCGCGGAGCCCTGTCCCGCGTACTCCCCCGACACCTGCTCACCGCGCACCCAGATCTGCCCGGTCTCGCCGGCGGCCACCGGGCCGCCCGAGGCGTCGCGGACCTCCAGTTCCACGCCCGGCACCGGCAGCCCCGCGGAGCCGAGCCGGGCCCGCACCGCGGGATCGTCGCTCGCCAGAGCCGTGCGGTGCTCCTGCGGGCCGAGGACCGTGATGGTGGAGGAGGTCTCGGTGAGGCCGTAGGCGTTCACGAAGTCCACATGCGGCCACGCGCGCAGCGCGGTCTCGACGACCCGGACCGGCATCCGGGCGCCGCCGTAGGCGAGGGAGCGCAGCGAGGGCACCGACCGGTCGAGCCCGTCCGTGTCCATGACGCGGGCGAGCATCGTCGGCACCACCATGGCGTGGGTGATCCGCTGCTCCCGTACCAGGCCGAGCCAGCCGTCCGGGGTGAACTGCTCCAGGGTCAGGGCCCGGCGCCCCGCGTACAGGTTCGTCAGCACGTTCGACACGGCGGCGATGTGGTACGGCGGGACACTCACCAGAGCCGCCTCCTCGGGGCCGGCTCCGGCGAACTCCACCGTGCCGAGCACGTACGACACCAGGTTGTGGTGGCGCAGGACCACGCCCTTGGGCGCCGCGGTCGTCCCGCTGGTGTAGATGAGGACCGCCGGGGCGTCGGCCGGCTCCTGGTCCCCGTGGCCGGCGGCGGTGAGACCGGCGCGCTCGGCGGCCTGGGCGAGCCACTCGGCGGGGCTGCACACGGGCAGCCCGGCGCGCCGCAGTGCCGCGCCGTGGGCCGGGTCGGCGATGGCCAGCGCGCGGGGGTGGTGGGCGAGCAGGGCGTCGAGCTGCGCCTCGCCCAGGCGGTAGTTGACCGGCACCAGGGGGATACCGGCGCGGGCCGCGGCGAACAGGGCGACCGGCAGGGCCGGGCCGTTCACCGCGAGGTACACGAGCGCGTCGGCCTCGGCCGCGAGGCTCAGACGCGCCCCGCCGTGGGCCAGTTCACTCAGCCGTGCGGCGGTGAGCCCGTCGTCCGCGCGACCGATCACGATCCGGTCGCCGAAGCCTTCGGCGGCCATGTCCAGCAGCATCGATATGTTCACGGGCCACCCCGTCCGTCAGTCCGAGGCCGGCAGCGGCTTGGCGGTCTTGACCGGCAGCGGAACGCCGTTGACGGCCAGGGTGCCGGGGCCCGGCCTGGTGCACAGGAGTTCCACGCCGAGGTCGTCGTCCGCGTACCGCTTGCCGAGCAGTGAACCGCTCATCAGACCGGGGTCGGCGGTGCCGGCGGGGGCGGAGCCCGGCCCGTTCCCCTCGGTCATGGCGGCGCCGCCGCAGGTGATCTCCAGCTCCTGGTCCGGGCACCGCACGACGATCACCGCCGTCGTGTCGACCGTACTGGCGAGCATCTGCCCCACGCGTGGCCTCATCGCTGTGTCCTCCGCGGCTCTCGGGGCGCCGATCGGGCGGCGCCGAGTAACCAGAGAAAAGTATACTACTTTCCTCGATCACGTCGAGAACGGAGCTGCCGGATGGAACCCGAGACCGTCTTGTTCGAGGTGACCGACCACGTCGCCACGATCACCCTCAACCGACCCGAGGTGATGAACGGCTTCAACCAGCGGATGCTGGAGGAGTTCGCCGCCCTCTGGCGCACCGTCAAGGCCGACGACGACGTGCGCGTGGTGGTGCTGCGCGGCGCCGGTGACCGGGCGTTCTGCACCGGCATGGACGTGAAGGAGGGCATCGACCGCCACCCCAACCTCTGGTCGCAGACCGACCCCGGCGAGTACCTCTCGCCGAAGCTGAACCAGGTGTGGAAACCCCTGGTCTGCGCCGTGCACGGGATGGCCGCCGGGGGCGCCTTCTACTGGCTCAACGAGGCCGACATCCTGATCTGTTCACAGGACGCCACCTTCTTCGACCCGCATGTCAGCTACGGGCTCACGGCGGCCCTGGAGCCCATCGGCCTGGCCCGGCGCGTCCCCCTCGGCGAGGCGCTGCGGATCGCCCTGCTCGGTCTGGACGAGCGCGTGTCGGCGGCGCGCGCCCTGCAGATCGGCCTGGTCAGCGAGGTGCTCCCGCGCGAGGAACTGTGGGGGCGGGCGGACGAGATCGCCCGGATCATCGCCGCCAAACCGCCGGCCGCGATCCAGGGCACGGTCCGCGCGATCTGGGAGTCCCTGGACTCGACCCGCACCCAGGCGCTGCGCACCGGCCTGTCGTACACCCAGCTCGGCAACCCCGTCGGGAAGGCCGGGATCGACCGCGACGCGGTACCGCGGGGGAAGTGGACCCTGCGCTGACCCTTCCGGCACCACCTTAGAAGAGTGTACTTTTTAGCGGGTTCAGCATACGACCCTCAACGGGAGGCTCTGATGCGGTTCGGTATGCCCTGGCCCGGCCGGGACGTCGGGCGGGAGGCCGAGCAGGCGGGTGCCGTCGCCTTCTGTGCCGGCGAGTTCGCCGACCACGACGCGTATCTCACCGTGGCCGACATCGTGGCGCACACCGAGCACGCCCTGGCGGGCCCCGCCATCGCCTACGCGTTCGCCCGCACCCCCTATGCGCACGCCACGGCCCTGCGCCAGCTGCACGCCCGGGCGCCGGGCCGCCTCTTCCTGGGGCTGGGCAGCGGGGCGTTCCGGATCAACCGGGACTGGCTGGGCGTGCCGGCCGACCGCCCGGTGGACCGTATCGCCGAGACCGTCGGTGCCGTGCGGGCCTGGCTGCACGCGGAGAACGGCGAGAGGGTCCGGTACGCCGGCGAGTTCCACGCGCTCGACGCCGACGTCCGCGCCCCCGTGCTCGGCCGGCTGGACATCCCGGTCCTGCTCGCCGCGTTCAACAGCCGGATGGCCGCCACCGCCGGCCGGGTCGCCGACGGTGTCGTCGGGCACGGGCTGTTCACCGGTTCGTGGTGGAACGAGGTGGTGCGGCCCGCCGTCGAGCGGGGCCGGGGCGGGCACGGACCGGAGGGGCCGCGCCCGCTCGAACACGGCTGGATCATCACGGCGGTCGACGACTTCGCACCCGAGCGCGCGCTCGCCGACGCCCGGCGCATGATCGCCTTCTACCTCACCGTCAGGACGTACGACCCGTTCGTGGCCCACCACGGCTGGGAGGAGCCCGTCGCACGACTGCGCGCCGCCTTCCGGACGGGTGACACCGAGGGCATGGAGCGGGCGGTCACCGACGAGATGCTCACCGAGATCGCCGTCTGCGGCACGACCACCGACGCGAAGGAGGCCCTCGCCCGCCGGACCGGCTCGCTCCCCCGGGACGTCGGCTACTTCGCGCCGCCGAGTTTCATGGTGGGCCGCGGCCGCCGGGCCGCCTACGCGCGGGCGAGCCTGGCACTGGTCGGTGCCGTGCCGGACGGGCCCTGTGCCGAGAGCGGCGACGCGGCCTGAACCTGTCGCGGCGACGCGGCCGCCCCGAGGCGGTGTGCGCTTCGGGACGGCGCGTGCCTCGGGACGCAGGGCGGCCGGGTCGTGCCCCCGTGCCGCCGGGGCCGTCAGACCTCCTCGGCCACCGGGGCCAGCTTCCGGCTCGTGTCGAAGCCGACCACCTTGGCGAGGGTGCCGCCGAGAATGGCGGCACGGTCCTCGTCGCCCACTCCCTCGAAGTTCTCGGCGACGCACTCCTCGCTGCTGCGGAAGGTCCCTTCGGCGTGCGGGTAGTCGTTGCCCCACATCACCGTCGACAGCCCGGTGATGTGGCGGGCCTTGACGGCCGTCGGGTCGTCCGCGAACTGCACGTGGATCTGCCGCTGGACGTACTCGGTGGGCTTGAGCGGGTACGGCCACCGGTCGTTGACGGCGAACAGCCGTCCCATGGCGGGCTGTTCCTTCGGGCCCCGGCTGTCGTCCCAGAAGCCGAGCCACCAGTCGGGGTCCTGGCCGGTGCCGGTCTTCCATGCCTTGTCCATGTAGCCCATGAAGGAGACCAGCCAGCCGGCCGTGTACTCGATCAGGTTGAAGTGCAGGTCCGGGAAGCGCTCGCACACCCCGCCGCCGACCAGGCTGGCGATGATGCCCTGCGGGCCGGCCACGGCCGAGCCGACCGCGCTGCCCATGGTGCGGCCGGTCACCATGTCGTCGGTCAGGTTGCCCTTGCCCATGTTCATGGCCGTCATCAGGCCCCGGACGGTCAGCGCGGTCTCGGACACCTGCTCCTTGACCCTGACCCCGCCGGTGGCCACGTGGATGAAGACGGGCAGCCCGTGCGCCTGCGCGGCCGCCCAGACGGGGTCGTACTCGCGCGAGTAGTACGGCAGGGGCGGGATCTCCGGGAGGAGGAGCGCGCCGATCCCCAGCCGGGCGACCCGCTCGATCTCCGCGACGGCCTCGGGCACGTCGGTGAGCGGGATCGCCGCCGTCGGGCGCAGCCGGTCCTTGTAGGACAGGTACCGCTCGGCCAGGTAGTCGTTCCACACCCGGGCGTGTGCCATGGAGAGCTCGTGGTCGTCCGTGAAGAGGACGAACAGCGAGAGGTTCGGGAACATCACCGACGCGTCGACGCCGTCGAAGTCCATGTCCCGGAGGATGTGGTCCGGGTCGCCGTCCGGTGTCTCCCCGCCGGTCTGGCGGTACTTGGAGATGGTCCAGCCGTCGAATCCGATGGTGTGCAGTTTCTTGAACTCGGTGTGGCCGCCGGCGACGATCGGTTCGTCGAGGGTGAACTCCTCTTCCCACAGGGCCCGTTCGCGCAGGTGCCTGGGCAGCCGGGTCTTGAAGAGATCGACCGGCTCGATGATGTGGGAGTCGCCGGACACGACAAATTCCTTGAACACGGGCGGTACCTCTTTCGAACCTCGTCGTTCGTGGCAGAAATTCACGCCTCAGGTGCCGCCGAAGTTACCTGTACCGCTCGGTCTAGTCAACGATTCAGCATACGGAATGACCAGGCAGGCGCCGTTTCCGGAGAATCGGCAGGCAGCCGATACGGGTTCGGTACATCGCCAACCCTTCCCTTGGGAGATCAATTAAGTACACTCAATGGCGTGTCGGCGACCAGGCCACCGGCGAGCAGGAGACGGACATGACGACGGCGTACTCGTTCTCTTCGCGGCTCTACATCGACGGCCGCCGCACCGACGGCCGTTCGGACACCCCGATATCCGTCCGCAACCCCGCGACGGAGGAGCTCATCGCCGAGGTACCGGACTCCTCGCCGAAGGACGTGCACCAGGCCGTCGCGGCGGCCCGGCGCGCCTTCGACCAGGGCCCCTGGCCGGGGATGCGGCCCGGGGAGCGGGCCGCGGTCCTGCTGCGCATGGCCGAGGAGATGGAGCGCCGACTGCCCGAACTCGCCTCCCTGAACATGGCGGAGGCGGGCTCGGTCCGGGCCCTGGCCGAGACCCTGCAGACCCGTGTCCCGGTGGCGCATCTGCGCGACATGGCCGAGCGCGTGGTCCCTGCCTTCGCCTGGGAGCGCCCGATGGACCCCACCGTCGCTCCGGGCACCGGCATCTCGCAGGGGGTGCTGCGCCGTGAGGCGTTCGGGGTGTGCGCGCTGATCTCCGCCTACAACTTCCCGTTCTTCCTGAGCATGATGAAGGTGATCCCGGCTCTCGCCGCGGGCTGCACCGCCGTACTGAAACCGGCTCCCGCCACTCCCCTGGAGTCGCTGCTGATCGGCGACTTCGCCGACGCGGCCGGGCTGCCGCCGGGGGTGCTCAACATCGTGACCGGTGACACGGAGGCCGGCCGGGCGCTCACCACCCATCCCATGGTGGACCTGGTCAGCTTCACCGGGTCCGACACGGTCGGCCGCCAGGTCTACGCCCAGGCCGCGGCCTCACTGAAGAAGGTCGTCCTCGAACTCGGCGGCAAGTCGGCCACGATCGTCCGCGCCGACGCCGACCTCGCCGGCGCCGTGCGGTCCGCGCTGTCCGGCATCGTCACCCATGCCGGACAGGGCTGTTCCCTGCTGACCCGCACGCTGGTGCACGAGTCCGTCCACGACGAACTGGTCGCCCGGCTGACCGCGGCCCTCGCCGAGGTCAGGGTCGGTGACCCGGCCGATCCGGCCACCACCATGGGCCCGCTGATCAGCGCGGCACAGCGGGACAAGGTGGAGAAGCTGATCCGGGCCGGCGAGGAGGAGGGCGCGCGGCTGGTCTGCGGCGGCCGGCGTCCGGCAGGTCTCGACCGGGGTTACTTCATCGAGCCCACCCTCTTCACCGGGGTGGGCAACCACATGACCGTCGCCCGCACCGAGTTCTTCGGCCCGGTCGGGGTCGTCATCCCGTTCGGCAGCGACGAGGAGGCGGTGCGGATCGCGAACGACAGCCCGTACGGCCTCGCCGGCGCCGTCTGGAGCGCCGACACCGCGGCCGCGTACGGCATCGCGTCCCGCCTCCGCACCGGTGGCGTCACGATCAACGGCGGCAGCGCCGGGGTGAACCCGCGGGCCGCGTTCGGAGGGTACAAGCAGAGCGGACTCGGCAGGGAGTGGGGCGAGTTCGGCCTCGACGAGTACCTGCAGACGAAGACCGTCAGCTGGGCCGCGCGCTGACCCGCGGAGGCGTCAGGCCGGACCGGCGGCACGGCGGACGGGCCGGACCGGCGGGCCGAGGTGCCCGGCGGGCGGTTTCGGCGGCGGTGCGGCAGACAGAGGGGAGAACAGCGCCGATCCTGAAATTCAGGGCACTTAAATGTGCGCACTGTCGGCGTATCGCCTGCCAGATCGGCCAAGCATCTCGACCCTCTCCAGAAAAGAGGATACCTTGTCCTGGTGAACTTCGAGCTCAGCGAAGAGCAGGACATGCTCCGCCAGGCCTCGCGCGACCTGCTCTCGGAGCGGGCCCCGATCGAGCGGGTGCGGGCCTGGGCCGAGGGGGCCGAGGACGTCGATCCGGCGATGTGGCGGCTGACGGCCGGCCTCGGCTGGCCGGGGCTGGGGCTGCCCGAGGAGTTCGGCGGGGCCGGGCAGGGGCTGGTGGAACTGGCGCTCGTCGCCGAGGAGTCGGGGCGTGCGCTCGGGCGGGGGCCGGTCACGCCCACCGCGGTCGTCGGCCGGGCGGTGGCCGCCGCGGGCTCTCCCGCGTTGCGGGCCGAGGTCCTGCCCGCGTTGGCCACCGGTGAGGAGTGGGCCACCTGGGCCTTCGCCGAGCCGCGGGCCCCGTGGTCGCTCGACGGTGTGCACGCCACCGCCCGCAGCGAGGCGGACGGGTTCGTCCTCGACGGGGTGAAGACGGCGGTGCAGGACGCGGGCGGCGCCCGCCGGCTGCTCGTCACCGCCTGCCAGGACGGTGCCCCGGCGTCCTTCCTCGTGGACCGTACGGCCCCCGGCGTCACCGTCCGCCGGCAACAGGTCCTGGACCTGACCCGCGCGTTCTACGAGATCCGGTTCGAGGGCGTGCGGGTGTCGCGAGACCGCCGCCTCGCCGCCGGCCCGGCCGACATCCAGCGGCTGCTCGACGACGCGTCGGTGCTGCGGTGCGCCGACGCGCTCGGCGTGATGGAACGGATGCTGGAACTCACGGTCGATCACACCACGTCCCGCGTCCAGTTCGGGCGGCCCATCGGCAGCTTCCAGGCGGTCAAGCACGCGTGCGCCGACATGGCGCTGCTGGTGCACGGCGCCCGGGCCGCCACGTACTACGCGGCGATGACCGCCGACGCGGGTGCCGAGGACGCCGCCCGGGCGGCCTGCGCCGCCGCCTCGTACGTCGCGTCCGGCGCGGGCGAGGTCGCGGCCCGGGCCCTCCAGCTGCACGGCGGCATCGGCTTCACCTGGGAGCACGACCTCCACCTCTACCTGCGCCGGGCCAGAGCGGACAGCGTGCTGTACGGCGACGCCGCCGTGCACCGGGACCGGCTGTGCACCCTGCTGCGGCCTGCCCCCGCCCCTGCGTGAGCGCACGATCCGAAAGGTTCTCATGGAGATCAAGGGAAAGAAGGCGGTGGTGTTCGGCGGCGCCTCCGGCATGGGCCGGGCCACCGCCGAACTCCTCGCGGCCCGCGGCGCCGACGTCGCCGTGCTCGACCGCCCGGTGTCGGCGGGCGGGGAGGTCGCCGCCGCGCTCGGCGGCAGCTTCCACCCCGTCGACGTGACCGACTTCGCGGCGACCGAGAGCGCCCTGGAGACGGCCGTGCGGACCCTGGGCGGGCTGCACGTCTCGGTCACGACGGCGGGCGGCGGCAGTGTGCGGCGCACGCTCGGCAAGGACGGTCCGCACGACCTGGACGCCTTCCGCCGGATCCTCGACCTGAACGCGGTCGCCACCTTCAACATCAGCCGGCTAGCCGCCGCGCACATGAGCCGCAACCAGCCCGAGGAACCCGACGGCGAACGGGGGGTCATCGTCACCACCTCGTCCATCGCCGCCTTCGAGGGGCAGATCGGCCAGGTCGCCTACTCGGCCGCCAAGGCGGCGATCGCCGGCATGAGCCTG
Source organism: Streptomyces sp. NPDC086519 (assembly GCF_040686075.1). Lineage (NCBI taxonomy): Bacteria > Bacillati > Actinomycetota > Actinomycetes > Kitasatosporales > Streptomycetaceae > Streptomyces > Streptomyces sp. NPDC086519. Next base: position 52,463 of record NZ_JBFBJL010000063.1, read on the forward strand.
ACCATGGCCCGCGATCTCGGCTCCCTCGGCATCCGCGTCGTGGCCATCGCGCCCAGTCTGTTCGAGACGGGCGCCACCGAGAAGATCCCCGCCGAGACGCGGGCCGCGCTGGTGCGGGACGCCGCGTTCCCCCGGCGGCTGGGCCGGCCCGAGGAGTACGCGAAGCTCGCGCTGGCGGTCGTCGACAACCCGATGCTGAACGGCCAGTGCCTGCGTCTCGACGCGGGCCAGCGGTTCGGGCCGAAGTGACCGAAGCGGACCAAGCAGATCAAGCAGACAACGCAGACAACGCAGACGTAGCGACCGAAGCGAGGTTCTGATGCCGGACAACACAGAGCACCAGGGCAAGGTCGCCCTCGTCACCGGCGGCGGCCGGGGTTTCGGCAAGGCCTTCGGCGAGGCCCTGTCGGCGCTCGGCGCGCATGTCGTCCTCGCCGACATCGACGGCGACGCGGCGGCCGAGGCGGCGGCGGAACTGACCGCGAAGGGCCGGGGCGCCACGGCAGTCGCCTGTGACGTGGCCGACGAGGACCGGGTCGGGGCGGTGCTGGGCGAGATCGTCGAACGCCACGGCGGACTCGACCTCCTGGTCAACAACGCCGGTCTGCATGCCGCCTACAACAGGCCGTTCACCGAACTGGGTCTGGCGGCCGTACGCCGGGTGCTGGACGTCAACGTCATGGGCACCATCATCTGCACCATGGCCGCCCGGGAGGCCATGAAGGGCCGCGCGGGCGCCTGCGTCGTCAACATCTCGTCGTCGGCGGCCTATGCGAACCGGAGCGTCTACGGTGTGTCCAAGCTCGCCGTACGCGGTCTGACGGTGTCCTTCGCGCGGGAGTTCGCGGCCGACGGCATCCGGGTCAACGCGATCGCGCCGGGCCTGATCCTCACCGACGCGGTACGCGACCAGCTCTCCCCCGCCGAGGCGGAGCGGGTCCTCGGGGAGCAGATCCTGCGCAGGGAAGGGCGGGAGCAGGACGTCGTCGAGGCGCTGCTGTACCTGGTCTCGTCGAAGGCGTCCTTCGTCACCGGGGAGACCCTGCGGGTGACGGGCGGGTTCGCGCTCTCCGTCTGAGCCGGGGGCGGTGGCCGTGACAGGCGCAGCTGACGGCCGCGGCGAAGATGG